>BJGB01000022.1 GCA_014190215.1 Actinomycetes bacterium | reverse complement strand
TCACCTTCCACCAATTGATGATCAAGCATGTCTTGCGGGTTCATGTAGGCCGAGTTACTCGTACCTTTCGCTCCCAAAACAGACAAACTCGAACCGTAAGAATTGAGAACATGCTTCAGGCGACGACTGACCAGGCGGAATGGGTACAGAGACGGGTCAACGCCTAGGGCGACAGCGCTATCGCCCTCTACATGCACTTCGCCTAATTCGGCAACAATGTCATCGGGTGCAACGGTGAACTTTGCTGTACACGTGGGATCAGCAGCAGAAACGATCATCGCCTTATCGGGATGCACAACTCTACGGTTTGCTCGCACTTCATCCATCGGCATGCGCGAACCAGCGTAAGCAAGATCGATCATCTCATCATCGCTGGGTCGCTCATCCATTGGGGTGTCACCACCAGGAAATGGAAGTGGGTAACCGAGGCGTTTTGAAAGCTCCCAAAATACTTCCCATTCATTGAGTACATCGCCTGCACGCTCTGTAATGGCATCGGTGTAGTTGGTGTACGGAGCGCGGAACCAGCGATCCATGAGGTGGGGGATATCGGCTCGCTCTAGGGACAACGTTGGGGCGATGACATAGTCAGCAAATTCAGCAGTTGCTGACATGCGATGATCAACGACCACGAGAAGTTCAAGGTCCTTCATCGCCGCAACTGTAAGTTCTTGATCGGGCCACGCCACGACAGGGTTGCCTCCGCTCACAATCAGGGCACGAACCTGTCCGTCGCCTGGAGTCAAAATTTCTTCAGCCAATGTCGTTGTCAACATTTCACCGCGGATACCGCGCAGGTTGCGCATCCGTGATGGCGCTCCCGTGGCAGGAGTTCGAGCCGCATGAACTTGAGCACGACGAGGGGTCTCTGGATACAAGAAGTAACCGCTCTCAAGCGAATCTCCCTCGCGATTGACGCGTCCACAAATCGTATTTAGAGCAATGGAAAGGTGTTCTGTGAGACTTGAGTGTGGGGCCATACTCGGCCCAGTCCCAGTCCCGCTTGTGCCGCGTTGCGCGGTGGCGAACATCCGTGCTGCGGCAACTATGTCGTCGGCGGGCACATCGCAACGAGTGGAAACGTAATCCAGAGTGAATGTAGAGACCGCATCAGCGAGTTGGGCTAGGTCAGAAACCCACAAGTCACAGAACTCATGATCGAAAAGACCTTCGTCAATGACTACTTTCAAGATGCCTGCCATCAAGGTTGGATCCTCGCCAGGTTTGGGGGCGAGGTGGATATCGGCCTGCGTTGCAAACTCAGTGCGACGAGGATCAATGACAATAAGTTTCATGCCCCGATTTTTTGCTTCGCGCAAAACCACATATGGGTTGGTGCCTTGCAGGCCACCGACTGGTGAAAAACTTGACACCATCGGGTTGTAGCCAATTGCTAGCAATACATCGGCGTTGCTGAAATCATGATAGCCGGCTTCCCAAATGCCGACACGAAAAGGTGCAGTGCTTTTAGCAGGTTGATCAATCGTCACTGAGGTGTAAAAAGAGGGTGAGTCAAAACCTTGATGAAAGGCGCGAGCAGCCGGGACCGCTAGCGAGTTCTGATATCCGCCCGTACCTGTATATGAGGCAACCGAGCGCGGACCATAGGTGTCAATGATCCGACGTAATTGCGTCGCGATCTCATCCATAGCCTCAGATGAGGAGAGCTCTTCAAATGTGCCATCGGGACGGCGACGTAATGATTTCAACAAACGTTGAGGGTGAGTCATCTGCTCGGGGATCTGTCGCCCTTTAATGCATGTATAGCCAGCGAAAATTGGATCCTCGGGAACTCCTCTGATGGCAACTGCTTGACCACCTTGTAGATCGACTTCGATCGGGCAACTGGCATGGCAGAAACGGCAAAAGGTTAGATGAGTAGAAATACCATCCGTTGATAAGTCGTCCGTAACGTTCAATGAATTGTCTAGCGACACTTTTTACCCCTTTTTCGGTGAACCTTGACCCCACGGCTCTGTTTATAAACTAATCGCTGGATTAGTTTATAAACAGACCAGAGGTCGATTTACTTTCCGAAACGAGACAAGTTATGAGCAATGAGCCCGAGACCTTCGTCATTGATGATTTAATCCATCGCCATCAAGGAGCGATCGCTTGCCCATATCCGATCTTTGCGGGTCTGCGAGAGACCGACGGACTTGTCTTCAATGCGGACTTGGGGGCATGGATCATCACGCGTTATGACGATGTGCGCTCGATTTTGCGAGATACTGAGCGCTTCTCCAGCCTCAATCCAACCGGCCCGCAGGTGGCGGGAGAGGCCCTGATGAAGGGAATCATGGAGTTGATGCAGGACCCTGAGATGGCAGCCGTTCTTGATTCATCGGCGATGAGCCGAGGCCGAGTTGCGGTCTTATTGAACGCCGATCCACCTGATCATCGCCGCCAACGCAAGTTGGTCAATCCTGCGTTTCGTCCAGACCGTATCCGCGCCATGGAGCCAGCCATCACGGAGGTCGCAACGCGACTCTTGGCAGATGTTCAAGCCGATCTTGCCAAAACTGGACGGGTGAATATCGTCGAGCGTTTCACTGTTGGACTACCGATGACCATCATTGCCTTAGCACTCGGTGTCGTCGGTGAGGATTTGGCGACCTTTAAGAGATGGTCAAATGACATCGTGATGCCCGTGGGCAACCATTCGCCGTCCACCGAGCAGGTCAAAGGTTTCTTGTTATCGACAAAACAATTTGCTGAATACTTTTTGAGTCAAATCGCCCAGCGCCAGGCAGTTCCTACGAATGACCTGTTATCGGATATTGCTAACGCCGATATTGATGGGGAAAAGTTAACTGATGATGAGCAATTGGGTATGTTGCAACAATTTCTTGTCGCCGGCAACGAAACAACAACCAATCTGATTACCAACATGATTCGCTGTTTGGCGCAAGATTCTGAACTTCAAGAGCGCGTACGGCGAGAACCCGCGCTGATTGATGGTCTGATTGAGGAGATGTTGCGCTTTGAAGCCCCTGTTGGCGGTTTATTCCGTCAAACCAAAGTTGATGTTGAGATTGCGGGGACGTCAATCCCAGCGGGTGACCATCTCTGGCTCGTTTTTGCCTCGGCCAACCGAGATGGCTGCAAATTCGCCGATCCTGACCAAGTCGATCCCGAAAGATTGAATGTGAAGGAGCACTTGGCCTTTGGCAACGGGGAGCATTTCTGCCCAGGTGCGGGACTGGCGCGAAGTGAGGCACGTATAGCAATCCAACTAATTTTGGAAACTCTTGAGCCTTTTTCGCTGGCGGCGGATAACGATTTTCACTATGGCGACTCCTTCGTTTTACGCGGACTCACGGGATTAAATATCTCAACTTGGGGCTAATGACCCTCGGCGTAGCGTCAGAACTAATCAATCGGTTAGTTTCTAGGGGGAGATGTTGGTCGCAATGACTTGCACAGGGGAGGGACCAAAAATGGCTGATCGCTGGATAACTGATAGGGCGCCAAGTAAGCGTTGGCCGCACTACACCCGAGCCAATGCTGGCGAAGTCCTGAGCGTTTCGGCTAGTCCTCTGAGCCAGCAATTCTGCTGGGAAAACGGCATCTTGCTTGGTTGGCGTGACGGTTATGTGCGGGGAGGGAATTACACCCTTGATGAATTCACCAACGGCGAACCTGAAGTATGCGGCTTTTTCGCTGGTTATTTCTACATCAACTTGGCCAATGTGCGCATGCAGGCTGTGCGCAGTCCGCTACTCACTGTCGAGCAATTAGATCTTGCCTTCTTTGGGGATCACCCCGAAGTCCCGCCCTATGAGGCGCATCCGCTTGATGAACGTCCAGAAATGGCCGAAGGGATCTTGGCTCACCTCGGATGGGTGATGACCAATACCTCAATTCCTGAAGTTGATGCCGAAAAGCAGATGACCATTGAGTTGCGTCGGGGTCGGCCAGATTTAGCAACATTGAGCGATGCTGGACTTCTCACACGGGCCCGCATGTTGCAGCCATTGCTGCGCAAATTATTTGATAGTCATACCCCTCCCTCGTCTGACTCAGCCATCGCACCTGGAATTTTGGGTGCCATTTGTGCGGCAATTGGTGAACCAGAAACTGCGATGAAGTTGTTGGCAGGTATCGGAGATGTTGACTCTGCTGAACCTAGTTATCGGATGTGGGATTTGTCGCGCATTGTGAATGCTTCTGCTGCGGTGAGCAAAGAGTTCAATGCTGGCTTGACGGGTCTCGTCGATCGTCTGTCGTCTTCAACCGATAGTGAAGTAAAACATTTCCAAGCACAGTTCGAGCAGTTTCTCGTTGAATTTGGATCGCGCGGTCCCAATGAGTGGGAGATCAGCGCCGATACATGGGAGACAAAGCCGGCATATGCCATTGCGGTGATCGATCGTATTCGTTTGCAGAAAGATGGTGAGTCACCCACCATTCGCAATGCCCGCAAGGCTCAAGAGCGTCAGGCTTTGACGCAAGACGTGCGCAACAAAGTTCGCCCACTCGGCGATGAGTTGGCCGGACAATTAGAAGGCGCATTGACCGCCAGTTCACAAATGGCAATTCGTGAGCGGACCAAGACAAATATCATTCGCGCGCTTCACGAAGTCCGTATGGCATTTCGTGAATTGGGTCTGCGACGCGCAGCACAAGGTACTTTGAAGGATCCACATCACGTATTTGCTTTGCTTGATTCTGAACTTGATGAATTCTTGTTCAACCCAACATCGTTGACGGAAGTTCTCGCCCAACGCCATGCACAATGGCAAGCCTTGCAACTTCTTGAGCCACCTTTCTTCATTAAGAACGGCATCGTGCCCCCGCTCAGTGAATACAAAAAGAAGGGTCAGTCCTCAGCGACCCGGGCTCAAGTTGGCGACGTTGTTCAGGGAGTCCCTGGCTGCACCGGTCAATATGTTGGCCGAGCCCGAGTCATTCTTGATCCCACGGAACCAGGCGACCTTGAGCCCGGCGATATTTTGATCGCTCCGAATACTGATCCCGCATGGACACCATTGTTCATGTCCTGTGGAGCAGTCGTCGTCAATGTGGGGGCGGCTATTAGCCACGCCATCATCGTGAGTCGCGAACTTGGTCTTCCATGCGTTGTGTCGGCTACCGATGCCACTGTGCGAATCATCGATGGTTCATTGATCGAAGTCAACGGTGATAATGGAGCCGTCACGATTTTGGAAGTGCCAGCATGAGTCATCCTTTTAGATTTGGTCTGCAGGCGTACGCCCCAGAGTCAGGCAAGCAATGGCGAGAACTGGCGCGCAAAGCCGAATCCACTGGCTTTTCTTCTTTCCATCTTGCTGATCACATCATTGGTCCGGGACCCGCTTTGGCGGCGACTGGTCACCCCGTGCAAACTGTGGCGGCGATTCCCGCAATGGCAGTGGCAGCTGAGGCTACGAGCACCATCAAGGTGGGTTGTCGCGTCCTTTGCGTCGACTATCGCAATCCAGTGATGCTGGCCAAAGAAGTTGCCACCCTTGACTTTTTTTCCGAAGGACGACTCGAACTTGGTTTAGGCGCGGGTTGGTTACAAGGTGAATATGAGGCCGTCGGAATACCTTTTGATCGTGCGGGAGTGCGGCTAGACCGTTTTGAGGAAGTCATTGGTTTGCTCCGTGCTTCTTTTGCCGAAGGTGAACTGAATATCGACACCACTCACGTCCACGCTGTCGGATTTGAAGCAGTGCCCAAGCCATTCACTAAAGCAGGGCCACCGATCATGATCGGTGGGGGAGCAAAACGTATTTTGACCATTGCTGGTCGTGAAGCCGACATCGTCAGCCTCAACTTCAACAACTCTTCGGGCAAATTGGGTGCCGAAGGTATCGGCTCGTCAACGGCGGAACACACAGATCAGAAAATTCAGTGGATTCGCGACGGGGCCGGCACGCGTTTTGATCAGATTGAAATTGAAATAGCCGCCTACTTCACAGTGGTCACTCCAGATGGTGCAGGCACGCGTGCCAAGATGGCGCCAATGTTCGGCATGACTCCCGAAGTTTTTGCTGAGCATCCCAATGTGCTGATTGGTTCAGTGGATGAAATCTGTGACCGCATTGTTGAGCGGCGCGAACGGTTTGGTATTAGTTACACAAGTTTCGGTGCATCCGTGATGGATTCAGTGATTCCAGTCGTTGAACGACTTTCAGGTAAATAAATTTTCAATGTGAGCGGAGAACATCATGACCATCGACATCAGTACCTTTAACCCATTTGATCCCACGACGCAACAGTGCCCATTTCCGCACTACGCCCAAATGCGTGCCGACTCAGCGGTGCACCCAGTGCCGAGCATCGGTGTGCACCTAGTCACGAAACATGACTTGGTGATGACAGTGCTGCGTGACCCGCAGACGTATTCATCGTTGTTCGGTGGCTCAGGTATGCCATTGAGTTCAGCGGACCGTGAAAAGTTCGCCGATGTGATGGCTGCGGGTTACCCACGTGTGCCAACCATGCTGACTGCTGATCAACCCGATCACACCCGCTATCGACGCCTCGTAGCTCGCGCTTTTCACCCCAAGGTGATCGCCGAGATGGAACCAATCATTCGTGAAATTACCGTTGGTTTGATTGATTCGTGGATTGATAAGGGTCGCATTGAATTCGTCAAGGAGTTCGGCGTGCCATTGCCCGTGCGCGTCATTGCTAAGGCGCTGAATGTGCCTGATGATCGTCTGGCGGACTTCAAGCGCTGGTCTGATGATTCAATTGCTGGCATCGGGACAAACATCACGATTGAACAACGCGTTCAAGCCGAATATGGTGTCAATGAGTTTCAGCATTATTTTGCTGAGCAGATCAATTTGCGTCGCACTGAACCACAGGACGACTTGTTGACTAATTTGCTCAACGCATCGATTGATGACGATGATCCAGAAGTGACGGATAAGCGTCAACTTGATATGGCTGAGATGTTGAGCATTGTGCAGCAATTGTTGGTGGCCGGAAATGAAACCACTACTAAGACATTGACAGAGATGATTCGCCTGCTGGCAGAGAATCCTGCTGAATGGGAAAAACTCAAGGCAGATCCATCACGTGCTGAAAAAGTCGTTGAGGAAACCTTGCGCCTTTCGACACCCACGCAAGGCATGTGGCGCATTCTCACCAAGGACACTGAACTTGGTGGCGTACAACTGACTAAGGGCCAACGAATCATCATTGTCTTTGCCTCGGCTAATCGTGATGAGGCCCTGTACGACGATCCAGACGGCTTCAACCCCGACCGTGAGCACCTGCGCGAGAACCTAGCCTTTGGCAAGGGAATTCATTTCTGTTTGGGTGCCAATCTCTCGCGACTTGAGGGCAAGGTTGCTGCTGAAGAACTCTCGAAGCGCATTGACACAATCACTCTGTCGGACTCAAACAAATATGAGTACTTCCCGAGCTTTATGCTGCGCGGTTTGACGAACCTTGAAGTTGAATTCACTGCTGCAAGTGGTGCGCGTCAGTGAGCGGAGAACTTGCGGGCAAAATTGCCGTAGTGACTGGTTCAAGTCGAGGCATTGGACGAGGAACTGCAATCGCCTTGGCTGAAAAAGGTGCCACGGTGTATATCACGGGTCGTAGTGCCGGTACTGGACCACTGACAATTGACACCACAGTGAAGATGGTCAATGATGCGGGTGGCAAAGGTGTCGCAGTGCAGGTTGATCACGGTGATGATGCGCAGATCGCCGCCCTCTTTGCACGAATCAAAGATGAAGTTGGCAAGATCGACGTGTTGGTCAACAACGTCTACAAGATTCCCGATCCTCCAGCCTGGGGCGGTGGCTTCTGGGATCATCCGATCAGCATTTGGGACGATCAAGTAGGGATCGGTCTGAGGGCACATTACGTGGCTTCGTGGCATGCTGCGCCACTGCTGTTCGCCGCTGGTGCAGGGGGCTCAATTATGAATGTCTCGTCGCCTGGAGGAAGTTCATATCACTTCAGTTCTTCCTATGGTGCCGGCAAAGCGGGTCTCAATCGCCTCAGTGCGGACATGGCTTTGGAACTCAAGCCCAAGGGAATTGCGTGTTGTTCTATCTATCCAGGCTCCGTGGCGACCGAATTTATTCAGGCAGTTTCGGGTGACCGTGGCATGGACCTCACCGCGGCACAGACGACTCTTGGTGTTGGTCGCGCAATTGCCGCTTTAGTGGTGGCGCCCGATCTCATGGAGCGTTCAGGTTCCATTCAATGGATTGAGGATTTGTCCGAGGAGTTTGACACTCGAGACGAAAATGGCAATAGGGCTGTGAAATACAAAACTCGTTCGTGAGTTTTTAGAACTCTAATTGCAAGTGATCAACGCCGCGAATGGTGAGACGATCGCGCCAAGTGATGTCGCCCACAGCATGCATATTCGGAAATCTGGCGACCATTGATCCGACGGCGATTTCGGCCTCTAACTTTGCCAGACTCGCACCCAAGCAATAGTGAATGCCGCCAGCGAAAGCGAGATGACGATTGGAGTTGGCGCGATCAAGTTTGAGAATATGCGGATCAGCGAACATCGCTGGATCATGGTTGCCAGCACCCAAGAGTGTCGTCACGATTGTTCCTGGTTGGACGGTGACAGGTCCTTGTAATGACTGATAAGTCATGGGCACGATCGGAACGCGAACTGTCTGCTGGACTGGTCCGTCAAAGCGTAGAAGTTCGTCAACGGCACGGTTCGCAAGGCTCGGATTGTTGTGCCACAGAGATAACTGGTCGGGGAAGCGCAGCAAAGCGTTGATGGAATTGCCAATCAGATTGACGGTCGTCTCGTGACCAGCGATGTACAACAGTACGACGAAAGAGATCAGTTCATCAAGGCCTAAATTGTCTCCTTCGTCTTCAACGGCGATCAGGGCCGACAGCAGATCATCGCCAGGATGAGAGCGTCGATCTTCAATGATTGTGAACAAGTAGGGGATCATTTCGTTCAAAGCCCCATCGGTTCGATCGAGGTCTTCAAGAGTTGAGGTTGGTTCCAACGAGAGAGTGATCAGTTGACCCCACTCGCGTAATTCATCGGAACGATCTGTGGGCATCGCCAATAGATCTGAGATCACTTGGAAAGGAATCGGGAAGGCCATCTCGTCGACGAGTTCCATACCGCCATTTTTTGCGGCCTTATCCAAGACATCATCCACCAACTGTTGAATCCGCGGGCGCAATCGGTCAATCGCAGTTGGAGTAAAGGCTTTGCTCACCAGTCGACGTAAGCGCGTGTGATCTGGGGGATCAAGGTTGAGAATTGTTTTCGCTCCCTCGCGACCTTTTCGGCGTTCGCGTTTTGCAATCCACAGTGGGTCAGTGGGCTCATTGGCTGAGGCCTCAATATCACGGCTGAAATCATTACTTCGAAGTGTCGTGGAGACATCTTCATAGCGTGTCAAGACGATGTTGCCTACGTCAGTGGTGTGCACCGGATCTTGTTCGCGTAAGGCCTGATAAAAGGGATATGGGTTAGCGCGAAATACTGGGTCGAAAGGGTTAAACGTCGGGCGGCTCATAGTGCACTGAGAACTGTAGCGAGGGTGTCAACGATCTGATCAATCTGCGCATCGCTGGTAACAAGCGGTGGACAAAAGGTATTTGCATCGGCACCGATCGCGCGAGTGATCACTCCAAGGTCCAACATTTTGTCGCGGATCATCATTGGATCACGATGTGGATGATGTGAAGCTGCCCACACCGCCCCGTCGCCACGGACCGAGGCGATCAGCCCGTCGTCGGCTAGAGATTGCAGTCCACTCGACAGACGCTTTCCGATATGCACTGCGCGTGCCAATAAATCTTCGCGTTCAAGAATCTCAATGTTCTTCAGCGCTGCCGCACATGCTGTTGGATGACCGGAATATGTAAAGCCTGTACGCAAGAAAAAGTTTGCATCTGCTTCGAGCGGTGCGCGAACTGCAGGTCCAACAAAGACGCCACCTAAAGGCTGGTAACCAGAAGTCACAGCCTTCGCAAAGGTCATTAAGTCCGGCACAACTTTGTAATGGTCAGCGGCAAACCAAGTACCGAGTCGTCCAAAGCCGCTAATGACTTCATCAAAGATTAAAAAGGCACCGTGTTGATCGCATAGGCGACGCAAACTTTGCAGATAACCGTCTTGCGGTGGAAAGACTCCGCCAGCGCCCTGCAAAGGTTCAACAAGTACGGCGGCCACGGTATTGCCCCGTTGTGCCATCAGCGTGGCCATGGCTTCAATGTCATCGGCAGCAACTTGCTCAACGTCACCGACCAAAGGTCCGTAGCCTTCGCGATTCGGGGGAATGCCTTGAGCACTGGTTCCGCCATAGGTCGTGCCGTGATAGCCGCGCTGTCGCGAGATGATCAGAGTTCGTTCTGGGTGGCCCGCCTGAACGTGAGCCAGTCGCGCCAGTTTCATCGCCGAGTCAACGGACTCTGAACCTGAGGATGTAAAAAAGATACGACTCTTGGGAATCGGTCCGATAGCGACCAGTTTCTGGGCAAGTTCTTCGGCAAGTTCATTTGTAAATGGATCAAAAGTTGAATACGCAGCCAAGGTCCCCGCTTGACGGGCAATCGCTTGCGCCATATCGCTACGACCGTGTCCGACGGCGCAATACCAAAGGCTGGCCATGGCGTCGATGTACTGATTGCCGTGGTTGTCGTAGACAACTGAACCCTGGCCGCGAACCAAGGTGCGAAAATCCGTGCGAGTCGGCTTTGCGAAGGGATGCAGGAAGTCAGAAAGCACGATCTAAAGGTAGTTCCTAGTGCGCCGAAGCGGGTCCATGAGGTTGTAAATCATATTTGGGAATCATTATCATTATGGCTATGACCCACACTCGTCGCCCGGTTCTGCGCATTTTGCTGGCCCTGACCGTATTCTTCGCCTTGGCCGCCTGTGGGAAAGATGCCTCGCCTTCGCAAGATGACGATCTTCCACAGATCGTCGTCACCTATTCAATTTTGGGCTCACTCGTGAGTGAGGTTGTTGGATCCTCTGCTCAAGTCACGGTGCTGATGCCCAACGGCGTCGATCCGCATCAATGGCAACCTTCGGCCAAAGACATTGAGACGTTGAATAACGCTGATCTTGTGGTGACCAACGGACTTGGTCTTGAAGGCGGACTGGCAGATGTTATTGAGCAAGCGTTGAAAGAAAAAGTTTCAGTATTTGTGGCCACAGATCACATCAAGGTTCGACTAGTTGGTGAAGGCGAAGGTGCGGATCCGAGTGATGCGGACCAAAGTGTGGGGGCCGAGGACCCGCATCTGTGGATGGATCCGATGACATTGATTGATGTCGTTGAAGCATTAGTGGAAACTCTTGCGTTAGCGAATATTGATGTCGCCGAACAGGGAATGAAGGTAACAGAAGATCTTGCCACCCTCGACAATGAGGTTGGAAAAATGGTGGGAGAAATCCCTGCAGATAAACGCCAACTAGTCACAGGCCACGAGTCACTCGGCTACTTCGCGGCGCGCTACGGGCTTTCGCTCACTGGAGCGGTAATTCCAGGACTTTCAAGTGAATCTGAATCGGCTGCTGGCGACCTTTCGGCACTGAAGGAAAAGATCGGTGAGCAAAAAGTCAATGTGATCTTCACCGAACTTGGAACTGATCGAGATGTCGTCGATACTCTGGCAACGGATGCCGGAGTCACAGTTGTTGAACTAAGCACGCACTTATTGCCGACAGATGGTTCTTATCGTTCCTTCCTGATTGATCTAGCCTCCACAATCGTCAATGCTCTGAAGTCCTAAGATGACAATGTGTCGCAGATGATTGATCCGTTTCTCAATAACGGGTTTATGCAACGGGCACTGTTCGCGGGAATCCTGGTGTCGCTGACATGCGCCGTCGTTGGAACGTATGTTGTCCTGCGCGGGATGGCCTTCATCGGCGACGCCTTGGCTCATGGGGTACTTCCTGGAGTGGCGATGGCCACAATTCTCGGCTTACCCACGATGCTTGGTGCTGCCGTCGGTGCTGTGGTGATGATTGGTGGCGTGGGTCTGATCACGGCTCGTTCAAAACTCTCTAATGACACGGCGATCGGACTTTTATTTATTGGTTTATTGGCTCTTGGTGTCGTCCTAGTCTCGAGTTCTGATTCATTGACTGGTGATTTAGAAGCCATACTCTTTGGACAATTTCTTGGCGTTGACGCCACAGATCTCTTGGTGCAGACAATTGCCTTACTCGCCGTCTGCGCAATTTCTCTTTATTCTGCGCGTCCATTTTTACTTCTCTGCTTTGACATCGACTTGGTGCGCACGATGGGATACAAAGCGCAGTGGTATCACCGCTTGATGTTGTTGATGATTGCCGCCACCGTCGTGGTTTCATTTCAAACAGTCGGCTCGCTCCTGGTTTTCGGCATGTTGTTAGCGCCAGCGGGAGTGGGAGCACTTCTGGCTAGACGCATCGGTTCAATGATGTTGTGGGCTGCTGGTACTGGGGTGCTGTCAACCTATTTCGGTCTATTGGCCTCATATCATTTCTCGTGGGCGGCTGGCGCGAGTGTCGTGCTGACTGCAGTCGCGATCTTTTTCCTCACTTTGGTTTTCGTATCCGTTCGTAAAAGTCTCACATTGGTGAGCGCATGACTAGCACCGCCGTTGTTGCTCGACGTTTAGCAGTGGGCTATGGCGGTCGGGCCGTGCTCAGCGGCATTGACGCGTACTTGAAGGCCGGTGGATCCACTGCGCTCGTGGGCTCAAATGGATCTGGCAAATCCACTCTCTTGAAGACTCTTGCTGGCTTACTTCCGCCCGTGAGTGGTGCACTGGAAATCATGGGCGGAGCAGTGACGGAGATGTCGCACAAAGTTGCCTATCTCAGTCAGTTTCATCCAAATGGTTTCGTTTTACCCTTATGTGCCGTGGATGTCGTGCGCATGGCGCGTTATGACCAACGCGGACGTTGGGCGAGGCGTTCACAAACAGATGACGCGATTGTCGCCGAGTCCATGGACATGATGAAAATATCCAACTTGGGCGATATTCCTCTGCGCGACTTGTCGGGCGGTCAGCAACAACGCGTCTATCTCGCTCAGGTTTTGGCCCGCCGTGCGGGATTGTTGTTGCTTGACGAACCAACTGCCGGCCTTGATGCACCGGGACGGGCTGCCTATATGGAAGCCATGGTCTTTGAAAGAGAACGCGGTGCGGCCATAGTGACGGCTACTCACGATGTGGCTGAGGCATCAACTTGTGATCGGGTTTTGCTTGTTGCGGGACGCATTGTTGCTGATGGACCACCGGCGATAGTGATGACTCCAGAAAACCTTTTGGAAACCTTCGGCATTGGACTCACTAAAGTCGGCGATCACCTAGTTGTCACCGAACACCATCACGACCACTGACTTGCTAGTGCTCGTCCCAGTGGTCATTGTGAGAAGCGTGGAGATGCCCATCGTGTAGATAGTCAATGTGATCTCCATGTGCCACGGCTACATGTCCACAATCAGGACCATGTTGATGTTCGTGCTCTTCGTGAGCAACGCATCCTGCAAGGTCGCACTCATCCCAATGATCTTCGTGTTGATGATGCAAATGACCGTCATGCACATAATCCAAGTGATCGTCATGAACGACTGCTGCGTGTCCGCAATCGGGTCCATGGACATGAGGGTGTTCGTGCTTCACGGAACAATTATGTCATACACGGGATTAATCCTGCGGGAACGTATCGCGTAATTCTCGTTTGAGAATCTTTCCCGAGGCATTTCGTGGCAGTGGCTCGGTCACGAAGACAACGCGGCTCGGAACTTTGAAGGATGCCAGCATCGCTGCCACATGAGACCGCAGTGTGGCTACATCAAGTTCGTGATCAGGTTTAAGCATCACGGCACAAGCGAGTTCCTCGCCGAGTCGCTCGTGGGGAAGACCAAAAACGGCACATTCGTGGACGGCTGGTAATTCATAAATTGCTGCCTCAACTTCAGCGCAGAAGATATTCTCGCCAGCGCGGATCACCATATCCTTGGCGCGATCGAGGACAAAGACGAATCCCTCTTCGTCAATCTTGCCGAGATCTCCCGAGCGCAACCATCCGTTGACGATTGTCTCAGCTGTAGCTTCAGGTCGATTCCAGTAGCCACGAATGAGATGGGGTCCTTTAAACCAAATCTCGCCGATTTCATTGGCTGGCAAGGTGTGGCCGTCGGCGTCACGCGTTTCAATCTGCAAAATGGGAGTGCCGCGCCCAGTTGATGTGGGATGCAACAAGTAATCGGGACCCGTGTTCTGTGGTCCGTATGCATTTGTCTCGGTCATCCCGTAACCGATGCCCGGCTGTCCTTTTTTGAAATTATTGGAGACTCGTTTGACGAGTTCGGGTGGAGCGGGGGCGCCACCTCCACCGACACTTGCCAAACTTGACACATCGTACTGGGAGAAATTGGGGCACTCCAATAAATCCCACGACTGGGTGGGGACGCCAACAAAGTTAGTAATTTTCTCACGTTGAATCAGTTGTAAAGCGCGTTCTGGTTCCCACTTGTACATGATGACGAGTTTCAGTCCGCCAACGAAACAACTCATCATCACTGGAATGCATCCTGTGACATGAAAGAGCGGGACGACCAAGATGAATGATGGGGCAATCCCTGTTGACTCCTTCGGATCTTTTGGGTAGCGCACGTTTTGAATTGTTGTCCGACAAGAAAAGCCGAGTAAGGCCTGAATGATTGATCGATGTGTACTGACTGCACCTTTGGGGCGACCAGTTGTGCCACTGGTATAGAGAATCGTGGCGTCATCGTCTGGAGCGATATCAGCCGCAGGCATTGCCTCGCCGAGCATGATCGCATCTTCCCAGCGATCAAAGCCTGGGAGCAGGGACTTATTTGAGCGACAGACAACCCCACGAATACCAAGGCGGGCTACGGACTTGACTGAGCGCTCGGCGCGTTCTTCATCGCAGAGCAAAACCTTGGCCCCACTGTCCTCAAGGGCGAAGTCATTCTCATCTTGTGTCCACCATGCATTAAAAGAAACAGACACTGCACCGATTGACAGGATTGCTGCAAAGGAAATCACCCATTCGGGATAGTTGCGCATAGCGATCGCTACTCGGTCACCTTTTTTAATGCCGTATGTGTTGACCAGCATCGCTGCTACTGCATCAACATGTTTCATCGTTTCATCAAAGGTCCAGCGTTCATCCTCATAGACAACAAAAACGGATTCTCCACGTGTGCGCGATAGATCAAAAACTTCGCGCAGGTTATTGGGTGAGTTCTTGAATGCTGTGACTTCAAAGCCGGCGATTGAAATGAGATGTGTTTCAAACTGCGCGCCAGGCGCTGTCAATATTGCAATGGCCTCTTGATGACTGACTGACATATATTTCCCCCCGCAAGAACTGTCCCTCTCACGGTAGTGCAGGCTTAGTCCTGAGCCATGATTTCATCTGGGAAACGGCCAGCGTTGATGAGGGCCACCATTTTTTTCATGGGTTCGTTGGTATGTCGGAAAAAGGATTGGAATCCAGCACAGAGGTGATTCAAACCAGGTTCGCCGTCGGGAGTCATCGCGAAGCGGTCCTTAGGACAACCACCATTGCAGGCAAATCTGACATCACATTTTTGGCACATGCTTGGCAGGGTAGTTTGTTTATTGCGACCAAAAGTGACTTGCTGAGGTGCAGTGACAAGGTCAATCAACGGGGTGTGGTGGATGTTGCCGAGTTTGTGATCGGGTTCAACGAAATGGTCGCACGAATAAAGATCGCCGTTATGTTCGAGGACGAGAGCCGACCCGCAAGTCGGCGCGTGGACACACAGACTGTATTGCCCGATGTGAGCACCGAGAGTGACATCAAACATCTGAATAAATATCTCGCCAACATCGCGCTTGACCCATTCGTCGAATATCGCGTTCAGGAAGTTCCCGTATTGCTGACCAGTGATTGAGCGACTTGTGACAAGATCGCCCGTTTGGGTGTACAGGATGCGTCGTCGCCCCGGTTTGTCGCTCCAACCTTTTTCGGCGATGGGCAGAGTCTGAGGATTTGCGCGTTCGACAATCGGGATGAATTGAAGATGTTTGGCTTTCAAGACATCTCGAAAAAAGGTGTACACCTCAAGTGGTCTGTCTACGTTCGCCGAGTTCAGTGAGCACAAAATATTTGTTTCAACTTGATATGTATTGAGCAATTCCCAGGCCTTGAACACATCATCAAAACTTCCGCGCCCATCCTTCCAGACCCGAAACTCATCATGCATCTGCTGGGGTCCGTCAATACTTAGTCCAACTAAAACATTGTTCTGCTTCAAGAAAATCGCCCACTCATCGGTGAGCAGCGTTCCGTTTGTTTGCATGGTGTGTTCAATCGTCTGCGCTGGCCGGGCATATTGGGCAATCAGTGCGATCACTGAGCGATAAAAATCCAGACCCATCAATGTGGGTTCGCCACCTTGCCAGGCGACTGAGACAGGTCCGTCGGGTTGAGAACTGAGAAGTTGTTGCAGATAAGTCTGCAAAGTTTCTCGTGACATGCGCATGCTCTCACCTGGATAGAGGGCGTCTTTCGAGAGAAAAAAGCAATAGGTGCAGTCAAGATTGCAAATGGCACCCGTTGGCTTAGCAAGTAAATGAAATGCCGCTTGTGTGGGTCGGGGATTACTCATCCCAAGAAGAGTGCCACAGCAGTGGATTCGAGGGTGAATCTGCAGGTGTGCCCGGTTTGGCGTTACCCAACCACAAAGCAAGATCAAGATCGCGGGCTGGATGGTTTGTCTCGCCGATGAGTGTGCCATCTGCGTAGTAAATGATGGTGATCACTGAACGCATTGTGCTTGTCGTGTTTGCGGGAGCACTGTGCAATGTCCAGCCAGTGTGAAATGTTGCATCACCGGCGACAAAAGGTCCGTGAGTTGAGAGATTGAGTTTGCGTTGCTCAACGAGAGTGTCGAAATACGACTGTGAGGCATCGCCGATGACTTCTTCGCCGAGGTTCCCCTCATGTGATGTACCGTCGGCGAAAACCATGCCACCGATTTCATTTGGTACATCAACGAGAGGCATCCACATCGTGACCGTCTGGTTGGTCTGCAATGGCCAATACACCTGATCTTGATGCCACGGAGTGAACCCACCGCCAGGTTCCTTATACAAAGACTGATCGTGATATAGGCGAACCCCTTGGCATCCCATGAGTTGGGCGGCCACACGCGCAAAACGGCGCGCATAAATGAAGGCTTGGGTGGTTTCGTTGTGCTGACAGATGGCAGCAGCCTGAATGAAAGCTTTGCCGTAGGTGTCGCGTTCTTGTAACGGGCGCTTATCCCAACGGCGTTGCATCGTTGCCTCGTCAATGGCGGGTTTGTAGTGCGCGATTTCCTCGGCGCTGGCCAGGCCACGAATGACACAGTGCCCCGCCTCAATAAAAGATTCACGGAGATCCGCAGTGATTTCAAATGTGTCATTGAGGTCATGCATTGGAGATCCCTTGTCCATCAGCGCGCCGAGATTTTGGGGAAGCGGGCATCGTCAATCAGAAGTTCACCCGCTGAGCCAATCGGACCTTCAAAGCGTGTGGCATTGCAGCCGACGTATTGCACGATGTAGGCCTTGCGAGTCTTTCCAGAAACATTTGGTCCAGTGAGATGGGGGGTCAAGCTGCTGAAAACGACAGCACCTCCAGCTGCTACTGCTGCAGATACGGCAGATACGGGCGGTTCTTCAAAGATCTGAAAACCGAGTGGCTCAACATATTCGTGTTTCAGCGTTCCATGGCGGTGCAACCCTGGAGCCACCCACGGGCATCCCGAGTCAACGGTGGCATCCGTCAGGGCAATCCAAACCGTGAGATAATTCTGTGGTTCGACGAATGTGTAGCCATTGTCTTGATGCCATGGGAAGCGACGGGGTTTTTCGCTTTCCTTATAGACCACTTGATCGTGATACAGACGTGCATCGGGACCGACTAGGTCATGAGCGATTTCCGAGATTGGTGAATCCAACACAAATTGTCGAAGGACGGGGGATCGGAGAGCGACATGGGGAGCGAAAGAAATAGCTCCCCGCTCAGCGATGAACATTCGCTCATCGGGAAGTTTTTTCAAAAATTCGTCGGCGACAATGTAACTGGCGTCCGTTTGTGCTGTCATGTCCGCCAATTGTTCGGCGTTCAGCAAGTTTTCCACGACAAAGAATCCGAGTTCGTTGTATTGCGACCATTGCTCAGAGGTGACACGCTGAGCAGACACCATGTGATGCACTTCTTTGTCCCAGTCAAAGTTCTTTGAGCGCGGGTGCATCTCAAGCATGCTCCATTGTGACATTTGCTCTCGGGTGAATGTGACTTGAAGGCATTTTTGGGGCAGACTTTGCCATCAGATAAGCCCTTTGCCGCCGAATAGGGCAAAATGGCATAAGCCGAATGAAAGAAAAGTAAATGGATTTCACCTGGACGCCAGCACAGCAAAGCCTCAGAGAGCAAGCTCGGTCGGTTGGCGTCTCTGCCGTTGAGCGCTTCGGGCGGGCAAATGATTCATGGATCAACGGCTGGTCCAAGGAGTTCGCACTCGAACTTGGCGAATTGGGTTGGATTGGTTTGACGTGGCCAACAGAGTTCGGTGGTGGCGGTCGCCCTCCGATTGAACGCCTGATCATCGGAGAAGAACTCATCAAGGTCGGTGCACCGATTGGCTCGATGTGGTTCGCCGATCGACAAATGGGTCCCACCTTGATTACCTACGGTCGCCCCGATCAACAGGCTGAGTTTCTTCCCAGTATTCTCACTGGTGCCTCCACATGGTGCATCGGGATGTCAGAGCCGAATGCTGGTTCAGATTTGGCATCGTTGAAAACTCAGGCAGTACTTGATGGCGACGACTGGGTCATCAATGGTCAAAAGATTTGGACCAGTTTCGGTGCCGTGGCAGATTTTTGCTACCTCATTTGTCGCACATCCAATGATGGTCCGCCACATGCGGGGATCAGTGAAATCATCGTGCCGATGAATTCACCGGGTATCGAAGTGCGTCCGATTACGGACATGACAACTAATCGCCATTTTTGTGAAGTCTTTTTTACTGATGTTCGTGTA
Organism: Actinomycetes bacterium; assembly: GCA_014190215.1. Taxonomy (GTDB): domain Bacteria; phylum Actinomycetota; class Acidimicrobiia; order Acidimicrobiales; family Ilumatobacteraceae; genus Casp-actino8. The sequence goes on along the minus strand of BJGB01000022.1, from coordinate 1,919 downwards.
CCCGCCATCAATCTCGTCGGCGTTGAGGGAAATGCTTTCAAACAAACGATGCGTCAACTTGAACATGAGCGCGGTGGCATTGATCGCCTCGTTTCCAATTACGCGCTGTATGTCATGGCCCGCGAGAGAGCGGATACCACAGATCCCCGCGTGCGACAGCAGATCGCTCGGCTTGAAGTGAAATATCAGATCGGTCGAATCCTTGTGATCCGCGAAACACTGCGACAAGCTCCCGCTGGCTTTTCTGCAGCGACAAAGTGTTTCTGTACAGAACACGAATGGGATGTGGCCCAGTTCGTGATGGAGACATTGGGGGCGCAGGCCACTCTGTGGGATCAAACCACGCAGGGCTTTGCCTATGGACCCGGGTACACGATCATGGGTGGGACATCCAATGTGATGCGCAATATCTTGGGTGAACGGGTTCTCGGCTTACCTAAATGAAGTGTTGCCTCAGATGACCTTTCGTCATATACCGTAGAAGCGTGAGAGATGTCGGGTGGGCACTATGAGTGGCACAGAACGTTCAAGCAATCTGCGCGCTCGTTTGAGTGCGGGCGAAAGCATTGTGATGCCAGGGGTGTGGGACGCGCTCTCGGCGCGCATGGTGCACCAAGCGGGCTTCTCTACTGCATTCGTTTCTGGTTTCGCGGTTTCGGGCACTCTTCTTGGAAAACCCGATGTGGGTTATCTCACCCAAGTGGAGATGGGCGCAGTTGCGCAACGCGTCTGTGACGCGGCACCTTTGTTGAACGCTGTTGTGGACGCTGATACTGGATACGGCAATCCAATGAATGTGCGGCGAACGGTGGAGATCTGGGAACAAAGTGGCGCCGCAGGGATGTTTCTTGAAGATCAAGTGTGGCCGAAACGTTGTGGGCACATGGCGGGTAAACAAGTTGTCTCGCGTGAAGATTGGCTGGCCAAATTGAGAGCCGCATGCGATCATCGCCAACATCTTTTTGTCACGGCACGCACCGACGCTCGAGCAGCGGTCTCTCTTGATGAGGCCATCGAACGGGCTCGGATGGCGCGTGATACTGGAGTCGACGCACTGTTCATCGAAGCGCCAGAGAGCATGGCCGAAATGGAGGCAATCGCCCGAGCCCTTCCTGACATCACGCTTGTTGCCAATATGGTGGAAAAAGGGATGACCCCGTTATTGACCCCACAAGAACTGGCTGATCTTGGCTTTCGTCTCATCGTCTCGCCCCTGTCCTTGCTACTCGCAGCAACCAAAGCCATCAGTGACGCCGCCCAAGTGTTAGCCACTGCGGGCACGATGCGCGAGAGCCTGGAGAACTTGGTGTCATTTGATTCGTTTACAGGCATCGTTGGCCTTCCCGAGCACTTGGCCACCGAGAAGCGTGACGGGTCATAAGGGGCTCTGCGAAACTCGGTGCGGCAAATTGCCGTGTCAGTGGGGCAAGATTTGGGTAGCCTTGAGATGTTCATCAAGAGTGGTCTGAGCAATTGGACCCGGCAACCTGGGCGGAAGCCCCAAGGTGCCTCCTGAACTGGTCTGTGACCGGTTGAGGGATGTGGTCGGCGTTTGTCGGCAACGAAAGCTTCCCTGATGAGCACTCACTAGCCGTCCACAAGCATGTAAAGGAGCTCACCATGGCATCACGTACACCATTGCCGGTGTCGGGCGCTTGGCGTTTTGGCGATCCTGTGGGGCAGCGCCGTTTTTTTACATTTCCTGACGATCGCAAAATGGCTCTCGATAATGGAACCGTCATGTCGGGAATCGTCACCGCTTTTGAAACATGGGGGACACTCAACGCAGACGCATCGAATGCGGTGTTGTTATGTCACGCATGGACGGGCGACAGCCATGCCTCTGGCCGTGCAGGTGAGGGGCACCCAACACCAGGTTGGTGGGAAAGCGCGGTGGGTCCGGGACTCGCCATTGACAC
>BJGB01000021.1 GCA_014190215.1 Actinomycetes bacterium | reverse complement strand
GGGCCACAAAACCAAATTGGCCTAATGACAATTGTCCGCCCCAACCCGTCACCACGGTCACGGATAAGGCAATGATCAAATACACGGGAACTGCAGCAAACTTCAGTATCTCACTCGGCTTGTCAACCTGACTGGGCACCACAAGAGCAATCGCCGCAAGTAGTAAGAAGCCAAACAGCGTCAATGATCGGTACAGCGGATGACGTGTCAACTCCACTCGGGCAGAGCGAACTTTTGAAGTGAGTTGCCATGACTCATCACGCATTGATTCCGAACGACCGAGAGTAAACAAAACCGCCACGAGAATCACAAATAACGTAGCGATATTGGCACCTTTGGGAAGATCACCTCCCAAAGACCATGTGACAAGCATTCGGTCAACGACACCAGCCAAAAGTCCGCCAACGAGAGTCCAGGCAAATGATTTCATGCGCCCGACCATGGCGGCGATGAGCGATAACAACAACAATTTTGGCCCTAAAGCATTTTGTACTGAGGCCAGCGATCCGCCTTGAAGCGGAGCGATGAGAAGAGCGCTGAGTGCTGCTAGAAGTCCGCCAAGAGCCCACACTTTCGTGGAAACAGAACGCACACCGATGCCTGCCAACCGAGCCGCAGGAAAGTTGTCTGCGGTGGCTCGTACCTGCATCCCAAAATGGCTTCGATGGAAAAGCCAACCGAGAAAAAGCATCAACGCTGGCACCACTAACAACACGGTCAGTTGTGGTCCAGTCAGTGTGAGTCCAGCAATCTCCCAACTCCCACCGATGAGGACTGGAAAGGTCACGCTTGTTGCTTGTTCGTCGGGAATCGGTAAACGCAATTGCAACAACTGCACTACTTGAGTCAGACCTAAAGTGGCAACGAATAACAACAGTCGTGGTTGAGTGAATAGTCGGCGTAAAACAAGTTCAGCAGCGACTCCGAGAACCACACCACAGATCAATGCGAGAGGCAATGACAAACCGTAAGAAATGTTGTAACGGATCTGCAGTACAGCCATGACATATCCGCCGAAGGCACCGATTTGTCCTTGGGCGAAGTTGATCACTCCAGTTGCTCGATAGATCAACAACAATCCGAAAGCCACGAGGGCATACACCAAACCTTGGATCAAACCATCAAGCAGAATGTCCCCAGAAAATGTCAGAGCGATCATTGAACTCACGCCCCCTCTCCTGACAAGAAAACGGCACGCAGTAGGTCATCGCGCTCGAGTAAGTCTTTCGCTGGACCTTCAAACATGACCTGTCCGCGCTCCATGAACACCGCCCGATCAGCTATTGCCATTGCGACATTGAGGGACTGCTCAACAATGATCATGGTGATCCCCTGATCTTTCAGTCTCTCCACGATCTGCAAGATGTCTTGTACAACAACGGGTGCGAGTCCAAGCGATAATTCGTCAATGCACAATAACTGCGGTTCAAGCATGACAGCTTTAGCGAGAGCAAGCATTTGTTGTTGTCCACCCGACAGCGAACCTGCGCGTTGATCGCGGCGTTCATCAAGCATGGAGAAAGTTCCGTAAACGAGAGCCAATTTCTCTTGGCGCTTTGCTGAATCAGGTATCTGGCGACTCCACAAGGCCAAGTTTTCTGCCACAGTCATTGAACTAAAGACAGCCTCACCACCGGCTATATGAACCATGCCCATGTGCGCGCGATATTGAGGTTCGACCAAAGTGATCGTCCGACCATTCATCCGTACGACGCCACGGTCGGGCATCACCAAACCAGAAATCGCGCGCAGGATTGTGGACTTACCCGCCCCATTGGTTCCCAGTAGTGCCAGTACTTCGCCGCGGCGAACATCAAAACCAACGTCAAAGAGAACCTGCAGATTTCCATAACTCACATCGATATTGCGAACCTGAAGCATCGGAACATTGTCAGGGTCGCCAGCGATGCGCTCCAACTCAACTTGTTGCTCGCGCAATTCGCTCCTTGTCAGCGCAATATCGCGATTCATAAAGCGACTTCCGTAGATAATCAATAATCCGCCGAGAAGCGCTGCTGGGGGCACGATCGCAGTCAATGCAGTGCGCTCTCCGTGAGCATCCGATAGCGCCCCAGCGAAAAGTCCACCGAAGAAACCGCCCATCAAAAAGATGTATACCCCGACCATTGCAAAAGCTTGAGAACGCATTTGGTACGGGATGATTGCAGAAATTGATGGTCCCACCTGAGTAAATGCAGCTCCTTGAAAAGCAAAACCGATGGTTGTTAAAGCGATCATTACTGCGGGACTGTGAAAACGTAATCCAACAGTGACAAAAACTCCATAGAGCACAATGCATGCGCCCATCATCCGTAGAGCCGAAGAAGGGTTCTGACGAAATAGTCTTTCCCCAATACGGCCAGCAATTGGTATCGCAATGAGAGCCCCCGACCAAGTAATCGCTCCAATCCAACCGCGCTTGCCAGCGTTATAGCCATAACTATCTTCAAGTAAAAGATTGAATGCTCCAGGAACTGCAATCAAAGCGAAACCAAGAACGCCGATACCCACAACTAGAAAATAAAAGGTCCGAACTTTTTTCAATCGTTGAAAGGCCGCTGACAAAAGTACTGGTGGCTCAGATTGCGAGATAACGGCTGTCTCGCCTAAAAGCGCGATTTGTTCTTGTTGACCGCGACTCGGTTCTTTGAGCGATAGCGACCATAAAATGGTGAGCCCCGCAGGAATAAGAAGCGCCAGAAAAACAACTCTCCAATCACCAGCGTCATCGCCGGCGGCCACAACGACGGCACCTGCAAATAGTGGCCCGAGAACTTGTCCTAAGGGCCGACCTAAAGCCTCAATGGCGAAGACGCGGGTGCGCACGCCGAGGGGATATTGGTCAGCGACCAAGGAAGGAGCAATGGGCACGCGCGCCGAAGCACCCAGACCAGAGCCAGCGCGCGCCAGACCCATCTGAAATGTATTCACCACTACCCCGGTCAAGCCGGCAAAAGCCATCCATAAAGCGCTAGCGGCGCTGAGCACCCGCACCCTGCTTCGCCGATCGGCCAACCACGCAAAAGGAAGGGTGGCCAAAACAAGAACCACGCCGCCAAAACTCTGCAACCCCAAAAGCACTGTGTCTGAGACTCTTAGTGAGGCCTGGATATCGGGCCCAAGCACCTGCATTGCCACCCGATCGAACTCTTCAAAGACCGTGAATAGCAACAAGACCGTGGCGATGCTCCAACCCCCACTGCGCAAACCGTGACGTAAGGTCATCATCTCCCCTGGAGATGATGCGTCGACATCTGAAATGTCTTGGGAATCAGAAAGTCGCTGTTCAAGAAGGTTTTCCTGGGCGGTGACGATCGAACTGGCCAACGCCGCAGGAGACACATGAGTGTTCGCTGTTGATTCACTTTCTTGCATAATCGCCCCGCTTTCCCGCCAAACCTTAGCCGCCGCGCCCTGTATTTCTGATGGTCAATCAGGAGTTTCTGACGGACCGTCAGAAACTCCGCCATTTTCTGCTAGTTTCTTTTTGTCGTCACCAAAAGGTCCGATGTTTAACCGAACTCCAAGGGGGAGCATTATGAAGAAATCTCGTTTTATACTCGCAGTCCTCGCCAGCTCCGCGCTCATAGTGGCGGCATGCGGTGGAAGCGATAGCGAATCAAAAGTAACAGAAGCGCCTTCAACAGAAGCGCCTTCAACAGAAGCGCCTGTCATTGAAGAGCGGACTGCATCAGATATCGGAGTCACTGCTGACACCATCAAAATTGGCGTCGCAGTCTCTGACCTTGAGGCCATTCGTGCCATGGGAATTTCGATTCCCGAAACTTTGACGACAAAGCATTTATTTGATCGCTGGGATGTCTTCGTACAAAAGTGGAACGCTGCTGGCGGCATCAACGGTCGCATGATTGAGCTTTTCCAATTGGTATGGAATCCGCTTGACCCGAGCACCTTTGACACCTTGTGCGCTGCTGCCACAGTTGACAACGAGTTGTTCATGGTCATCAACGGAACAGGTCTCTCGTCAGTTGCTCGCAAATGTCTGTTAGATGCTGGCATGCCGATCATGTACGGCGACGTGATGTCACTCAGCGAACTTGAAACGGGACTAGCTATTTCCCTTGCTGCTCCAGCCGAAGTCATCGGCAGCGCAGGAGTCAATGCCTGGATTGGAAGCCCAGAGGCTATTGCTGGTTCAACAGTGGGCATTCTTTCCAACAACTCCCCAGCAGTTCAAGCCGCCGGCAAAGCCGCTGAGCAAACACTGATTGATGCTGGCTTCACAGTTGAACTCATCGAAATGAACTCAACTGGTGGCGATTCAGCCGCAATCAATGAAGAAGGCGCCGCCGCCGTCGGTGTTTTCCAAGCTAAAGGTGCGACTCGCGTCTTTGTGGCTTCACCATTCACTGAAAACACCGGATTCTGGACAGCGGCTGCTAGTGCTGGTCTTACTTTCTCCTTGCTGGACACAAGTTCATCGGGCTGTTCGGCATTTGGTCTGAGCCGTGCGCCCAAAGCGGCTGTTGGCAGTGAGTGCATCACCACCTACGACCATATGACGGATGGCAAGACAATTCGTCCCGACACTGCATTTGAAGCTGAGTGCCGTGCGTTCTTTGATGAAAGTTTTGAAGCGTACTACGGAAGCAAATCGTACCCAGGCGTACCAGCGGGTCAAATCCTCACGGACACCGCTGGCAAAGTCGTGAGTTCAGATTATGCCCCTCAAGAATGCGCCTTAGCTAATATTTTGAATCTTGGTCTGACGGCTGCTGGAGTTAACCCAACTCGAGCTTCAACGCTGGCAGCGATTCTCAACTTGAGCGAAGTCCCACTCGCTGTTCTTGCTGGAGGATCTGGCGGGTTTGCACCAGACAAGGCCTACGCCTCGAACGCCGTGCATACCGTGATCGTCACTGAAGCAACCGTTGAAACGCCTGCTGACGCCAACGGTTTATACAACGGCTGTGCTGCTCCAGTGAACTGTGGAGTAGTCATCAGTGATTGGGTGCCAATCAGTTAGTTAAAAGTTTAAAGACACATTCAGCGAAAGGGCCGCCCGCGAGGGCGGCCCTTTTACATCTGTATTCATTGATCAATTAGCGAGCAGTCACGGTGTAAGTATCGATACCCGACTTCAATACCGTGCCTGGAACTGCGCCATTCGCAACACCGTTCTCGACAATGGTGACTCCGTTCACGAGAACCCGCTTCACTCCCATTGAGCCGGCGCTGAGACGCGATGAATCACCAGGTAAGTCAGTCACTAACTTGGCTTGCTCTGAAGCAATTTGATCTGCATCAAAAATAACAATGTCGCCATGAGCGCCAACTCGTAATTCGCCACGATCCACGAGCCCGAATAATTTGGCTGGCTGTGAGGTCATCATCTGCACGGCATATTCAACCGATACCAATTTGCGACCGCGAATACAATCCGCCAACCAACGCGTCGGGTACGGCGCGCCACACATTCGGTCAAGGTGCGCTCCAGCATCGGATCCACCGATCAAGGCTCGTCCGTCTTGCCATAGTTCGGCACGCATGCGCCACGACTCGGCATCGTCATCTTGGGGTTGAGGCCACAAAATTGTTTGCAGATCATCGGCGATCACAATGTCCAATAAAGTTCCAAAGGAACTCTTGGATCGTTCTTGGGCTATCTCACGAACTGTACGACCCTTGAGACCTTCGTTAGCCGCCGAATATGTATCGCCGATGATGTAATCCCCCCAGTCGGCGAGACGCCGAAAGACTCCAGCGGCCTGCGACAAACTGTTTTCAAGGAGGAAGACGCGAGTGTCTGGATCCTTGAGAGTTTCAATGCGTTGCGCCAACGGCACGCCCAGTACTTTTTGCCAACCTGGCAATAGCCAGAGTCCACAAAAGTTCAAGAAACTCATATTCATGGGGACTTGAACTGGCATCGTCAGAGCGATGACGCGTCCGCCGAGTTCTAGCGAACGGTCATAGGCCGATATTTGCCGTGCCACCCGATCTGGTTCACGTGAATCAACCGTGAGAACATTCCAGTTCATCGGACGGTTGGCGACAGCGCTCATTTTTCCAAGCAGTTCAATCTCATCATCAGCGAATCGATCTAAACAGCCGGGCACGATGCCCTCAAGGGTTGTCCCCTCATGCAAACTCACTTCTTCGCATAATGCCAAAAGTTCATCATGAGTTGCCCAACGGCTAGCCACGGGTTCGCCATCACCATCACTGTGCGAGGTGCTGTTAGTAAAAGAAAAGCCCAGAGCGCCAGCCTTGATTGACTTCGCTAATTCGGCGCGCATGGCAACGATGGTTTCAGCCGACGCCTCTTCACCAACGGCGGCTGGACCCATGACATAGCGTCGAATTGCGCAGTGTCCGACAAGAAAACCAGCGTTCACGGAAATATTTCCTTCAAGCCGGCCGAGGTATTCGGCGAATGATTCCCATGACCAATCAGTTCCGTTTTCGAGAGCGGCCAAAGGCATACCTTCGACTTTGGACATCATCTTGCGTAAGTAATCCCCGTCTCCTGGTAACAGCGGGGCAAGGGTAAACCCACAGTTGCCACCAACGATTGTCGTCACTCCGTGAACACTTGATGGACTGGCCGTTGGATCCCACAAAAGTTGGGCATCGTAATGGGTGTGTGGGTCAATGAAACCTGGCGTCACCAGCATTCCCGTGGCGTCAATGACTTCCACCCCAGTCTCATCGACCACACCAACGGCGACAATCCGCCCGTCCTTAATTGCAATATCTGCTTGACGACTGGGCGCGCCAGTTCCGTCAATAACAATCCCACCACGAATCACGATGTCGAACATCTTGTGCCTGCTTCTTTCAGAGTTTGAGTTGCCCCAGAGTCCCATTTAATCTTCCTGCGATGGAATCTGACGATGCGTCAGATTGTAGCCTTAGCATCGCATTCGCACGAGGAGAAAACCACATGTCCCAGCCCACGGCCAGTATTGACAAGACCTACAAACTGCTCATTGGGGGTCAATGGGTAGTCGGAGATGAAGGTACCTGTGCAGTGGTCAATCCAGCCACTGAAGAAATCGTGGGGTATGCCCCTGAAGCCTCGGTTGCTCAAGCCGAGGCCGCTGCCCAGGCGGCTCAAGACGCTTTTCCCGCATGGTGGCGCACCCCTCCCGCTGAGAGAGCGCGACTATTGCAGGCTTTAGCCGACACCTTGCGCGAGCGACAAGGAGATTTGGTTCCACTGATCATCAGTGAAACTGGGGCAACGGCAATGGTCGGATCGCGTATGCAAGTACCAGTCGCGATCGAACGCTGCGAGCGTTACGCGCGCAGTGCCACCCGCAGTTGGGATATTGCGTTGCCTCCCTCAGTCATGCAGGCGACCCCATTGGCAGCCGGTGGGTTGATCGGTGGAGTTGTCCATCGCCAACCAGTTGGCGTCGTGGCATGTATCTCGCCCTACAACTTTCCTCTTGTGAATATGGTCGGCAAAATTGCTCCAGCCTTAGCGGTGGGTTGCACCGTGGTCATGAAGCCAGCCCCACAAGATCCGTTGGCGATTATTGAACTCGCCGAAATCATGCACGCAGTTGGCTTTCCCCCAGGTGTCGTCAATGTCATCACTTCATCAAAGCCAGCCCCCGCCGCAGCTTTGACAACGAGTCGCAATGTGGACATGGTCTCGTTCACTGGTTCAACTGGCGTCGGAGTACGAATCATGGAGGCGGGAGCCGCAACCATGAAGCGTCAGTTGCTGGAACTCGGTGGCAAAGGTGCGGGTCTCGTTTTGCATGATGCCGATATTGCCAAAGCAGTTGGAGCCATCCAAAGTGTTTGGTCATTTCATAGTGGCCAAATTTGCACTGCGCCGACGCGGGCAATTGTGCATCGCAGTCGTTATGACGAATTGGTCGCCGCTCTTGGCGCCATTGCCCCCAATTTGAAGGTCGGTGATCCAACTGCGATGGACACTTTGGTCGGTCCTGTTATCTCAGCCGCTCAGCGTGGGCGCATTGAAAGTTACATCCAAGCTGGCTCCGATGAGGGCGCAGAAATTATCGTTGATGGCCGTCGGCCCTCGCATATGGAACGCGGCTTCTACGTTGCTCCAACACTGATCGCTGGCTGTCGCGCCGATATGTCGCCGGTGCAAGAAGAAATCTTCGGACCAGTTGTTGTGGTCATTCCTTTTGACGACGAAGACGAAGGTATCGCCATCGCCAATGGAACCGAATTCGGTTTATACGACTATGTCTTTTCACAAGATACAGACCGCGCCTACCGCATTGCCCGCCAACTTCGCAGCGGCAATGTTGGCATCAACTCCGCCCAGCGAAATCACGAAGCACCATTCGGTGGTTTCAAGATGAGCGGAGTAGGGCGTGATGGCGGCGATTTCGGGATGTTGTGCTACACCGAAATGCAATCACTTATTTGGCCAGGGTGAATCTCCGACAATAATTTTTATTGACACTTCGAGACAATGTTGGTGGCGAAATCCTCGATATAGGGTTTGAAAGCACTCGCCATTTCTTCAAGGCCCGCATGATCGCCAGCTGATGGGTTACCTAAAGCCCACGGCATACATAAAGTTCCGGTCATTCCCATCTCTTCTTCGGCACGTTTGTATAGATCGGCAGTCGGCATTGCGTAGAGACCACAAATAATTTCGAAATCGTCATTCTCGCGTCCATACTCCCGCAAATATCCCTGAAGTTTCTTGATATATATCTCAGCTTCTTCAACGGGATAAGCATTACCAATCCACCCATCGCCAACTTTGGCGGCACGCTTCAAGGCTGCATCAGTATGACCCCCGATATAGATCGGCACCCGAGAGGGTGGATGCGGTTCCATTGTCACTGACGCAATGTCGTAGTACTCACCATGAAACTCAACCCAACCGCCCTGCCACATGGCGCGTAACGCTTCAACCATTTCGGTCAGACGCTTACCGCGATTTGAAAAATCTTGACCTTGCAGATCAAATTCTTCTTTCATCCAGCCCGCGCCAGCGCCAAGCGCAACGCGACCATCGGATAACACCGAGGCCGTGGCTATTTCTTTAGCTAACTGCAAAAGCGGACGGTGACCGGCCACATAAATATTGGTCGTGAAGTTCAATTGCTTGGTCACACTGGTCATTGCGCCGATCAACACCCAGGGATCGGGCCACGAGGTCTGTGGATCCCAGATCGGGCGACCATCAGGATGTGGCGAGTACGGATACTTTGACTTCAGTTCTTTGGGGTACACCAAATGGTCACTCACCATCAGACCGTGATAACCAGCCTCATCAAGTAATTGTGCAATGTGCACGAGTTGCTTGGTCTTCATAAATGCTGTGGCGCACCAGAACTTCATAACTTCCCTCCGTTTCTGACACTCTGTCAGATGGTGAGTGATTCTGACGCAACGAGCGAACAAGTAGTTCTTGTTGACAAGCGCGCAACCGCCTCTGGCAAAATTGCCATCATCACCCTCAATCGCCCGCACGCCCGCAACGCTCTCAACTCGGCATTGTCGACCGCTCTACCCGCAGCTCTGAGCGAATCAGATGCCGATCCTGCTGTGCAGGCAATCATCCTGACGGGTTGCGACCCAGCCTTTTGTGCAGGATTCGACTTGCGTGATGTCGGCAGTGGTGAGAAAAAAGGCGAGAACATTCACCCTGGCCATTGGGGTGCACTACCGCCAACGCGAGCCCCTGTCATTGGGGCAATCAATGGTGCGGCAATGACAGGTGGTCTGGAAATTGCTTTGGCTTGCGACTTCTTGATTGCCAGTGAACTTGCTCGCTTCGCCGACACTCACGCCAAAGTAGGGATGCTGCCGGGCTGGGGACTGACCATCAAACTTCCTCAACTGATCGGAGTGGCGCGGGCCCGTCGTATGAGTCTGACTTCAGAAATCATTGATGCTCAGACTGCATACCAGTGGGGCTTAGTCACTGAGGTTGTCCCCCACGCTGAACTGTTATCTCGGGCGATGACTTTGGCCGAGCAGATCAGCGCCAACCATCAAGAGAGTGTGTACGCAATTCGCGCACTCTACGACGAGGTCTCTCAACTTGGTGACACCGATGCCGCTTACGAGATTGAAAACAAACGCGCTCGGGCGTGGGCTAAACAACGTTCGCAGATTCTTCGGGGAAACACATAATGCGCGTCTGCGCCGGCCTTGACCCACGACTTTCTCTGCGCGACATTGCCGCTCACGCGCGACGTATCGAAAGCCTGGGCTACGACGCTTTGCATATTGCTGAAACTGTGCACGATCCTTTTCTTGTCTCCATGGCGGCCCTACAGGCCACCAAGACGTTGACCGTTCGCACTTCAGTAGCCCTTGCTTTGGTGCGCAGTCCGATGGCAGTTGCCTACTCTGCTTGGGATCTTGCTGCCATGTCAGATGGGCGATTTCAATTGGGGCTGGGAACACAAATCCGCCCGCATATTGAACGTCGTTTCGGCGCTCAATTCGACAATCCTGTGCAACGTTTGAGTGATCACATTGGCGCTGTACAAGCTTGCTGGCGAGCATTTGACGGCCTAGAAAAACTTGACTATCACAGCGAGCATTACACCCTCAATCTGCTCACTCCCAATTTCACCCCCGATCCATTGCCCATGGCCGTCACTCGTCCAACAATCTGGATGGGGGGCGTCAACAAAAATATTGTTGAACTTGCTGGGCGTATCGCAAGCGGTTTTGTCACTCACCCCACTAATAGTCATCCGCGTTATCTGAGCGAACTCTGTCGCCCAGGTTTAGAGGTCGGCGCTCATCAGGTAGACCGATCTGTTGACGATGTTGAATTAGTCGTAGGAACACAGTGGATCTTGGGGCGCACTCAAGACGACCTTCATGAACGACGCGAACACAACCGTCGACTCTTGGCATTTTTATATTCAACGCCTGCCTATGAACGAACTCTTGACCTGTTTGGCTGGACAGACTTAGCGACACAATTGCGCTCACTCATTCGCGACCAACGTTGGGACGATCTATCACAGGTCATTAGTGATGAGATGCTTGACACTTTGGTGCCCCAAGCCACCTATGAACATTTAGCAGATGTGGCGATGGAGTGGTTTGGTGAACTGGCTGACGGAATTTTGGTCGCCCCGCCACCAAATTCTGACAACGATGATTTGCTACGTGGGGCTATTCAGGAATTACGCAGTCGTTGAATCACATCACGGGAAACGACTTCTTGACCCGATAATTGACAGGCCGCAGGGTCACCTGCGACGAGCCATGTCACAGCAGTCGCCACATCCTGCGGTCCTTCCCCAGTCACAGTGCGCTCCTCGCGTTGTGCCCGCATGTGCATCACTTCAGTTGTCACGTGGCCAGGGTTCAGACTGTAGGCACGCAATCCCTGCGCACCATGTTCGACATGCAAAACTCCAGCGATACGGTGAGCTGCGCCCTTGGCCATAGCGTAGGCAAGCCCCCACCCTCCTTGGCCCGCAGGTTTTCTTGGTGCCAAAGTCGCGGCCCCAGATGTCAGATGAATGAAAACTCCGCGGCCACTTGTGAGCATGCCTGGTAAAAATGCTTTCAACAAAATCAAAGGTGCGACGGCATCGGACTCAATCACTTGTCGCAACAGATCTATCGGCACATCGGCAAAAAGATCGTTGACCCCAGGGCCTTGATAAATAGCGTTGGAAATTAAAGTATCAACACTTCCGAATTCTGCGAGAGCAATCTCAGCGGCCGTTGTGATGCTTTGCTCATCAGTCAAATCCAATGCCACGGCAATGGCCCGAACACCCAAAGAGCGACACTGAAGCGCCACCTCACTTACCGAGCCCGACAGTCCTTGGCCAGCCAACGGATCATCCACCGTGGTCCCAGAAAATGTCGCTCCACCATCCAGTGAGCGGGCCGTCAAAATGAGGTGATGCCCTTGCTCGGCAAGGGCCATCGCAACGGCTTTGCCGATTCCACGACTAGCCCCGGTCACCATCACCACACGCTGCTTGGAGATCGCTTGTGCTTCAACCATGTTCTGCACTGTACGGTGGCGCAATGGGTGAATCGTTGATTCGTTTTGATGGTCGAGTAGCAATTGTGACTGGTGCCGGTCGTGGTCTTGGTCGCGAGCATGCTCTTTTGCTCGCATCACGGGGCGCCCAGGTCGTCGTCAACGATGTCTCAGCCGAGCACGCCGCGAAAACTGCCGAGGACATTATGAAGCAAGGCGGCCATGCCGTCGCCGATAGCAACTCGGTATCTGACCCAGCAGCCGCTGCCGCCATCGTGGTGACAGCTTTGGAAACGTTTGGCGGATTGCACATCGTGATCAATAATGCTGGCCGGGGTGGTCCGACAGGCACCATCGAGGAAACCAGTGATGCTCAGGTTGCAACGATTATTTCATCGCACCTCATCGGTTCCTACAATGTCTCTCGGGCGGCATGGGGGCATTTGCGGGAACAAAACTATGGGCGCATTTTGATGACGTCGTCAAGCGCAGCAATTGGCTCGCTTGGTATGCCGGCATATTCCATGGCCAAGGCGGGGCTCATCGGTTTGGGACGTTCGCTAGCCCTTGAGGGCGCCCCTGTGGGGATCAAGGTCAATATTTTGATGCCCATCGGTTACACCCGTTCGGCATCTCTGAACCCCAACGAAGACACTCGGCAATGGATGGAGGCAAACTTTGCCCCGCAGATGTGCTCCCCCGCAGCAACTTGGCTGGTCCACGAAGATGTTGCTTGCTCGGGAGAGATTTTCACCACTGGGGCGGGTCGAGTTGCCCTGATTTCCACGCTCGGAGTGCCTGGATGGTCGGGCGGACCGGAGATTTCCCTGGAATCGCTCCGTGATCACTGGCCGAGCGTGATTGACAGGGACGGATCGACGCCGATGCTCTACAGCAGGGACGATTTGGGATTTTATTCGGGGCCAGCAACTTGGCGCGGTTAGGTCTATGGCACCTAGTTTCTGACAGACTGTCAGAAACCTTTGGCGAACAAAATCGCCACATCACTCCACAGGAACCCATACTTTTATGCACATCGGCGACACACCAGAGGAAGCGCTTTTCCGCCGAGAGGCTCGCTCTTGGCTAGAAGCCCATGCCGCGCCGCGCGATCCCAGTGGCGGAACCTCAGATCACTCCCATAATCTCGCCGATCACATCCAAGAGTGCAGGAATTGGCAGCGGGTTTTGTATGACCATGGCTGGTCTGGCATCACTTGGCCGTCGCAATACGGAGGCAAGGGGGCGAGTGCCATTCAGGCAGCCATCTTTGCCGAGGAGCAAGCACACTTTGATGTAGCAACAGGAGCCTTTGCTATCTCCATTGGCATGGTCGGCCCCACTCTCATTGCCCATGGCACGCCCGAGCAACAGCAAAAACATTTGGCACCGATTCTCAAGGGTGAGGAAGTGTGGTGTCAATTATTCAGTGAGCCGGGAGCAGGAAGCGATCTCGCTTCACTGGGAACACGTGCTGTGCGCGATGGTGACGATTGGATCATTAACGGACAAAAAGTGTGGAACAGCTTTGCCCAATTTGCCGAATACGCGATCTTGTTGGCGCGTACTGATGTAGATCTCCCGAAGCATGCCGGCATCACCTACTTCATTCTTGATATGAAATCACCAGGAATTGAAGTTCGTCCGATTACTCAGATCACTGGGGTGCGACACTTCAACGAAACATTCTTAACCGATGTGCGCATTCCCCACGCCAACATTATTGGCGAAATCAATGCTGGTTGGAAGGGTGCTCAAACGACTTTGATGAATGAGCGCAATCACATCGGTTCAGGTGGAAGTTGGTCTGTTGATCAGTTGATTGATCTAGCCCAGCGGCGAGGTCTGTCCAGTCACCCACATATTCGCCAAGGTCTTGCTCTCGCGCATTCCCGAGCCGAAACATTGAAATACTTGGGTCTGCGAATGCGAACCGCGATGAGCCAAAAACGTATGCCCGGACCTGAGGCCCTGACTTTGAAATTGGCCTTTGCCAACCACTGGCGACTCACAGCAGACGTTGCATCAGAGATTCTCGGTGCGGACATCATGTTGTGGGGCGATGATGCTGCGGAGGACAATCAGTGGGGTCAACACCTACTCAGTCAATTCGCTATCAGAATCGGTGGCGGCACGGATGAAATTCAACGCAACATCATCGCCGAACGCGGTCTTGGTCTGCCACGCGAACCGCAAAATGACAAAGATGTGCCGTGGCGTTCATTAAGTAAGGTTGGGTGAGGGAGAGTCTGATGAGTACGACCGCCGCTGACATCATTGTTGATATCACTCCCCAGGAAAAAGATTCTTTCTACGCGCAGTTACAAACGTTTGTAGGACTCGAAATTGGTGAACCTGTCATCGCTCCCGACGAAGTCAACGCCGCGATGATTCGCCATCTTGTTGAGACTGTCGGCGACGACAATCCGATTTACACCAATCCCGAACTTGCTCTCGCAAGCGTGCACGGTGGCATCGTGGCTCCACCAACCATGTTGCAGGCGTGGGTGATGATGAGTTTCAAGGGACCCAAGCTCACTGGAGAAAGCCCCTACGAGAAAATGAATCAGCTGCTCTTTTCACGTGGATTCACTAGTGTTTTAGGTACTAATAGCGAACAAACTTATGAACGCTACTTGCGCCCCGGTGACCAACTCACCATGCGCACGGTTATTGACTCAATCAGCAACGAAAAATCTACGGGCCTCGGTACTGGTCATTTCGTTGGCACCCGACAGGATTATTACGACGCCAATAATCAGTTGGTTGGCTCAATGTTGTTCCGTATTTTCCGCTTCAAACCTGCCGCCAAAGCCCCTGTCAGCAAACCTCGTCCAGCGCGACCGCGCCCTGCCACAACTCACGACAACCAGTGGTGGTTTGATGCTCTCGATGAAGGGGTTTTGTACGCCCAAGGTTGCGGTCAATGCTCACAGGTTCGCTTCCCCACTGGTCCGATGTGCCCGTCTTGCCACAGTCTGAAGTGGACCAAAGTTGAGATGCCACTTTCAGGGTCGATCCATAGTTTCGTCGTTGCGCACTACCCACAAGTTCCAAGTTTTGATTACCCATTACCAATTTTGCTCGTTGATCTTGATCCTGTGGATGCCCCTGGCGGCGACAAAATCCGCATGGTGATGAACTCCGCCGACACCGATCTTGAGTCTCTTGTTATCGGAGCGCGAGTACGGATTGACATTCGATCAACAGATCCCGATATGAAACTCCCCTTTGCCATTGTTGAGACCCCGCCGAGTAACGGAGCAAGCGCATGAACTTTGATCTTTCCGAAGAACAACAAGTTATTAAAGATTTAGCCCTGCAAATTTTTGAGGGCCAGGCCTCTATTGAACGAGTCAAGGCTGCAGAAAAAGGTGACGGCTTCGACCGTCAGATGTGGGAGCAGTTATCGGCTAGCGGTATCCCTGCGCTGTGTGTTCCTGAAGAACACGGTGGTAGCGGCATGGGTGCCGTGGAACTTTCATTGGCCCTCATAGGTCAGGGCCGCTATGTCGCTCCCGTTCCATTGTGGAGCACAGGAGTTGTGGCATTAGCGATCACCGATTTTGGTTCACCTGAACAACAAGAAAAGTATCTCCCTGCTATTGCCTCAGGCAAACTCATCACCACGATCGCTCTCGCTGAATCTGGGGCCAATGATGTGATGCGCCCCACAGTCATTGGCACCATCACTGGTGGCCAAATTACTTTACGCGGCTATAAGCCCGCTGTGCCTTTCGCCCAGCACGCAGATATCGCATTAGTGCCCATCACACTGTCCGATAAAAGTGGTGAACAACTTGCCGTGGTTATTGTTGATCTCCGTCAACCAGGGGTGACAGTTACTTCTGTGAAAACCACAAATCACGAACCACAAGGAAACCTTGACTTTGATCTCACTATCGCCACTGAGAACCTTCTCGGGTACGGAACAGATACTGATGGTCGCGAAGCTCTTCGTTCAGTTTTCGAACATTCGCTCACCGCTCTTGCTGCTCTACAAGTGGGCGTCTGCGAAGGTTCATTGGCCTTTGTCTCCACCCACCTATCTTCACGTTTCCAGTTCGGTAAACCGTTGGCAGCATTTCAGGCCACAACTCAACGGGCCGCAGATGCCTACATCACCACCGAAGCGATGCGTGTCACGGCACTCAACGCCGCATGGCGATTGTCAGAAGGCTTTGATGCTCGACGTGACGTTGCCGTGGCTGCCTACTGGGCAAGTGAAGGCGCTCAACAAGTCGTGACCGCTGGACAACACCTGCATGGTGGCATCGGAGCGGATGTTGATTATCCCGTACATCGTTATTTTCTCTGGGGCATCCAACTCGCCAGTGTTCTCGGATCGGCCAGTGCTCATCTCGCCCGCCTTGGCAACTTGATCGCGCGGACCTGACAGTGACGACCCTGCCCGCAACCCGAGAATTCGCCAGCGTTCAGATCGCTGATGAGTTGCCCGAACTACAGATTCCGCTGACGCGTACTCTGATTGTGGCAACTGCCATTGCTACTCGCGACTATCAAGTGGTGCATCATGATCCGACAGTGGCTGCTGAGCGCGGGTCGCAAGACATCATCATGAATATCTTGACTTCAAACGCTTTTGTCGGGCGCTTTGTTACGGATTGGAGCGGACCTAATTGCTTTATCCGTTCAGTCAAAGTTCGATTGGGAGCCCCCAATTACCCCGGCGACACGATGATCATTACTGGCAGCGTGACGGAGAAAAATGAGCAAACAAAAACTGTCACGATCGCCGTCAAGGGTTCCAACTCAATGGGTGACCATATGAATGCGACCGTTGAGGTGGTGTTGCCGTGAGCATCAAAAGAATTGGCAATCAATTAGGTGGTAAGGCATCCATCGTCGGCATCGGTGCCACTGAGTTTTCCAAAGAATCTGGGCGCAGTGAGATGAGTTTGGCCTCAGAGGCAGTTGCTGCAGCGATTGCTGATGCAGGTCTTACGCCCAGTGACGTTGACGGAATGGTGACGTACTCGTCGGACAATAACCCCGAAGTTGAAATTGCGCGTCACGTTGGTATCGGAAGTTTGCGACACTTCAGTCGCGTGCACTACGGCGGAGGTGCGGCATGTGGAACTGTGGCACTGGCTGCAATGGCGGTAGCCACCGGCGTCGCCGATGTTGTTGTCTGCTATCGCGCCTTTAATGAACGAAGTGGACGTCGCTTTGGTGCAGGCATTCAAGATATCCCCAATGCAGCGACCGCTGAGCGTGCTCAATTTTCTTGGACAACGCCTTTTGGTCAACTCACTCCGGCAAGTTGGGTAGCCATGGTTGCGCGACGTTATATGCATCTGTACGGCGCCACCTCGCAAGACTTCGGACGTGTTGCAGTCGCAGGTCGACGTCATGCTGCGACCAACCCCGCGGCATGGTTTTACAATCAGCCGATCACTCTTGAAGAGCATCAGGCCAGTCGCTGGATCGTTGATCCCTTACACCTTCTTGACTGCTGCCAAGAAAGTGATGGTGGGCAGGCTTTGGTCATCACCAGTGCCGAACGTGCTCGTGATCTACCAAACACTCCAGCCTTAATTGTGGCGACTGCCCAAGGTGCTGGCGAAGAACAGTGGACGATGACAAGTTTCTTTCGCGATGACATTGCTCAATTACCAGAAATGAAAGTCGTGGCTGATGAATTGTGGACTTCGTCGGGACTGACACCTGCTGATATCCAGACCGCCATTCTCTACGACCATTTCACACCCTATGTTTTGATGCAGTTAGAAGAGTTTGGATTCTGTGGTCGTGGCGAGGCCAAGGACTTCATCCAAAATGGCGCCCTTGAAATGGGTGGCAAATTACCCATCAATACGCACGGTGGCCAATTGGGTGAAGCATATATTCACGGCATGAACGGCATTGCAGAAGCCGTGCGTCAGGTACGTGGAACAAGTGTCAATCAAGTAGATAATGTTGCAAACGTTCTTGTTACCGCGGGAACAGGCGTCCCCACAAGTGGGCTGATTTTAGGAGTTGATCGATGAGCCAAGAAACTAATTCGGCCTTAAGTTTTGAGACACTTGATGTGATCTCCAATGACGCCTACCGCGATGGACCGCCCCATGAGTTAATGGAACTCATGCGTCGTGAGGCGCCCATTGCTCGTCATCGTGGCATTGAAGAAGGCTATCCAGAATGGTTTTGGGCGATTACCCGCCATGTGGATGTCGTCGAAGTGAGTCGCAAGTTCCAGAATTACTCATCTGCCGCTAAGGGTTCATTGATGAATCAAGAACGCCCCGATCTTGAGGTGGCGCGTTTGATGATCGACCTGGATCCACCCGAACACACCAGATTGAAAAGTCTGGTCAACCGTGGATTCACCCCTAAAGCGATGCGTATGCTTGAAGAGCATTTCCGTGAAGTCGCAGTTCAACTCATTGATGAAGCGTTACAAGAGTCGTCGCTGGACTTCGTGGACCGTGTTTCGGCGGAACTTCCACTGATCGCCATTGCCGAACTAGTCGGCATCCCTGTTGAGGACCGTCGCAAGGTTTTCCACTGGTCTAACACCATGATCGGAACCACCGACCCCGACTTCGCTGGTTCGCCCGATGATGCCACGACGGCAGCCGCCGAGTTGTACATGTACTCCAACGAATTGGCTGCGCAGCGCAAGATCAATCCCAAAGATGACATCATCACCACGCTCATCAGTGAGCATGACGGAGATGTTCTTTCTGAGCACGAGTTTGACTTATTCATGTTGCTCCTTGCTGTAGCAGGCAATGAAACAACACGTAATGGAATCAGCCATGGTGTTTTAGCAATGATTGAAAACCCTGATCAGTGGACAAAGCTCAAAGGTGATACCTCGCACGTCACAACGGCTGTTGAGGAAATTTTGCGTTGGGGAACCCCTGTCAATAACTTCCGCCGCACAGCGACCTGCGACGTGGATTTGCACGGTGTGCAGATCAAAGAAGGCGACTGCGTCACAATGTTGTACCCATCAGCAAATCGTGACGCCGCTGTCTTTGCCGATCCATTCAAGTTTGACATCACTCGCAATCCGAATCCGCATGTCACTTTCGGTGGCGGTGGGCCGCACTTCTGTCTCGGCGCAAATCTTGCACGACTAGAGATGCGAATCCTCTTTGAGGAAATGGCAAAGCGCATCGATGGCATTGAACTCACAGGTGAAGTGCGCAAACTACGCTCAAGTTTCATTCACGGCATCAAAACCTTGCCCGTCAAGCTCACCCCCCAATAGTCGTAGGAGAAACCTCATGTCACAACCCGTCATTATTGAAGCCGGTCGTTCAGCTGTCGGAAAGCGCAATGGTGCTTTTGCCGATATGCACGCTGTCAACTTGCTTGGAGCAGTTCAAAAAGGTGTCTTAGACCGCGCTGGTATTGATCCGATTTCCCTCGGACAGATCGTCGGTGGCTGTGTCACCCAAGCTGGCGAACAAGCCAGCAATGTTTCACGGACTGCTTGGCTCAATCAGGGTTTGCCATGGCAAGTTGCCGCCACCACCATTGATTGCCAATGTGGATCAAGTCAGCAAGCCAACCACATGATTCACAACATGATCCATGCTGGTGTCATTGATGCTGGAATGGCCTGCGGTGTGGAGCACATGAGCAAGGTCTGGCTAGGCGCAAACGTGCCACGCTTGGGCGAAGGTAGCGAGATGACGTTCGTCAACGGAAGTTCGAAGCCTTCTGACTTTGCACTCGATATGCCCGACCAATTCGGTGCAGCCGAAAGAATTGCAGATCGCCGTGGGATCACTCGTGAAGAAGTCGATTACCTAGGACTCATCTCTCAGCAAAAAGCCATTCGTGCCACTGCCGAAGGTCGCTTTGAGCGCGAGATTATTCCGATTGAAGTCACCGATGCAGAGGGCAATAAAACTTTCATTACCCGTGATGGCGGCTTGCGTGAAACCACAGCAGAAAAGTTAGCCACGCTGATGCCAGTGATGCCTGGGGGTCGCCATACGGCCGGCAATAGCAGTCAGATCTCTGATGGTGCAGCAGCTGTGCTGTGGATGGACAGCGATCGTGCCAAGGGTGAAGGTCTCAAGGCTCGGGCGCGTATTGTCTCGCAGTGCCTCGTCGGTGCGGAACCCTATTTCCACCTAGATGGTCCCGTACAAGCCACGGAGAGGGTGCTCAGAGACTCCGGGATGACGATGAACGACATCGACATCGTGGAGATCAACGAAGCCTTCGCCAGCGTGGTTTTGAGTTGGGCTCAGGTTCACGGAGTCTCCCGTGATGACTTGATGAACAAAGTCAATGTCAACGGAGGAGCAATCGCTCTTGGTCACCCCGTTGGTTCAACAGGGAGTCGTTTGATCACTACCGCATTACACGAACTTGAGCGCAGCGACAAAGAATTTGCCTTGATCACCATGTGCTGTGGTGGAGCAGTGTCCACTGCGACCATCATTGCGCGCATTAACTGATTTCGTTTTTCTGCCGAACGAAAAAATGACTTACCGCGTTGAGCGAACTAAGCCGAGACCAGCAGTAGCTACTAGTTCACGTTGAATCTCGTTCACCCCACCACCAAAGGTATTGATCTGGGCGGCCCGTGCGGCGCGCTCAACTTCACCGTGAATGACAGCGCCCTGCGAGCCCTCACGAAGGTGTGAAACTGGGCCAAGGATTCCTTGCAAAATGCGGTACACCTCAACTGCCTTCTCGGTTCCAAAGACTTTGACGCCCGAAGCCTCAGCTGGTCCAAGCGTATTGTCCGCCACTGATTGAGCGAGCTTCCATGTCATCAAACGAATGGCATCAAGCAAAGCATGACTCTTGGCTAAATCGGTTTGCACCCACGGCACATCAACCATTTTTTCACCAGCTGGTCCACCCGACGGCGTCACTCGACACCAAGTGGTTACGTCATCAAGTAGGCGCTCCGTGAGACCTGACAGGGCAGCCAAACCTACGCGCTCGTGGTTCAACTGCATCGTGATCAACTTCCAACCACCATTGATCTGGCCGATCACATTTTCTTTGGGAACTCGCACATCTGCGTAGTAGGTCGCTGTGGTCATCACACCACCCACGGTCACGATCGGCGTCCAAGTAAAACCAGGAGAATTAGTCGGCACGATAATCAGAGTGATGCCCTGATGCTTGGGGGCTTCGGTATCGGTGCGACAAGCCAACCACACATAATCACTTTGGTTAGCGCCCGAGGTGTAGACCTTATTTCCATTG
>BJGB01000020.1:0-17500 GCA_014190215.1 Actinomycetes bacterium | reverse complement strand
GAGGGGTGAGAAACCCCTCCGCCGAAAGCCCAAGGTTTCCTGGGGAAGGCTAATCCTCCCAGGGTAAGTCGGGAGCTAAGGAGAGGCCGAGAGGCGTATCCGATGCACAACTGGTTGATATTCCAGTACCGCCGTGTACACGTCAAGCCCAATTGAGACAAAGTGGGGGCTGCCTTCGGGCGATCCCACAGAGTTGATTGCGGGTAGCTGAAGGGGGACACAGGAGGGTAGATGATCCGGGGCGATGGTAGTCCCCGGGTAAGCGAGTAGGAGGTTGCCGATGAGAGTTGGCGACATTAACTCCGAGACGCGATGCCGATCTCTTTTGAGAGTAGTCATCGATCCCACACTGTCGAGAAAAGCCCAGCAGCGAGTTGATACGGCGCCCGTACCCCAAACCGACTCAGGTGGGCGAGTAGAGAATACTAAGGCGATCGGGAGAACTATGGTTAAGGAACTCGGCAAAATGCCTCCGTAACTTCGGAAGAAGGAGGACCCTTTTTGGTAATAGGACTTCGCGTTCTAGAGCTAGAAAGGGTGGCACAGAGCAGGGGGTAGCGACTGTTTAACAAAAACACAGCAGCGTGCCAAGCCGCAAGGCGATGTATACGCTGTGACGCCTGCCCAATGCTGGAAGGTCACGAGGAACGGTTAGCCGTAAGGCGAAGCTGTGAATCTAAGCCCCAGTGAATGGCGGCCGTAACTATAACGGTCCTAAGGTAGCGAAATTCCTTGTCGGGTAAGTTCCGACCTGCACGAATGGCGTAACGACTTCCCCGCTGTCTCAACCATAGACCCGGCGAAATTGAAGTACGAGTAAAGATGCTCGTTTGCTGCGGAAGGACGGAAAGACCCCGTGGACCTTTACTATAACTTGGTGTTGAGTTTCGACCTGAGCTGTGTAGAATAGGTGGGAGACTTTGAAGCCGGTGCGCTAGCACTGGTGGAGTCATTAGTGAAATACCACCCTGCGTAGTTTGGAGCTCTAACTTTGGTCCGTAATCCGGATCAGGGACAGCGCCAGGCGGGTAGTTTGACTGGGGCGGTCGCCTCCTAAATTGTAACGGAGGCGCTCAAAGGTTCCCTCAGACTGGTTGGTAATCAGTCGTCGAGTGTAATGACACAAGGGAGCTTGACTGCGAGACTGACAGGTCAAGCAGGTGCGAAAGCAGGACATAGTGACCCGGCCATTGCTTGTGGAAGCGTGGTCGCTCAACGGATAAAAGGTACCCCGGGGATAACAGGCTAATCTTTCCCAAGAGTCCATATCGACGGAAAGGTTTGGCACCTCGATGTCGGCTCATCGCATCCTGGGGCTGAAGCAGGTCCCAAGGGTTGGGCTGTTCGCCCATTAAAGCGGTACGCGAGCTGGGTTCAGAACGTCGTGAGACAGTTCGGTCCCTATCCTCCGCAGCCGAAGGTGAATTGAGGAAGGCTGTCCCTAGTACGAGAGGACCGGGACGGACGGAGCTCTGGTGTGTCAGTTGTCTTGCCAAAGGCACGGCTGATTAGCCACCTCCGGAAGGGATAACCGCTGAAAGCATCTAAGCGGGAAGCCCGTTCCAAGATGAGTTCACCCATGCAGTTAATGCAGTAAGGCCCGTGGCGAGACCACCACGTTGATAGGCCGGAAGTGTACAGATGGCAACATCTTCAGCTGACCGGTACTAATCGGCCGAGGGCTTGGATTTATGCTCGTGCTTACTCTGAAGTCTTTGGGGGGAATCCCAATAGACACATGATTTCTGGTGGCCATAGCGGCGGGGACACACCCGTTCCCATTCCGAACACGGCAGTTAAGCCCGCCCGCGCCAATGGTACTTGGGGGTAGACCCCCTGGGAGAGTAGGTCGCCGCCAGATTTAATTTGAACAAAAGCCCTCGCATTCGTGCGGGGGCTTTTGTCGTTTTCGGACTCAGTTGTGAGTTGATGTGTGTTATTCAGTTTCCCAAGGAAACGTGTCGAGTCGTTCGATTCCATTTTTCGTGACAAGAGCTTGAGTTTCTAACTTGATGCTCTCGGTGCCCGGTTCGGCAATCAAGCTCTCGACGCAGATCACCATGTTTTCTTCGAAATGTCCACCGTGATTGTTTGTGAAGTCTGGGTGCAACAAGATGATCGGCCACTCGTCGGCCATGCCCACACCATGTGCGGCAAGTGAGTATCTGAACGATTGGGATTCGCGTGGAATTTGCCACGACTGTTCATTGAATTCAACAAACGAAACACCATCCGCGATTAGCGCGAGATTGTGGTTGATCTGATCGAGCGCCATTGAGTACAAATCTTTCTGCTTCGATGTCATCTTCGTGTATCCACAAGTCCACGAACGAGAAAGATCTGCGCAGTATCCGTATGGACCAACCATGTCGGTGTCAAACGAGATCATTTCGCCGAGGTTGCAAACTCGATCAGAAGATTCCGCATACCAAGGGTTTGTGTGAGAGCCAGCAGTGAGCAAACGTGTCTCAAGCCATTCGCCCCCAGAGCGGGAGTTTTCGAAACTCATGTGCGCCCACAACTCTTGTTCGGTGACACCAGGAATTGAGTGTTCATAAATGCGAGCCATTGATGCTTCGCACACGCGGATTGTCCAACGCATTAACTCGATCTCTTCTGCAGACTTGATCGATCGAGCTTCTTCGGTGATTGCGTCTCCGGGAACGACGGTAATGCCATGACGCTCAAGGGCGGCTTGACCCAAAAAATCGAGACGATCGGCGGCCAAGCGCGCATTCTTGCCGGCGTGTTGCGAGATGAGCGTGGCGATCTCGTCGGACCACTTCTTGACACGATTGGCAACTTGATCGCCAGTTGTCATATACATCCAGCCGGTTGCGGTGCGTACTTCATCGATGGTCTCGATGCCTTCACACAAGTGTTCACAACTAGCAAACTCGAACATCACGGCAGGGCCTTGAGCAAATACGACTCCGTAACGCAGAGGATTGTGCATTGTCCAAACCTGCATATTGGGTGCGTCAAACGCGTAGCGAATATTGACAGGGTCGTACAAAATGATTGCATCACAATTGTGCTCGACAAGTTTTTTACGAATTCGCGAAATTCGATAGCGTCTTGCACTTTCCAAAACTGCGTGTGATACTGGGCTTTTGAGGGGTTTATCTGCACCTGCAACGTTGAGATACTGACGTTTGCGCGAGTCGCGCAGCGTTGAATAGTCGGTATTGCTCACAAAATATCAAGCTCCTAATACTGGGCTGAGTTTGCGGTCGAGGTATTTGTAGAAGTCGAGAAGCGGACCTTCAAAGTTGGATGACGAGAGAGCGCCAACCTGGTGACTCTGCGACTTGAGTCCTTTCGACATTTTGACAAGGACATCTCGATCTTCGGCGTTTGTGCGATGAAAAAGTTCAACTGCATGATCAATGGTTTCTTGTGTCCAGTGGTCGCCATAAAAAAGTAAACCCATCTTGAGACGCACTCGGTCAACACTTTCCGGTTGGACACAGATAAATGAGCTGTAGTCGCCAGCACAACCCGATACTAAACCTGGAGGAATTGAGAACATCACGCAATTGTTCACTTCGTGATCTTGCAGATCTGGGTGACCTTTGGTGGAGCGAGGCAAATCTGGAGAAAAACCTGCGTGGTATCCGAAGTGAACATCACTTGGCGGATAGTGCGTGCACAAGCGTGTTGGGTTGACTGCATGAAGTGTGGCTTTGTGAAGTGGACTGAGGTGGTATCCCTCCATAAAGTTTTCGACGAAACACTTCCAGTTTGTGGTCCACACTTCGTCTCCAACAAACCGAGCCTGCATTTCTTCCATGTGATAGTTGCCGATCAGTCCTTCAAGCTGTTGCAACTGTGGCGAGAGTGGCTTGGCATGTGGGTTGAGGGAAACGAAAATAAAACCCAGCCAGATTTCGGATTTGAATTCGGGAAGGCGACAAGAACTCACATCAAAGTTGGTGTGCTCTTCCATGCGAGGCGCACGTGCAAGTTTGCCGTCAAGTTCGTATGACCAGTGATGATAGGGGCAGACAATGTGTTGACTGTTTCCTGAACCTGAAGCTAATAAAGTGCCACGGTGTCTACACACATTTGACATCACGCGGATCTGGGCATCGTTGCCACGAGTAGCCAGTAACGGCTCGTCGCACAATTGAAAGGCCATGTAGTCGCCTGGATTTGGAATTTCTTCGACTCGCCCAATGCAGTTCCATTCCATTGCGAATAGTGAAGATTTTTCGAGATCAAGAAACTCATTACTCGTATAAAAGTCTCGCGGCATTGAACGCGCACTTGTATAGGTTTGAGATCGAGCAGCACTTAGTGCATTGCGAATTGCGGAAAGCGATGTGCTCATTTTGCAGAAGTTCGGCGGTAAAAACCCATGTTTTCTGAATCGCTAAATCTCACACCGGGCTTTTCGTACAGTGAAAAAACTGCCACCATTCGTTCCTTGTCGCCGCTGACCGTTGTTACGCGATGGGCGGTGTTGTGGCCACGAAAAACATTGAGAGCACCTGGCTCAACGTCAACGCTGATGACTTCGGGGTCGTTGCCAGCAATCATTTTGCCAACGACTTCGTAGTTGGGATTTGTGTCGGTGCGTAGTTCTCGTCGATATTGGAAAATTCCATCTTTGGCTGCACGCTGCAGAAGCATCGTGATCGTAAATTCGGATCGATCGAAGTGCCAGTTGAGGGCTTCTCCTGGTCGGTAGCTGAGCACGTTGACACGAGCCAATTCATCATCCATCAGGTGGAGGACCGGAAGTTCCATTGTTGCTGCAATAAATTCTCGAAAGTTGGGCCATTCATAGACGTCGGTCAGTGGGGTGTCTACTAATTGATCAGCACACAGGGTGTGATTGATGGTCATAATTTTTTTAAGTGCGGGGTGGTCATCGGCCAGCCCTTCTACTTTGTCGAGGAAGTAGATGTTGTGCTCACGTCGGATTTCGACCGAATCGTTTGCCATGCGTGGCAGGATCTTGTTGGTCGCAGATTGAAGCGCATCACTTTTAAGAAAACCGGGCAACTCATACATGCCCTTGTCGACAAGGTCTTTGCGACACTGGGTAACAAGCGTGTTCCATTCAATCGAACCAGGTCGACCGAGTGGATATTTGTCTAGATCTATCAGAGTCTCTATTGTGGTAGTCACAATATTGATAGTAGGCGTCTTTATAGAGGCTTGTCTATTGACTATGGTGTTGTTAAGTTAACCAAACAGGCTCATCTACACGGGGGAGACAATTATGGGAAAGATTAATTTTCGTCGAATTGACGCGATTCGTCAGACACAAGGTCAAATCGGCAATCACGTCATTGATGAGTTTGTATCAGGAAGACTTTCACGTCGCGACTTTATTCGTCGAGGAACGATTGTTGGCCTTTCTTTCCCTGCAATAGGCGCATTGATTGCAGCATGTGGCGGAAGCGAAACCTCAACAACTGCAGAAACAACAGGTGCCGCACCAGTTGCCGGTGGCACTTTGATCATTGCATCAGGTACTCCGTCTGCAGCATCGGCCAATCTTGATCCAGTAGCGATTAACGACGGCAACGGAATCGTGTTTCTTGCACAATATGGTCAGTGGCTAACGCTTTCACAGAACGACCTCACGCTTGCCGGCAGTCTTGCAACCGAATGGGTGCCAAATGATGACGCTTCAGAATGGACATTCAAGTTGAACCCCGCTGCTAAATACAGCGATGGCTCACCTGTCGTTGCTGCAGACGTGGTGGCAACTATTGAGCGACTCGTCAATCCAGACAATGCATCAAACTCGCTGTCGGCATTTCAGACCGGGAAGCTCTCTCCGGGCGGAACAATCGCAGTTGATGACAACACGGTGATGTTTAAGTTGGATGCTCCGATGGGCAATTTCCCGTACATCGTGTCATCTGATAACTACAACGCGATTATCTTGCCAGCATCGGTGACCGACACCACCAAGTTTGCAACGAGCAATATCCCAACGTCTGGACCGTTCATGATTGAGTCTTATGACGCGGTGAAGGGAGCGACCATGGTGCGAAACCCAAATTATTGGGGTACAGCACCATTGCTCGACAAAGTTGAAGTGCAATTCATTGATGACCTTGGCGCAAAAGTCACGGCATTCCAATCGGGTGATATTGATGTGATCGCACAGTTCCCAGTAATTGGCGGCGAGTCATTGATCAATAATCCAGACGTGAACTTGATTGAGATTCCATCGACGGCTCACTACCAAATCCACATGCGTACTTCAAAGGGTGCATTCGCAGACAAGCGTGCTCGCCAAGCAATGTCGATGGCTATCGATCACCAGTCGATGGTGGATGGGCTTTTGCAGGGCAAAGCACAAGTTGCTAATGACACACCGTTCTTCACGATGTTCCCATCGAGCGGCAGCGGTCCAGCACGAGAATTCAACCTGGAGAAAGCAAAGGCACTCATGGCCGAAGCTGCACCAGATGGGTTCGACGTGACTCTGTATAGCTGGCAGACGCAAGAAATTCCTGATCTGGCAGTGTTGGTACAAAATGCTGGCAAAGAACTCGGCATTAACGTCAAGATTGAACTTCGTGACGACTACTACGACAGCTACTGGGTGTCGTGGGACGCGAATACTCCAGGTTCAGACCTCGGTATTACCGATTACGGACACCGCGGTGTGCCAGACGTGTTCTTGAACGCACCACTGTTGTCGGTAGATAAGGGTGGAGTATGGAACGCAGCAGAGTTTGCTAATGCTGATTACGACGCTGCGGTCGCTACGTACACATCTTCAGTTGATCTACAGAGTCAGCAAGCAGCAGCCCTCAAGATCCAAGAGATTCTGCAGGACGAGAGCCCATTGATGATTCCTTATAACTTCAACTTCATGTCGGCTGCACAAAAGAATATTTCAGGTGTGACCAACTCAGGGATGGGTCAGGTTTACGCTGAAAATGCCAGCAAAAGCTAACCTTTAGCCCTTGGCACGTTACGTCATCCGACGACTGGGACTAGCAGTTGTCACACTGTTTATTCTCAGCGTCGTGGTGTTCGTGGTCGCGTCTGTTCTTCCCGGAAGTGTCGGTAGGGCAATTCTTGGACCATTCGCGCTGCAAGAATCTGTTGACCAAATTAATAAAGAGCTAGGTGTTAACGGTTCTCTGTATAGCCAGTACTTCCGCTGGATTTCTCACGCCATTCGTGGAGACTTTGGAGATTCATATAAATTCCAAGGACCAGTAACCGATTATCTTGCATCTGCATTTTGGTCCTCAACCAAACTTGCGGTTTTGACATTAATCATTGTTGTGCCAATTGGAATTTTGGGCGGAGCAATTGCGGCACTGCGCAAGGATCAGGCATCGGACAGGATCATCACTGTTACAGGCTTGAGCCTTGCAGTCACACCCGAATTTGCAATTGGAATTGTTTTAATTCTTTTCTTTGCTGTCAAACTCAGGTGGGTGCCCGCGGGAGGATCAGCTGATGGATCAATTATTCAACAATTCAAAGTACTAATACTTCCTGCAGTCACATTGAGCGCAACGTTGTTTGGATATATCGCTCGTATGACACGAGCGGGGACCATTGAGGCTCTTGCAGCCGACTACACGCGTACGGCAGAACTCAAGGGTCTTTCTCGTTCGAGAGTGCTGGGTGTGCATGTGTTGCGAAATGCCCTTTTACCAACCATTGCAGTGCTGGCTTCGCAGATGAGTTACCTACTAGGTGGGCTACTCGTTACTGAGACAATGTTCAACTACAAGGGACTTGGTCTCTTGATCGCCAATGCTGCGAATGATCGAGATATACCGATGCTGATGGCCGCAGTATTCGTGGTCGGGACATTTGCAATGATCATGACGCTCATAGCCGATGTAATAACGGCATGGCTTAACCCTCGAATTCGGTTTGGATCACACGTATGACTTCCGAGACTCAGCCGATTGCGAAGACTCCGTCACAGGAAATGCGGTCGCAGTTATTGCGATCAAAAACATTTTTATTAGGAAATCTCGGCGTGGCATTTTGGGCAATATGCGCGATTGCTCCTGGACTTATTGTGAACCGTGACCCGGCAGAACAGAACTTGATTAAGAAATGGACGCACCCATTTACCGATGGGTTTGTATTAGGAACCGATCGGTCGGGCCGTGACGTATTGAGTCGCGCAATCTATGGCGCTCGAGAAATCATGTTCATTGCTCCCGCCGCAACGATTCTTGGAGTAGTCGTAGGAGTGATGTTGGGTTTGATGATGGGTTACTTGGGCAGAGTCGTCGATGACATCCTGAGTCGAATCATTGAGGCGTTGATCAGTCTTCCTGTCATCCTCGTGGCGTTGTTAGCACTGACGGTTTTGGACGCGGGGCGTGCCACAATCATCGGTGTAATCGGCTTTTTATTTGCACCACTGATTGCCCGAACTGTTCGTGCTGCAGTGCTTGCAGAACGCAATCTCGACTATGTGCGCTGCGCAGAACTGAGTGGTGAAAACTCGCTGTACGTGATGTTTGTCGAAATTTTGCCAAACATTTTTGGACCCATCATCGTCGAGTTCACTGTGCGACTTGGTTATGCAGTGTTCACAATGGCTGGGTTGTCGTTTATCGGGTTTGGCACCCAGCCAGGATCACCCGATTGGGGTAGGACGATATTTGACGAGCGCACAAGTTTGCTGAGCAATGTTTGGTGGCCGTCGATTATTCCAGCAATTGCACTTGCTTCGCTTGTGGTCTCAATCAATCTGATTGCTGACGCGATACAGGGTGTGGTGGACAAATGAGCGAGCCCACACTCGAGTTTGAGGACTTGAAGCTCGCTTACATGGTGAGGGGAACTGCACGGGAAGTGTTGCGTGGTGTTTCGTTTGCTATCCAAGCCGGTGAGGCATACGGACTCGTTGGTGAAAGTGGTTGTGGTAAATCAACTGCGGCTTATGCCGCAATTCGAAGTTTGCCACGTAATGCGCGAGTGTTGAGTGGTGCCGTTCGTCTTGCGGGTCGCGACGTGCTGTCTCTTAAAAAGAATGAACTGCGTGATCTTCGAGCCAACACGGTGTCGATGGTGTATCAAGATCCATCTCAAGCGTTAAATCCGACTATTCGAGTTGGCCCCCAACTCATTGAGTCATTCACGGTGATGGGTGTCGATAAACACGAGGCACTCAAACGCTCAACGGCAATCTTGCACAAAGTACAAATCGCTGATCCGGATGTGGTAATGGATCGCTTTCCTCATCAACTTTCGGGTGGGATGCAACAACGAGTGGTAATTGCAATGGCGCTTGCATGCGATCCAAAACTGTTGATACTGGATGAACCTACGACGGGTCTGGATGTCACTGTTGAGGCAGAGGTTTTGGACCTGATTCGAAATATTCGGACAGAATATGGCACGTCTGTCTTATTCATTTCGCACAATCTCAGTGTTGTGCGGTCAATCTGTGACAAGGTCGGCGTGCTCTACGCAGGCAAGTTGGTGGAGGAGGGTTCAGCACAGAATGTGTTTGAACACGCTGTGCACCCCTACACCATTGGACTTTTGAAGTGTCTACCAACACACGGCTTACGCAAAGATGCACAACGCTTGTCAACTATCCCAGGATTTTTACCAAGTCTTGGTGCCGATCTGCCCACATGCGTCTTTGTGGAGAGGTGTTCATTTGCAGACGAAACATGCACAACAGAAGTTCCTCTGTGGAGATCTCTTGGAACGAGTTCGGTTCGCTGTCACCACGCAGAGAAGGTCGCGGGTTCTCCGGCAGAGAACGAAATCGCTGGAGTATCTGTTGAGATCAATCGGAAGATCAAGCCAATTTTGGAACTTGTCAATGTGAGCAAATCGTTTCATCAAGGCGGCCAAAGTTTCAAGGCAGTTCAAGACGTCTCGTTGTCACTTTACGCTGGTGAAACACTTGGACTTGTAGGTGAATCGGGGAGTGGCAAGACCACACTTGCACACACGTTGTTGGGGCTGCACGCAGCCGATGCTGGAGGGAAAATACTTTGTGACGGCAAAGAGCTTTTGCCAGGACGCCGTCGTCGCACACTTGAGCAAATTCGTGCGATTCAGATCGTCTTTCAAAACCCAGATTCTGCGTTAAATCGTCGTCGATCCGTACGCAAAATTATTACGAGAACGCTGAGGCATCTAGCAAGAGTTACTCCCGAAGAGATCGAATCACGGCTACGTTCAGTGATCGCCGCTGTGCGCCTGACAGAGGGCCATCTTGACATGAGACCGGGTCAATTGTCGGGTGGCCTGAAGCAGCGTGTGGCAATTGCTCGTGCATACGCCGGTCAGCCACGCGTGATGGTGTGCGATGAACCAACATCCTCACTTGATGTTTCGGTTCAAGCAGCAATTCTTAATTTGCTGGCAGACATACAGCGTGAAAGCAATACGAGTTACCTTTTCATCTCCCACGATCTTCGCGTTGTGCGCTATCTGTCTGATCGAATTGCAGTTTTGTATTTGGGCAGAATTATGGAGGTGGGCCCCGCTGAGAGAGTTTTTGACGGACCGCATCATCCATATACAGAAGCACTTTTGTCGGCCGTGACTTCAACAACTGGCTCGACAACTTCGCGGATCAAACTCGAAGGCGAGATTCCAAGTTCTATGTCTCCACCGTCAGGCTGTGTGTTTCACACTCGGTGCCCGCGTCGGCTAGAGGGTGATATTTGTTCGACAGTTGAGCCACCTCTTATGGCTACCCCCGATGGAGGAGTGATGCGCTGCCACATTCCATTTGAAAAACTTGGCGGACGAGTTTAAGCAGTTATTTTTTTATTGAGAGTAGAAAAGCCATGACCTTGGCTTCGTCGCGCCACTGGTCGTATCGATCCGACTTTCCAGCGTGTCCCGCATCCATTTCACATTTGAATATCAATGGCTGACGTGATGACCTCAGTGAACGCAACTTGGCAACCCATTTTGCTGGTTCGTGATAACTCACGCGCGGGTCATTGAGTCCCGCAGTCACGAGCATCGGTGGATATGGATCAGCCTTGGTGTTGTCGTAAGGAGAATACGAAAGCATGTAGCTCGCAGAAGGTTCGCTGCGCGGGTCGCCCCACTCTTCCCACTCATTGATGGTCAATGGCAATGAGGGGTCGCTCATTGAACTGATCACATCGACAAACGGAACTTCTGCAATCGCAACTCCGTACAAAGTTGGCTCGGATGTAATGCATGCTCCAACCATGAGGCCACCGGCAGAGCCTCCGCGCACTGCAAGTTTTCCAGGCGCAACGTGATTTTTGTAGAGATGACGAGCGCAATCATTCATATCGCTAAACGTGTTTTTCTTGTTGAGCAACTTTCCATCTAGATACCAGTTGCGTCCGCATTCGCCACCGCCGCGCGGATGTGCGAGTGCCCACACCCAACCGCGATCGAGGAGTGATAATCGTGCGACTGAAAACCACGGCGCAATTGCGTATTCGTATGAGCCGTATCCATAGAGCAAGCCAGGTGCAGTGCCGTCGACCGGCGTGTCTTTGTGGCGCACAATGTCGAGTGGAATTTTTGTTCCATCAAGACCTATGGCCCATTCACGAGTGGTGATGTAGTCGGCAAGTGTGGTGTTGGGAACCACTTGTGTTTTTACTGCTTCACGTTCGTTGGTCAGTACGTTGTGGTCAAACACGGTGTTAGGGGAGACGAGTGACTCGTGCGCATAGCGCACAGTGTTGGTTTCCCATTCTGGGCACTCATCGATTGAAATCTCATGTGGATCAACGCCCGTATGCAGGGTTTTGATTGTTCCGTCTCGATGTAACACGCGAAGGCGCTGTTGAGCGTCTTGCCAATCCTGGACCACAAGATGATCGCGAAAAGGTTCAATATTGTTGATGCGCTGGCCAACAACGTGAGGAATGATTTCGGTCCAGTTGCCAGGGCTGTCGAGCGGCGCGGACATCACTCGGAAATCAACAGCGTCGAGGTTGGTGAGCACAACAAAGCGGTCGCCCCAATGATCAATACGGTATTCAATCGCTTGTTCGCGCGCGCGTACAGGTATGAGGCTGCGAAGGGGATCATTTGTTGACAGCAAAAAGCACTCTGAGGTGATTCGGCTCTGGCTATCAATAATGATCCATTCGCCCGAGCGAGTAGACGAAACATTGACGTTGAATCGTTCGTCGGATTCTTCAAAAATCATGACGTCGTTTTGTTGGGCATCGCCGATCGTGTGTCTCCACACTTTGTCCGGTCTCATTGCATCGTCATGGGTGATGTAGAACAGATACTTGGCATCGCTAGACCACGCAAGATTGGCATTGCTGGTGTCAACGAGTGTGTCGGCTAAGTCGGTATTGGTGCGTAGATCGCGAACCCGAATCGTGAAACGCTCACTGCCATCGGTCTCGTGCGACCATGCCAGAAAGTTGTGGTCGTGTGACAACTCGAATGCGCCAAGACCAAAAAATTCATACGGTTTGGCCTCAATGTTTTCGTCGAGAATGACCATTGAGCCAGCAGTTTCGCGAGTCGCGCCACGCAAATGAATGGAGTAGCCACTTCCGGCAAGTGTTTGGCGCAAATACCACCATGGGCCGTGCTGCATCGGCACAGAAGTGTCGTCTTCAACTATTCGAGATTTGATCTCTTGAAAGATTTGATCAATGAGGGGTGCATGCGGCGCAAACCATGCGTCGGCATAAGCGTTTTCGGCATTGAGATAGGGAATCGTTTCGGGGTGATCTTTATTGCTGAGCCAAGACCATGGATCTTGAGCGGGTCCTGTTACTCGATCATGAACAAATGGAATTTGGGGGGCAAGTGGAGCAGGTAATTGATCGAATGCGGAAGTGGTCACCAGTGCAGAGTAGACCAATCGGACTTTGCCTCACCAAATCCCTACAAATGTCTGAGTGGTCCAGCTGCTTTAATGACGAGGCGAACCGTTGGGGAATTGAGATAACTCAGTGGGGTTTCGGTTTGATCGACAACTTCAACTATTTGTGGATCTGCTCCGGCTTCTATTGCGCGGCGGCAAGCAATGGCTCGACCATTGGTGATTGCTTCATTGAATTCGTCTCCATGTGCAACCACACCTTCCCAATGTCCGCTCACCCAAGCGATTGCGGCGCCAATGGCGTTAGCAATGTCGCCATTTTCGGGATGCAGCACATGGGATACGCCTGCGATGTCGTGAGGTATGAGGAGCGACCCACCACCGACCGCAATGAGTGGAAGTAGGGCATTGCCCAACGTGATTTGATCTATTGCATCTGCAATAGATTCGGTGGCGCTGTGGAGTGCAGACTGAAGTCGTTCTAATTCGATTTGTGGCACTGCATGGTTGCCGAGCTGAAGGCGACCTTCAGCCACAAGTGCGTCGGTCAATGTTGGGGTAGCACCGCCAGAAATCAATGCATCACTAGTGAGCCGATGGCCAACCGAAAGTGGCCCAACTACGGGTTGTGCAGCAGTGCCCGACACGATGGTTCCGCCACCGATTGCGATGGACAATAAGTCCGGCATTCGAAAATTTGTTCGCACGCCACCGATTTCGACGGCCGCAGCAGATTCGCGTGGATAACCGTTGATCAACACACCAAAGTCGGTAGATGTTCCACCCACATCGACCACGATTGAGTTGGTTAATCCGGTGAGGAATGCTGCACCGCGAAGCGAGTTTGCAGGACCAGAGCCAATTGTCAAGATTGGGAATCGACGAGCAAAATCAAGCGCCATGAGCGTGCCATCGTTTTGCGCCAACAACATTTCAACAACAAGTCCTGCACCAGCAATCACGTCTTGCGTTGCTGAGATCACCTGTCCTATGACGCCGAAGAGTGCGGCATTGAGAATCGTGGCGTTCTCGCGCTCGAGCAGGCCCACACTTCCGATTTCGTGACTGAGTGTTACTGCCATGTTGTTGCCCAATACTTCACTCACGATTTGGCGCGCGCGCTCTTCGTCTTGCGGGGAGGTTGGGCTAAAAATGCTGGTTATGGCGATTGCGTCAGCCGTCTTTGCAACGCTTGATAAAAAATTTCTGAGCCCATCTTCGTCAAGTGGAGAAATTCGTCGACCATCTACGTAGTGCCCACCTTCGAGAATGCAAGTGTCAACGCACACCGCATCTCGCAAGTCATCTGGCCATGACTCCATGGGTTCAAGTGAGAGTGATGCTGGCGCGCCTAGTCGAATTGCAGCAACTCGACCCAGAGAGCGCCGTTCCAAAATTGCATTTGTCGCATGAGTAGTGCCGAGCATGACGCGACCAATTCGTTGTGCCTCGGTGCCGAGCGCATCAATTACATAAGTAAGCGCGTTTTGCATTCCCGACCGAACATCAGAAGTTGTGGCTTGCTTTGTTCGGGCAAGAATTCGGTTGTTTTCGTCAAGTACAACTGCATCGGTGTTAGTGCCGCCGACATCGATACCAACGCGCAGATCGAGTCTCATCGCTGTGATTTCTCAATCGGCACATAGTCAATGTCGTATCCGAATGCTCGAGGACCAACGGTTTGCAGTGCTCGCTCGGTTCGCCACAGCGGATCGCAGGGCCAGGCCATCGCGGTAACTCGCATGGCGTACTTCATTTCCTCGGTTGCAATCGCAGTACCGGTTTGTGTGTCAAGCATGGAAATCAAATCGGGAACACTGGCAAGGATGCGACCGTTTTCTTTTGCAACAAGATTCTCGTTCTGGATGTCAATGCTCACTTGGCGCCCACTATCTATTCCGGTTCCACAAATCGTGACACTGCCGCGCACGAAACCGCCATGAGTGTGACGTTCAATTTCAGAAATCTTGCCAGTAATCAATGCATGTGCTCCAAGTAAATCGGTGAGCCGCTTCATTGGTTCATGCGTTCCCCGAACTGCACGCCCCATCTCAATCGCATTACTTATCGATCCGACGATGACGTTGCCGATCATTGTTGCTGCGGGATTGATGTAGTCGGCCATTAAGGCGACACCTCCAGCAGCAATGGTGAATGCTCGTGATTCTGATTCTGCAGACTCTCCGCTTGTGGGTGTAATGGTGATGGAGTTGCCTTGAAAGTCAACGAGGATGATCGGTGTCAAAGGCAGACCACGAACAAAAAATGAACCCATTTGAACTTCCGGGAAAGCGCGCCCCATGGTGTCTGCATCAACAATCGGCAATCCCAATCGGGATGCCCACATAACAGGTTCGACTCCATTTGAACCACCAATTTCACTCGCCATGATTGCAACGACTGGTTTGTTAAAAACGCGCTCAACTTCTTGACGCAACAATTGTGCCTCTCCACCGTTGTTCAACATCTCAAAAGAGATCGTCGGTGCTCCAATGCCACAAATGGGCATCACCAAACCGTCTGCAGGGACATTTTCGAGTTGAACAACCGTGACCGGCCCAAACTTTTTTATCGCACTTTTGACTTCCAGAATTGCGCCGCCGACACTCCCACCGCCACCAGTTCCAAGAAGTGCGCATCCAAAAGCAAGGTCTTCAACGTCGTCTTGGGTGATCTGGGCGATTGATATGATTTTTTTCTTCGACATCTGGCAAATGGTCGCTCTCGTGCGGTGTGCCATACTGTAATCAATTCACAGTTGGGGGACTCATGAACAAGAATTTTCTTAAAGTCATCGTGGCAGGGCTGTTTGGACTCACTGCACTAGCCGGTGGAATGTCAACTGGTGCCTCGGCTGAAGGTGAGTTGACTTTTGCGGTTGGAATCACTCAAGACATCGACTCATTAAATGTGACGGTCGGATTCTTAGTGATCGATTATGAGATTTGGAATCTCACGCTGCCGATGCTGACGAGTAAGGCCGCCTCGGATTTTTCAATTCTCCCGAATATGGCTGAATCATGGACGAGTAGTGAAGACGGTTTGACATGGACATACAAGTTGCGCAGTGACATGAAGTGGAGTGACGGTGTGCCAATGACTGCCGACGATGTGGCGTACACAATCACGAGGTCGGTGCAAGACGGTTGGTGGAATCACACAACAGTGACTGGCAACCTCACTGCGACTGCTACTGATGCCCAAACACTTGTTGTTGTCTCGTCGGTACCAGATCCAAAGTTGCCAATACTTGATGTGTATATCGTGCCGAAGCACATCTACGAAAAGATCTCTGCTGAGGAACTACCTAATTATCTTGCAGACGACAATGTTTCTGGCGGTCCTTTCCAGATTGTTGAGCGCAAGGAAGGCGAGTTCATCCGACTCGTACAAAACCCAAATTGGTTTGGCAAAAAACCAGCAATGGATCAGTTGATTTTCCGAACGTTCGAAACGGCTGAAGCGCAATACAACGCTCTCAAAGCAGGAGATTTGGACGCAGTTGACGATGTGCCAGGCAAGATTTTCGCCACAATCATGGCAGGCGATGAACCGAACATCATCGGAATAGCTGGAAACCAAGGATCATTCAGCGAGTTGGCGATGAATTCGAGTTGCCCGACAGGTATCGGCGACGGACATGTGGCGCTGAAGGATCCCAATGTGCGCCGAGCAATCAATTGGGCGATTGATCGTCAACTCTTGGTTGACAAGGTGTTGAATGGTTTTGGAAAACCAGCTGTAGGCATTTCGGCTTCTGCAAACCCAGCCTTTGATTATCAGGTTGAAGCCGACCAGACATATTCGTACGACCCTGCTAAAGCAAACGCACTTCTGGATGAAGCGGGATGGATCGACACGAATGGAGACGGAGTGCGTGACAAAGACGGAGTTGAATTGAAACTTCGCTATTTTGATCGTTCGGTTGGTGGCGGATCAGATACGACACCGTTCATCACGGGATTCTTGAAGGACGTTGGTATCGCCACCGACGTAAAAACGTTTGACGAAGACAGTCTTGCGGCGATTCAGTCTAAGAGCGAGTTTGATCTGTATACATGGGGTTGGTCTCCGTATGCGGATCCGGACAACATGCTGTCAGACTTCATAACTGCTGCGGTACCTACGGATCCGGCAGTTGGCGGATATAACGACGGCAACTGGTGTAATGCAGAGTATGACGCACTGTACGAGAAGCAACATGTCGAACTGGATCCTGTCAAGCGTGCCGATTTGATTCAACAGATGCACAAAATATTTGTCAACGACGGCCCGTACGCGGTGCTCTATAAGTACGACAACCTGCAAGCGTTTCGTTCGGACAGGTGGCAGAACTTTGAGCGCCAACCAGCCGAAGTTGGACCAATCATGTTTACTCAGACCTCGTCGGCGTATCTCAACCTGGAGCCTGTTTCTGGTGACAGTGGCGGTGGTGGTGGCACCAACACGATTGTTGTGATTGGTATTGCACTTGTTGTTGCCGGTGTCGTATTCACTCTCGTGCGAGGTCGTCGAAAGAAAAGTGCAGACGATCGCGCATAACAATCATTGGCGAGCAGTTGTCTGTGAGTAATCGCTATGTGGTCAAGAAGATTGTTGGAGCACTGCTCACGCTGTTTGCGGTTGTTGTCTTCAACTTCTTTTTGTTTCGGATAGTTGATCGCGATCCCTTGACCAAATATCGAGGCCGAAGCAAACTCAGTCTGGAGCAACGAGAGACGATGATTCGTCGGATGG
>BJGB01000019.1 GCA_014190215.1 Actinomycetes bacterium | reverse complement strand
GATCACCAGTCGAGATTTCCAGCGCGGGACAGAAACGTTCACTTTGCAATGTTAGACGGTAAAAAACTTTTGTGTAGACACATCAGCAATTGGTGATATCCGGTCCATCTGACAGTGTGAGCAGATATTCATCAACAATCTGTGTGACACACGGGTCCGAACCATAGGTGGTGTGCTGTTCAAGTTGGCTGACGACAAGTCGCGCATGACCCAATGTTGTTGCCATCTGTCTTGTTCCAGATAACGGCGTCGCAGCGTCGCCAATACTCCCCACAACCAGGATTCTGTTTGCTGTATCAGCACGCAGTGAGAGACCGCCTTGCGTGGGCATTGTCCAATGGGCACAGATCATCATCTCTTGGATCCACGATGCACCCAATCGTGGTGCCACATTTTGTAAGCGTGACTCAAGTCCGAGAATATCTTGCGGTGTCAGTTGCTCATCTCTGTCAGCGCAGGTGATCGCT
Source organism: Actinomycetes bacterium (assembly GCA_014190215.1). Classification (GTDB taxonomy): domain Bacteria; phylum Actinomycetota; class Acidimicrobiia; order Acidimicrobiales; family Ilumatobacteraceae; genus Casp-actino8. Next base: position 21,339 of record BJGB01000019.1, on the reverse strand, counting down.
ATATACGCATCAATTGAATTATCAATGAAGCCATTATTTTGTCGCCCGAAATAATCGTCAAACAACATCAGCAAAGGCTGCCCATCACCCGAAGAAGCAGCCGATAAAGCATCCTCCAACTCGCCCCAACGGTATGAAGCATAAAGTGTGACGCCAATACCCATGTGTGCGACACCTTGATTGGTGGGTGGGCGAGTGGGGCAGCATATTAACGGCGCATTATCGAGCTCTAACATGATTCGGTCAAAGGCTTGGCGCGCTGTTTCGTCAACTTGCATAAACGAACATTGGTTGACATCGCATTGATCAAGAAAAGTATTGAGTGATGTTTCAAAACCTTTGGCCTGCAAAATGAGATCGTCAACGTACCCAAGAATCGGATCAATGGCGCCGTCGAAAACCGCAGCACGCACGGATGTGGGAAATAGCGTGGCCCAAGTAGCGCCGAGTTTCGTGCCGTATGAAAAACCAGCAAATGAAATCTGCTCTTCACCAAGTGCTCTCCGCAAAACATCCATGTCCCTGGCCGCATCAATTGTTCCCACGTGGGTGAGAATTTTGCCACTACGGGCCGCACATGAATCGGCGAAATCTTTTGCGCCCTCAACGAGAGATTTCAACTCGTCGTCATTGTCGGGAGAAGGATCAAGTCCGAAATAATCATCCATCGTGTCAACACAATCAATTGCTGGGTCTGACCCGCCGACTCCGCGGGGATCCCACGCGACGATGTCGAAGCGTTCAACTATTGAACTGCTTAAGACTTGAACTGCGAACGATGCCCAATCCGTTGCCGCTGAACCGGGACCACCAGGGTTAACTAAAAGAGTCCCGATACGGGAAGACGGTTGCGTGGCGCGATGGCGGGCCACCGGAAGAATAAATGATCCTAAGTCTGGAGACGAGTAGTCAAAAGGCACTTCAAGTGATGAGCAATCAATTCCGCCACCGCACTCTTTCCATGTCAGCGTGGTCGTCCAATCGTTCACCGTCGGAACCGATGAATTGGTGGTATCTGGGGATGAATTTGGGGGCTCACTCGAGCATGCTGTGACGATTAACGCCATCACTAGTGCGCAAAGTCTCATTCGGGTCATAGCAAACCTTAGAGGTAGCCTGCTCCCTTATGCGTATGGGACCTCACATGATGATGCCGAGTGATTCAACGGCAGTGAAAGGTCGCAAAATTGACCGCTCATCGCTGGCCCGCGTTTGGCAGTTTGCGCGCCCATACAAGGTCAGCATCATCGGTTTTTTGGTCTCCATACTTCTGGCCGCGGCGATCGCCTTGGTTCCGCCGTTCGTCTTTCGCGCAATCATTGACGATGCCATACCCTCAGGGAATCGCGGTCGTATCTGGTGGCTCGCATCATTTGCTATTGCCGCGGCATTGTTTGACGCAGTTCTGGCGATCACTCAGCGTTGGTATTCCTCGCGCATTGGTGAAGGTCTTATCTATGACCTGCGCGTTGCCCTCTTTGACAAGGTTCAACGAATGCCAGTCGCTTTCTTCACGCGAACTCAAACAGGTTCCTTAATGAGTCGCCTGAGTAATGATGTCGTTGGTGCTCAATCTGCCGTGACATCAACTCTCGGAAGTGTTGTCAGTAACGTCGTTGTGCTGTTGATGACATTGGGCGCAATGCTCACTCTTGAGTGGCGATTGACCTTACTGTCTCTGATCGTTTTGCCAGTCTTTGTGATTCCTGCGCGTCGCGTTGGTCAACGCTTACAAGTTATTGCTCGTGAGCAGATGACGCTTAACGCTCAAATGAATACTCAAATGACCGAGCGCTTTAATGTCTCTGGGGCTTTACTGGTCAAATTATTTGGTCGCCACCAAGGCGAAGTTGATGCATTTTCTAGTCGGGCTTCACGGGTACGCGATATCGGAATTCTTTCAGCTCTCTACGGTCGGGTTTTCTTTGTTGCACTCGGATTGGTCGGTGCCCTTGGAGCAGTTGCGATTTATGGAATCGGCGCTCAACTAGTTGTCTCGGGAGATATTTCAGATGGCACATTGGTGGCACTGGCGACATTGGTGTCACGTGTGTACCAACCCCTCACAGGCTTGACCAATGCGCGTGTTGATCTCCTGACTTCGTTTGTTAGTTTCGATCGTGTCTTTGAAGTTCTTGATGCGCCTGTATCTATTGCCGATAAACCTGGGGCGATTGATCTCGTTAACCCTCGTGGCCGCATTGAGTTTGATCGCGTGACCTTTCGTTATCCACCCGCCAGTGAAGTCTCGGTTCCTTCACTGGAGATGCCCGGTGCACCCACTGGCGACCCTGATGTTGATGTTCTGAAAAATATGTCATTGATTATTGAGCCTGGTGAGACGATTGCTGTTGTTGGTGCATCTGGCTCTGGTAAGAGCACTATGGCCTCGTTGATTCCGCGTCTCTATGACGTCACGGCGGGTTCAGTGAAAATTGATGGTCACGATGTGCGCGACTTAACGGGTCACTCATTGCGTGCGGCCATTGGGGTTGTCTCGCAAGATCCGCACCTCTTTCATGAGAGCATGGAATCCAATTTGCGCTACGCCAAACCCGATGCAACTCAGGATGAAATCATTGAGGCATGTCGCGCAGCGCGCATTCTGGAGACGATCGAAGTTTTGCCCGATGGTTTAGCCACAATTGTCGGCGAGCGGGGCTATCGCCTCTCAGGTGGCGAAAAACAGCGACTTGCCATTGCCCGTTTGCTATTGAAAAATCCTGCGGTGATGATTCTTGATGAGGCCACAAGCCACCTTGACAATGAAAACGAAGCCCTTGTGCAGGCCGCCCTCGATGAAGCTCTTCGTGGGCGTACGGCCTTAGTCATCGCTCACCGACTTTCAACCATTCGTGATGCTCACCGCATTGTGGTGATTGATGAGGGGCACATTGTTGAGCAGGGGTCGCATGCCGAGTTAATGGAGCGAGATGGCGCGTATGCGCGCCAAGTGCGCGCTGGCGAAACGATTATTGATTCTTGATCTCAGCGGGGTCGCTGTTGCGCGCCACGAATTAGTGCGCCACTCAATACCCCAGTGTGCTCGCCGTTGACGAAAGACACTGCGCCGTTCTTAATGGTGTAGCGATAACCAGTTGCCGTTTGCATGAGGCGGCGTCCGCCAGCTGGAAGATCGTGAACGATACGCGGTGGCGGAGTGCCCAAAGTTGACATATCAATGACGTTGATATCGCCAAGGTATCCAGGGGCGATCACTCCACGATCAAGTAATCCGACGAAACTCGCTGTTCGCTGCGTGATGTGATTGACCATGAATTCCAGTGGCAACTTCTCACCACGGGTTCGATCTTGAGTCCATAGAGCTAGCGCAGTAGTCGTGGCACTGCCGTCGCTGATAGTTCCACAATGTGCCCCGGCATCGGACAAACCAATAATGGAGTTTTTATTCAGCAACATTTCGCGAATGTCATCAAGATTGTTGTGCGCAAAGTTGAATAAGGGCATATACAGAAGGCGATTGCCATTGTCCTGCGTCATGAGTTCAATAACAAACTCCACGACATCACGATTTGCTGCCTGTGCTCGAGCAGCAATCGAGTCAGAGAGTGAAGGCTCGTAGTTGACTGGATTTTCCATGGGATACAACTTGTGAAAGCCACCAAACATTTCGCTGCCGAGACCTTCCATGTGTGCAAGAGCGGCATGATGTTCGGCGACAATGCGCGCAACGCGCTGTGGGTCGCGCAGGGCGACAAGAATTTCTGAGAGTGGTCGTTGGGAAATCTCGGTGAAACTGGGGCACGGCAATAATGGGTTGACAGTTGCCGTGAGCCCCTGCAAAATACCGATCGGACGAACCGCGACTTGCATCGCCAATGAGAGTCCCTTATTGACGCCTTGCTCAACCCAGGCTCCCACTTCGCGCCAACGATCCGGCAACGGCTCAGGTTGCTGCACAGTCATGCTCAATGGTCGACCCATCGCACGGGCCATGGCTTCCATCAACCGCATTTCTTCAATAGCGAAATCATTATCCGGAGATTGGTAAGCATCGGAGATCAATTGCACAACTCCCGTTCCCGTTTCGGCCATCGCGGTTCCAAGTGCCAGCAGTTCATCGGCAGAAGAAAAGCGTGTTCCTAATGGTGCTCCCGCTTTTGTGCGATGAAGATATGTGCGACTCGTGGTAAATCCCAACGCTCCAGAACGCATACCCTCTTGAACCATCTTGGCCATGCGCGCCAATTCATCTGCTGATGGTGCTTCGAGTGGATCAGCACCGCGTGCGCCCATGACATAGGCACGCAATGGTGCGTGAGCAACTTGAGCGGCCACGTCAATTGAATACTGACGGCGATCTAAGGCGTCCATGTATTCGGGGAATGTTTCCCAGTCCCATGCCATGCCTTCAGCTAGCGCCGTTCCAGGAATGTCCTCAACTCCTTCAAGCATTCCGATCAGCCACGCATGCTGTTCGGCAGTCGGCAGTGCGGGAGCGAAGCCGACGCCGCAGTTGCCCATCACAATTGAGGTGACGCCGTGAATACTCGACGGAGCAAGAATTGGATCCCAAGTGGCCTGACCGTCGAAGTGGGTATGGATGTCCACAAAGCCCGGGGTCACCGTCAGGCCGTCAGCATCGATTTCTTGGGTGCCCCGTCCGGAGATGGACTTGGCGACCTCGGTGATCACGCCGTCGGTCACTGCCACATCACCGTGGCGAATGGGGGCACCAGTGCCGTCCACGATGGCAGCGTTACGAATCACAAGATCATGAGCGGTCATATGGTCATTGTGTCACATCATTCTTGCCCCCCCCTCCACCAAAGAACTTGAGTCAAAGTGACTAAAGATTTGTCTTGACGAGTTGCGAAGGACCCAGAAAGTGGATATCTTGACCCACAGCGACGCAACATTCGCAAAAACTCCCCCAAATATCCCCCTAAGGAAGGTTGAGCATCATGGCAAAGGCAGTAGGAATCGATCTCGGTACCACCAACTCAGTCGTTTCAGTTCTTGAAGCGGGCGAACCGGTAGTCATCCCCAACTCAGAAGGCTCACGCACGACTCCGTCGGTCGTGGCTTTCTCCAAAGCAGGCGAAGTCCTGGTCGGCGAAGTGGCCAAGCGCCAAGCCATCACGAACCCCGATCGCACCTTCCGCTCGGTCAAGCGCCATATGGGTACAACCTGGCGGAGCGAGGATATTGATGGCAAGCAGTATTCGCCCCAAGAGATCAGTGCCCGTACTTTGATGAAGTTGAAGCGCGATGCCGAGGCCTACTTGGGTGAGTCTGTGACTCAAGCCGTCATCACTGTGCCCGCGTATTTTGACGACGCACAACGTACGGCAACGAAAGAGGCCGGTCAGATTGCCGGTTTAGAGGTTCTGCGAATCATCAACGAGCCAACCGCCGCCGCTCTTGCTTATGGTCTCGATAAGGGTGACGAAGACGAAACAATTTTGGTCTTTGACCTTGGAGGCGGAACCTTTGACGTTTCGGTTCTTGAAATCGGCGATGGTGTCTTCGAAGTGAAGAGTACACATGGTGACACCGTCCTTGGTGGAGATGACTGGGATCAGCGGATCATCGACTGGCTAGTCAACCAATTCAAGTCAGCACATGGTGTTGATTTGGCGAACGATCGTATGGCCACACAGCGTCTCAAAGAAGCTGCTGAAAAAGCAAAGATTGAACTCAGCCAAGTTCAGCAGACACAGATCAACTTGCCGTTCATCACTGCGACGCCAGAAGGACCATTGCACTTGGACGAATCTTTGACACGGGCAAGATTCCAAGAGATGACAGCAGATCTCATTGAGCGTTGCCGCATTCCTTTTGAGCAGGCCATTAAGGATGCTGGCTTGACTAGGGGTCAGATTCAGCACGTGATTCTGGTCGGTGGCTCAACCCGTATGCCCGCCGTTCAAGAACTCGTGATGTCGTTGACGGGCAAAGAGCCCAATAAGACTGTTAATCCGGACGAAGTTGTCGCCATTGGCGCAGCCGTTCAGGCCGGAGTTCTGAAGGGCGATGTGAAGGATGTTTTGCTTCTTGACGTCACACCACTGTCACTTGGTATTGAAACTAAGGGTGGCGTGATGACCAGACTCATTGAACGCAACACAACCATTCCTACCAAGCGCACCGAAGTATTCACGACTGCCGAAGATATGCAACCTTCTGTGGAGATTCACGTGATTCAAGGTGAGCGCGAGATGGCCTCATTCAATAAGACTCTCGGAAAATTCCAGTTGGTTGATCTTCCACCAGCACCGCGTGGTGTTCCGCAAATTGAGGTCACCTTTGACATTGATGCCAACGGCATCGTGCATGTCAGTGCCAAAGACCGTGCCACGAATAAGGAACAGTCAATGATGATCAGTGGTCAGTCGACGCTGTCAAAAGATGACATCAATCAGATGGTCAAAGATGCAGAGGCTCACGCCGAAGAAGATCGTCAGCGACGTGAAGAGGCCGAAGTTCGTAACAATGCCGACTCGTTGGTCTACCAGACCGAAAAAGTTCTGCGCGAGCAAGGCGAAAAAGTCACCGCCGAAGAGAAGGCTGCTGTTGAAGAACCTTTAGCTGCTTTGAAGGTTGCACTTGAAGGTAATGACTTTGCTGTCACCAAAGCTGCTACCGATGCATTGATGGCAGCCAGCCAAGCATTCAGCCAGAAACTGTACGAAGCAGCGGCTCGCGACTCAGAAGCCGCCGGAACATCTGCATCTGGACAGTCATCGGGAGCAGATAATGATGACGAAATCGTTGATGCTGAAATCATCGATGGCGATAGTTGAGCCATTGATTATGGATGCTGATCACAGCGACGACAATGAGGTCACCGAAGCAGAAGTTGTTGAATCAGGCGAGGCCCCTGAGGCCGAACCAACAGTTGAACAACTTCTTGATGCGTTGATGGCTGAAAGAGATTCTTTTCGTGACATGGCGCAAAGGATCCAGGCTGATTTTGAGAACTATCGCAAGCGCGTTGCCTCACAAACTGCTGACGACATTGATCGGGCGACTGGCCGCATAGCCGAATCCTTACTCAGTGTTCTTGACGCCTGTGAGGCTGCTTTCATTTCTCATCCAGCAGAGATTGAACCCTTATTTAATTTGTTGCTCGGTGAATTGAAAAAGCAGGGTCTTGAAGCCTTAGATCTTGACGGTCAGATTTTCGATCCAATGAAGGCCGATGCGGTGATGCATGAAGAGGGTGAAGGCGATGCTGACGGCAACAGCGTGGTGGTTGATGTGATGCGAACGGGCTACACCTGGAAAGGGCGCGTGTTGCGCCCAGCGATGGTTAAAGTCCGCGGTTAGGTCCGTACTAGGGGAGGTGAGTGATGACAGCACAGCGCGAGTGGTACGAAAAGGATTACTACGCCGTGCTCGGTGTCGCTCAAGATGCCGAACCTAAGGAAATCACTAAGGTCTATCGCAAGTTGGCTCGCCAGAGTCACCCCGATGCAAGGCCTGGTGATGCCGCTGCCGAAGAGCGGTTCAAAGAAATTTCGACTGCCTACGATGTGTTATCGGATGAAGCAAAGCGCCGTGAATATGATGAGGTACGTCGGCTTGGCCCCATGGGCGGTGGGCTGGGTGGGAATCATTTTTCCACCGGCGGTGATTCAAGTTCGTTTAACGACCTATTTCAGATGTTTTCTGGTGGACGCTCGCGGGGTGGCGCGGGAGTTGGTCCTCGACGGGGATCCGATCTTGAAACTTCGCTCACATTGGAATTCAATGATGCCATTGTTGGTGTAACAACCAGCGTGTATCTCACCAGTGATGCGCGATGTGAAACGTGTAGTGGTTCGGGGGCGCGCCCTGGCACCACTGCGAAGTCATGTGGACAATGTGGTGGGCGAGGTCAAGTTGACGACAACCAAGGAGTCTTCTCCTTCGCCTCTCCATGTCCGCGTTGTGGTGGAAGAGGCAACATTGTTGAAACGCCGTGTGGTACTTGTCGGGGCACAGGTATTGAGAAACGCAATCGCGAAGTCAAGGTCCGTGTTCCAGCAGGAATCGCTGACGGCCAACGTATTCGTCTCCTTGGTAAGGGCACACCTGGCCGCAATGGAGGTCCGAGTGGCGATCTGTTTGTCATCTGTCATGTCGGTACGAATTCGCTCTTTGGTCGTGACGGCGACAACTTGACGGTGCGTGTTCCGATCACCTACCCCGAGGCAGTTCTGGGCGCCGATATTGATGTGCCAACTTTGTTGGGTGAGAAAGTTACTCTCCGGATCAAGGCGGGTACTCAAAGTGGATCTCGTCATCGTGTCAAAGGACGGGGCATCAAAACGGCTAAGCATCAGGGGGACATGATTGTCACTGTTGAAGTTGCTGTACCGACTTCACCCTCAGATGATGAACGCTCCGCCATCGAAGCGCTCGCACTCATCGCTGCTTCACAACCGAGAGAAAATCTCCATAACAGTCAGTGAGGTATTCATGAGTCAGCAAAACAATGAACACTCCATTTACGTGATTTCCATAGCTGCTCAACTAGCGGGTATGCATCCGCAGACTCTGCGCATCTATGAGCGGCGTGGTCTCCTACAACCAGCGCGCACTCAAGGCGGTAATCGTCGATATAGCGAGTTAGATATTGCTCGCCTGCGTCGCATCGCTGAACTGACCGCGGAAGGAATGAATGTTGAAGGAATTCGCCGAGTGATGTTCCTAGAGTCTGAGGTTGTGCGCTTGCGCAATGAGGTTGATCAATTGCGACTCCTAGCTACTCAGGCCATCAACGCTGTAGAGCAACGATCATCTCATGCGCCCTCGCAAGCCAACATCGTGCCCTTGCATCAGGCCGTGACGGTGTATGGACGGATAGCGCCAGTTCTGCGGCGTGACTAAAAAGTATCGCTGATGATGACCGATCAACCTGATTATCAGCCTTACCTCGCGGGAGCCTTCCGTTGGCGCTTGGCGCTGCGCCCGCTTGATCTTCAACATTGGATTGAGTTTGGTGATGATTACGACCATGAAATGGATGCCAAGACATTACTTTTCGCGCAACATCCCGCAACCGTCAATGCCAATATTCCGGGGAGTGAGGATGAAGCCAGTGAAGTTTTGGAAAACTTGGTGGATTTTCTCATCAGCACTCGTCCCGATTGGTTTAGCCGTGAGGGAAATGAGATCGTCAATCATCATCGTCACGAGCGCTTGACGGTGTCTCCCGACAGCACCGGTCAATGGCGCGAACATCCATTGATTGTCTGCGGACGCCTGATTCAAGAGGACTTAGCTTTGCTGGTTGAGCGTGATGGGCAGTTGGTATTCGGTGGTGGAAGTGTGGCGTTCCCCAATCGTTGGGACCTCACTTCGAAACTAGGTCTGACGATGAGTGAGGTACACGCTCCAGTGGATCGCCTGAATGATCAATTACAAGATCCCATTGATTCATTTTTTAGTCGCTTGAAGCCGGAGAAATCTTTTTGGCGTACGGGCTGGGGAGTTCTTGACACCGATGAGTTATATCAAGCGGTCGATGGAACGGCCGTTGAGGCGCCGTTAGTGCCTGCTGTCGGGGATCCGACGGCGGGTGATCGATTGTTTTTGCGAGTTGAGAGGGAGACAATCAGGCGATTCCCGCGCACCAACTGTGTCCTTTTCACTATCCGCACATATGTCCGCCCACTTTCACATTTAGTTGATCGGCCCAATGACGCGCATCGACTGGCTGATGCTCTGGCAAATCTTCCTGATGATGTGCGTGATTACAAACGAACGACAGAACTAACCGAGGCAGCCGTGCATTGGTTGCAATCAGTGACGTCTTGAGGAGATGACAGTTATGGCTTTGAACCCGAAAAATTGGACCCTGAAAACTCAAGAAGCGATCGCTGCCGCTGTTGATCAAGCGCAATCGTTATCCAATCCCGAAATTACCCCTGATCATCTCTTGATTGCCGTCGTCAGTCAGCAGGACACGATCGTTCCGGCTGTTTTAGCCAAATTAGGTTTGGCCCCACTGATGGTGCGCACTGGCGCCGAAGAAAAAGTCGCCAAACTTCCAAAAGCGTATGGCGGTGCTGAACCGCGAATGAATCGTGAACTCAGCAATGTTCTCGAGAATGCGGAAAAGTACCAAAAAGATTTTAAAGACGATTTTCTTTCTGTTGAGCATCTTCTAGCGGCAATGAACGGGCGTCTTGACATAGGGAGTGAAGAACTCCTACAGGCACTGCGTGAAGTGCGCGGCAATCATCGAGTGACCTCGCAGAATCCAGAGGAAAACTTTCAGGCCTTACAAAAATATGGTCAGGATTTGATTCAACGAGCCCGCGATGGAAAAATTGATCCAGTCATTGGACGCGACGAAGAAATTCGCCGAGTGATACAGGTCTTAAGTCGCCGCACGAAAAATAATCCAGTGCTCATTGGTGAATCAGGCGTGGGTAAGACTGCCATCGTTGAAGGACTTGCGCGGCGCATCGCTGAGGGTGATGTGCCCGAGGGTCTGAAAAATAAGCGTCTCATTGCTCTTGATATCGCCAGTCTGATTGCTGGCACAAAATATCGCGGTGAGTTCGAAGAGCGTCTCAAGGCAGTGCTGAAAGAGATTGCGGATTCACAAGGCGAAGTCATCACCTTCGTTGATGAATTGCACACCATTGTTGGTGCCGGTGGTGCCGAAGGGGCGATGGATGCTGGCAACATGATTAAGCCGATGTTGGCGCGGGGCGAACTGCGCATGATTGGCGCCACCACTCTTGATGAGTATCGCAAATATGTTGAAAAGGATCCCGCTTTAGAACGGCGATTCCAGCAGGTATATGTCGGAGAGCCAACCGTCGAAGACACGATTGCAATTTTGCGTGGGCTCAAGGAGCGTTATGAAGTCCATCACGGTGTGCGGATTCAAGATTCGGCATTGATCAGCGCGGCGGTTCTTTCAGATCGTTATATCACCAGTCGTTTTCTGCCTGATAAAGCAATTGACCTGGTCGATGAGGCTGCAAGTAAATTACGCATTGAAATTGACTCGCTCCCAACAGAGATTGATGTTGTGGAACGACGGATCATGCAACTTGAGATTGAAAAGTTGGCGTTGGAAAAAGAAACTGACTCTGCGTCTCGGGATCGCCTCGACGTTATTGAGGATGAACTGAAACTTCTTACTAATGATGCAGGGATTATGCGCGAGCATTGGCAGCAAGAAAAAGATGCCATTGCGGCCATTCGTCATCTCAAGGAAGAACTTGAACAACTCAAGATTAATGTTGAATACGAAACTGATCTGCAAAAGAAATCAGAGATCAGTTATGGGCGCATCCCCGAAATTGAGCGTCGTATCAATGAAGCCACAGGGCATCTAGATCTTCTCCAGACCGACAATCGAATGCTTAAAGAAGAAGTTGATGCCGAAGATATTGCTGAGGTGGTGAGCAAATCCACGGGAGTGCCCGTGACGCGCTTACTTGAGAGCGAGATGGCCAAACTAGTCAATCTTGAATCTTTGTTGCACCGCCGAATTATTGGTCAAGACGAAGCGGTGTCCGCTGTATCGAATGCAATTCGTCGGAGCCGTGCTGGATTGTCCGATCCCCTTCGACCGATCGGCTCATTTCTTTTTCTTGGTCCAACTGGTGTCGGCAAGACCGAGTTGGCGAGAGCGGTGGCTGAATTTCTGTTTGACGATGAGCGCGCCATGGTGCGTATCGACATGGGTGAGTACACGGAGAAACATTCGGTGTCGCGTTTAGTCGGTGCTCCTCCTGGATATGTTGGATATGACGAAGGTGGACAACTCACCGAGGCGGTGCGCCGTCGTGGATACACCGTCGTGCTGTTAGATGAGATTGAGAAGGCACACCCCGATGTCTTCAATATTCTGTTACAGGTTCTTGACGACGGTCGTCTGACCGATGGCCATGGTCGGACGGTGGACTTCACCAATACCGTGATTGTGATGACCTCAAACTTGCTGGGGGAACCACAAGGTTTTTTCAAACCCGAGTTCATCAACCGCATCGACGAAATTATTCGCTTCCGCTCTTTGACCCAAGATGACTTGGCGCACATCGTGATGATTCAACTTGAAAATCTCCGCGAGAGACTTTTGGCTCGGCGAATCTCGCTGGAGGTCACCCCAGCAGCCGTGGCATTACTTGCCGCAGTCGGCTTTGATCCTGATTTCGGTGCTCGCCCACTCAAGCGAGTCATTCAGCGAGAGATCGGTGACCGTGCATCTGTCCTGATCCTCGAGGGCAAAGTCGGCGAAGACGGTGCAATCGTTGTCGACGCAATTGACAACCAGATCGTGCTGACGTCTTGACGAGCAACTAGGGTGTCGTTACGTTCCCCCCATTTATTAGGAGCGTGTCATGTCAGTAACAGTCGTCGTCGGAGCCCAGTGGGGTGATGAAGGCAAAGCCAAGGTCATTGACCTACTTGCCCGTGAAACCTCTGTTGTGGCTCGTTATCAAGGTGGGCACAACGCCGGCCACACAGTCGTCGTCGGCACTGAGAAGTACGCCCTGCAGTTGATTCCATCAGGTGTGCTCTATGACCATGTGACTCCCGTGATCGGCAATGGTGTGGTTGTGGACATGCCGACTCTGTTCGCCGAGATCGACCGTCTTGAGTCGCGAGGGATTTCCTGCGCCAAACTGAAGGTTTCAAGTCAGGCGCACCTCATTTTTCCTTGGCACCAATCTTTTGATGCCATCTCTGAGGGCAACCTTGGCGATAACAAGATTGGTACGACCCTCAAAGGTATTGGACCGGCTTACGCCGACAAGGCTCGCCGGGTCGGCATTCGCGTCGGCGCTTGCGTCGATCTCATTTCGTTTGCTGAACAGGTTCGTCAGCGGGCGTTGATTGAAAATGACGGAGTCATCCATGCCGGTGGTGAGCAACTTGATGTTGAAGCCATTGTGGAGCAGTTTGTCGTGTTCGCAAAACGACTACAGCCGTACATCACCGACACCATTGGTCTGCTGCATGATGCAGTTGAAGACGGTCAAGATGTTTTGTTGGAAGGTGCCCAAGCAACTTTCCTAGATTTAGATCACGGCACCTATCCTTTTGTGACCTCGTCTAACCCCACTGCTGGTGGTGCAAGCGTCGGTTCTGGTCTTGGTCCCCGCTTATTGGATCGAATCATCGGCATCACTAAGGCCTACACAACTCGCGTTGGCTCGGGACCCTTCCCCACCGAAACGCTGGGAGATATTGGCGAAAAATTGGTGGACATCGGTCGCGAGTTCGGCACCGTGACTGGTCGTCGTCGTCGCACGGGTTGGGTTGATTGTGTGATGTTGCGTCATGCGGTGCGTGTGAACTCACTGACAGAATTGGCGCTGACGAAACTTGATGTGCTGGACACTTTTGATGAAGTGAAAGTATGTACTGGGTATCGCTTTGACGGCGAGTTGGTTCACGGATATCCCGATCGCAGTGAGGTTTTGGCTCAGGTGATTCCCGATTACGTGACTTTGCCTGGTTGGAAAACAGAATTACGTTCCTGCCGCAGTGTTGATGACCTGCCAGCGGAGGCGAAAGCCTTTATCACCGTTGTTGAGCAACAATCGGGCGTGCCGATTCATATCATTGGTGTAGGCCCCGAACGTGATGACGTTCTGGACTGGACGCCGGCTTCAATTTTTGGAGGAAAATCATGATCCCTCGCTACGCCCTCCCAGAAATGGAATCAATATTTGCCGACGAATCACGCTTTGGCCGTTGGGTTGAAATTGAGTTGCTGGCGACAGAAGCGCACAGTGTCTTAGGAACCGTGCCAGCAGTTGATGCTGCAGCGTGTCGCGCGGCTGCCCCCCAAGTGGATGCAAAATTTATTGAAGACGTGTTACAACGCGAGCAAGTAACAGATCATGATGTAGCGGCATTCGTTGATGTGATGCAGTCGCGTATTGGTGGAAGTGCGAGTTCATGGATCCATTACGGTCTGACATCAAGTGACATTGTTGATACTGCGTGGTGCTGGATGTTGCGCGACGCCGCTGATCTATTGATTGATGCTTCGACAAAGTTGCTGCGCGTGGTGACCAACTTGGCCAAAGCTCATCGCGACACCGTGATGATCGGTCGTACACATGGTGTACACGCTGAACCCACGACCTTTGGCGCCAAGGTCGCACTTTGGGCGCTTCAGATTGACCGTGATCGCAGTCGCTTACAAGCCGCGCGAGACAATATCGCTGTCTGCAAGTTGTCTGGAGCGGTGGGTACCTATTCAAATATTGATCCTCGCGTCGAACAAAGTGTGGCAACTGCTCTTGGTTTGCGAGCAGTGCCAGCGACGCAAGTTATTTCTCGTGATCGACACGCCGAATATATGTGGGCCTGCGCCGCCGTGGGTAATACCTGCGAAATGATTGCCGTTGAATTGCGCCACTTACAACGGACCGAGGTCCGCGAAGTTGAAGAGGGTTTTAAAGTCGGGCAAAAAGGTTCATCTGCGATGCCCCATAAACGCAATCCGATTTCTGCGGAAACCATCACTGGTCTGTCGCGGGTACTGCGCGGAAATCTTCAGGCCGCTATGCAAGATGTGGCGTTGTGGCACGAGCGAGACATTTCGCATAGTTCAGTTGAGCGAATCGTGCTTCCTGATTCGTCAATGCTTGCGCACTATGTCTTACATCGCCTTCGACGACTTCTTGAAGGCTTAAAAGTGTCACCTGAGCGCATGAAACAAAACTTGTACTCCAGTCATGGACTTGTTTTCAGCCAGCCGGTTTTACTAGCCCTCGTGCAGTCTGGGCTGAGTCGTGATGAGGCCTATCGCATCGTGCAAGAGGCAGCAGCAGCATCGTGGGCGCATTCAACTGATTTTCGAAAGACACTTGAGGCTGACAGTCGGCTCGCAAGAGTGGACAAGATGGTGCTTGATGAGGCCTTTGACCTCAAACGCTCTTTGGTCCACATTGATCGGGTGTTCATAGCTCTTGACGCCATCAAGAACTGAAAATGCCCACTTTCAGCGAGTGATGTTTGCTTTTTTTAACACCGCTGGGTCAACGCCGATTTCGCGCCAGGCTGAATAAGAAATTCCGTTGCGCTCGCTGTATGCCCGAGCAACTTTGACGAATGCCTTTTCCAAGGATCCGATCTGCTGACCGCTGACCATTTCGGATAATTCTTCAAGCAAATTGAAACGCTCTTGGGTCAATTTCAATTGTGTGATTCCATTGGCATCGTTGAATTCGCTGGCGATCTCCGCTAAGCGCTTCTTGATGGAGTCCGGCGTGCGCTTGCGCCCACGCTTTGGCTTATTACGCAACGCTGCTTCCAGATAGTCGCGTACAATCCTGCCCTCTGCTCGGCCAGTGGCCAATGCAGCTTTGTGGGTTTTTGTCATTGCTGTCTTTGGTGCTGCCATGGCTTAAATTATAATGAGAAGAGTTTTTGCGGTCAAAATAATCATGGCTAAGAAGCGTGACGTCTGTCTGACCTAGTTCAGTTAGGGTGAGGCCATGGGTAGTAGTTCTCAGTCCTTGCCAGTTCTTGATCCGGCTCGCAGTGCATTGCGCGATCATGTGCTGAGGCACTCCCTCAAGACTGGTTCGTTCACTCTCAAATCGGGAGCGAACAGTTCGTGGTTTCTTGACACAAAACAAACAGCGTGTCGCGCCGATGGTGTTCTGCTGATGGCTGATGTGGCCTTATCGATTATTCCCAGTGACGTCGTTGCCATTGGTGGGCTCACCATGGGAGCAGATCCAGTTGCCTATGGCATTGCTGCTGTGGCTGCAACGAGAGGTAGGAACCTTCGAAGTTTTAGCGTCCGTAAAGAGGCCAAAGATCACGGTGTGACAGGTCGTATCGCTGGTGCTCTCATGCCGGGCGACAAGGTGGTCATCACTGAGGACACGGTGACACGCGGAACGTCCTTGATGGAAGCGGTCGATGCCGTGATTGCATTTGGTGCAATACCGATTTTTATTACGGTTGTTGTTGATCGTGGGGGCACCTGTGCCGCAATGGCAGCCGAACGTGGAATCGCTTATGAACCTATGTTGACGGCGTTGGACTTGGGTTACGGCTACGGCACATAGAAATTTGAAGCCATAGTCGTAGTCTGTAGCAGTGACAATGCAGCAACTTTTCGCTCTTGAACCGCATGGTTCAGACACTTTCATCGGCGCCGGAAGGCATTACCCCTGGGGTGGCTTATACGGAGGTCACATTGTGGCTCAAGCATTGTGGGCCGCTGCTGAAACTGTGGACCCAATCATGGAACCCCATTCAGTGCGGGCTTATTTCATTCGTCGGGGTGACACTACCGAGCCTGTGCATTATGAAGTTGATCGCATCCGAAACGGAAAAAGTTTTAGCACGCGGCGAGTTGTCGCTGCCCAAAGCAACGGTGCGATTTTAAATCTTGAAGCGAGCTTTCAGATCTTTGAAGAAGCCGCCGATGCCCAACCCATCGCCTTTCCCATCGGTGTACCTGCGCCTGAGGGAATCGTAAATTCGGCGTGGTCCGAAGTTTTTGATCGGCGCTGGATTGAACAGTCAGATGTACCGCAGGATCATCGCGAAGGTGGCGGACGGTCAATGGCTTGGTTTCGGATCACTGAAGCATTAGGTAACCCTGATGACAAGCGGGCCCAACTGTTACATCGTTGCGCCTTTGCGTATCTCAGTGATGATTTGCCAAGTGATGCGGTAGTGCGCACTCACCCTGACATTTCGTTGCGACCAGGTGGCAGGCGCAATTACATCGGTGCCAGCCTTGATCACACCATTTGGTTCCATCGCCCCATTCAAAGTGATCGTTGGCACTTGCACGATTACACGTGTCACTCCATCGGTAACAGTCGCGGTTTAGTGATTGGCCATGTTTTTAGCGAGGACGGAATACTCGTGGCCACTGTGGCTCAAGAAACTTTGATACGTGATCTCACGCCTTCTATATAGGGCGAGATTGCGGCCTCAATCAAAGGTGTCAAGAATTGCACATAGGTTGTCGTGAGGTGGTTGGAATCGCGATACATCAAAATGTTTCCGGTAATCACTGGACACGTGTCGAGCGAGCAGACCCAGTTGCTGATGTCAAGATATTGAGCACCGTTTTCGACTGCGACATCAATGCTGGTTCGTTGACGATTCGCGCGAATTCCTTTGGCTCGGCTGACTGCACACGAGCCAACATTCTTGATTGCCTTTGACAAACAAATCGGTACATCGGTTCCTGGATAAGGAGTATCGGTTATTACTATCGGCTTGATCCCCATGTTTTGTAATACTGGTAGCAATGTGGCGTGACCAGCTTTGACGATTGAATCGGCAAAAGGTTGGCCAGTTGCGGGATCAGTTAGGCGATTAGAGCTCGTCATCAGGACCACCCGAACATTTTCAGCGACGAAGCGCTCAAGAACTTTTTCGCGCCATGGTCGGCAGCCCGGATACGTCGGCCCAACCAATGAATTCGCAGTGATCAGATCAATTGTGGTGCATCCCATTTTGGTAAGGATGACGAGCCGCCATTGATGATCAATAGCGATTTGATTGAGGGCTGGAAACCACTGGGCAGCGTGAGAGTCACCGTAAAGTGCAACTGTGAAATCCGAGGCAACGTCACCGTAGACACAAATCTTGGGTTCTACTTGAGTCAAGCCGACGTGACAGCCATTGTCGTAAATTTCGGGCTTGTCAC
Source organism: Actinomycetes bacterium (assembly GCA_014190215.1). GTDB lineage: Bacteria > Actinomycetota > Acidimicrobiia > Acidimicrobiales > Ilumatobacteraceae > Casp-actino8. The sequence goes on along the minus strand of BJGB01000019.1, from coordinate 3,725 downwards.
CTGACGCACCACGCAATGAGGGTTGAAGATTCGCTGGTACGGCATCGGTGAATGCACCAGCAATGACGGCTTCAATTGGGGTCGTTGCATTGACAATGGATGGGGGAGGACCATCGGGGATCGTTGTGGTTTCGCTGGGGATTGTTGTACTTTTAGGGGAGACGACTGTTGACGTAGTAGCAGCGATCGCTACTGGAGCTTCGGCAACAACATCTGTGCTGAGAGCAACTGACGAATTTCGCAAAACAAGTCCAACAACGAGACTTGAGACGATCAACGCGCCACCGACCATGAGTGCGAGTCGTGGTTTGGCTTGCAAAGAGACTGAATGACGCACTGGGTTCTCTAAGAAGTGATGTGAGAGTGACGCGGCAATGACTGCACATACGATGGCGATGAGTCGCTCGCTGACTGTTAATCCACGTCCAGCGTGTGACTCGGCGATGATGAGGACTGGCCAGTGCCACAAATAAATCGAATATGAACGAGCTCCGATCCACTGCAGAGGCTTCAGCGAAAGAACGCATTGCGGTCCCCAACGAGCGTGTTGACCTGCCATCAGGACAAGTGCGGTGCCAGTTACTGGCAACAACGCTAGTTCCCCCGGGAATGCCATTTTTTCGGTGATCAACAGTCCACTGACGATGATCGCAGCAAGTCCGCACCAGCCGATAGTGGCACGCAAAATGTGAGGTAATTGTTCGATGTACTTCCAGCAAAGCGCTACCAGAGCACCAATACCAAGTTCCCATGCACGAGTGTGCAAGCCGAAGAACGCCCACGGCTGTGATTGTGAGGTTTGCCAAATGCACAGCGAGAGTGAGAGGACGCTTAAGGATCCAACTGCGACAATCGCCCGAAGATGTTGATTACGAGACTTCCAAAGCAACAAGATCAACAGCGCTGGCCACACAATGTAAAACTGTTCCTCAACCGATAGTGACCAAAAATGTTGAAACGGTGATGGGGGCTGGCCGGCCTGCAGGTAATCGGTACTGCGGATGCCAAACAAAATGTTTGAAAAGAAACCGCCACTGGCGAAAGCATCAGCGCCAATATTGCGGAGTCGAAGTGGTTCGAGCCAGATCCGACTTGCTAGGGCGGTAACTGCAATGACAAGCGCAGACGCTGGCAGGAGTCGACGGGCACGACGCGCGTAAAAATTCTTGAGCGATATCTTGCCGACTAATGAGTGTTCGCTGATCAACAAAGTTGTGATCAGAAAACCCGAGACCACGAAAAAAACATCAACCCCGACGAATCCGCCAGTGAACCCAAGAAATTTGGCGTGAAAAAGAACTACGAAGAAGACAGCAATTGCCCGAAGACCTTCGATATCGCGTCTAAACATGTTGTGGTCGAGACCGGCGTCGATCCGGTGACCTTCCGCTTTTCAGGCGGACGCTCTGCCGACTGAGCTACTCGACCGTGTGCTTGTGGGTTTCCCCACACGCACTGGCGGTCCCGACGGGACTCGAACCCGCGACCTCCGGCTTGACAGGCCGGCGTGAACTCCAACTTCACCACGAGACCAAAACGTTTGTCTTGGTTATTGCAATTTCGGCTATGTACTAAAACTGACGAACTAGATCTTGCCTAACTGTATGTCAAACCGTTGAAATAACGGTCTCGCACCCCCAACGGGATTCGAACCCGTGCCGCCACCTTGAAAGGGTGGTGTCCTAGGCCACTAGACGATGGGGGCTAGGTACTCGTCCGATTGAGAGCGTGGCAACCCTAACAGGATGGGCGACGGTCTCCACCTAGACGGACGAATCCATCAGGGCTTGGATCGCATTTTCTAAGAGCCACGACAAAAAGTTATATAACGCCAACTCATCCGTGCGGGGATCCTCGTCATCAAGATCCTCATCGGCCTCACCAACTCCCAGCAGGGTACCCAAAACCAGGCGAACGCTGTTGAGGGAAGCTGAAAAGGCGTCAAGTTGGGCGAATGTCAGAAGACCCACTGAATCGTCTGCCAAAAACTCCTCGACCTGTTGAATGGAATGAAGACGACTGGTGACCAATTCGTCGCGCATCAGTCGTTGATACTCCGTTTCAGCTTCCTCGTCTGCGCTGTAGGCAGGGGGGAATAGACGGGCCATTTTTGGGTCATCAGCAACTGAGGTTTTGAGAAGTTCGCCAACTTCACCAATGAGGCGCCGCACGACATGGCGCTCCTCGGGACCGAGATTGAAAGAAAAGCCCTTTTTCGTGGCCGCAAAAGGAGGTTTGATACGCGCCATATCAGAGCGAATCCTTCTGCATGGTGGCCCACAAGCCGTGTTCATGGAGCCGATAAACATCCATTTCAGATTTTTCTTTCGGACCACTAGCCACCACGGCTTTGCCCTTTTCATGGACATCAAGCATCAGTTGAGTGGCTTTTTCAAGGTTGTAGCCAAATAATTTCTGCAACACAAAAGTGACGTAACTCATGAGATTGATGGGGTCATTCCAGACCAAAACGATCCACGGATGATCGGGTGCTATTGACTCATCGAGCTCCGTACGTTCCTTGGTTGCCGGCGCTGCGGCGACGAGAGTCACGCCATGTATCTTCACTCCTTCATTGTCTCGGTTGGTTGATGTATTCACACTCCCGTACGCTCTTTATTGATGTCTCTTGGTTCGCGCCCCGTAGTGCCTTCTCGGCTGAAGTCGGGCGGGGTATCTGCACATGGTGCCCGACGGGAGCCAACCTCAGTTTTTGGTGGCTACATCGTGTTGATGAAGTTGCGGGTCGTGGAACTGTTATTGATTACGACGGTCCCGACCATGGTCCTTGCCGAACAGGGTTGGCCGTCGTGGGGCTTAGTGGCCGTGACCTTATTGGGAGGGACTTTGGCCGCTGGCGGGGCAAACGCCATCAATATGGTGATTGACCGAGATATCGACGCTTTGATGGATCGCACTAAAACCCGTCCTCTAGTCACCGGTCTGATCTCTCCTCGAGACGCCATGATTTTTGCATTAGCCCTGCAAGTGGCCGCTTTTACGGTCCTCTGGATGGGCGCCAACCTTTGGGCTGCTGTTTTGGCGTTGTCGGCCACGCTGTTTTACGTCTTTGTCTACAGTTTGTGGTTAAAGCGCACCAGTAAGCAAAACATCGTCATTGGCGGCGCTGCGGGGGCCGTACCGGTTCTCGTGGGCTGGGCAGCAGTGCAGAATTCTTTGGCTTGGGAGCCATTTATCCTGTTCATAGCCATATTTCTGTGGACTCCACCCCATTTTTGGGCCCTTGCGATCAAGCATTCCGATGAATATAAGGCTGCTGGAGTGCCGATGATGCCCTCGGTCGTGCCGATGAAGCAGACCATCCGCCAGATGCTGGTCTACACCGTACTTTTAACGGCCGTCACCCTCACTTTGGCCCCCTTGGCCAATTTGGGACCGATTTATTGGGTTTCGGCTCTCGTTTTAGGTCTGGCGTTCATCGCCAGCACGGTCGATCTCAGTCAAAACCCGAGCACCGCTCGGGCGATGCGAGTCTTTGGTTTTTCGATCACTTATGTGACTTTGCTTTTCGTGGCCATGGCGGTTGATGTATTTGTGCGCCATGGTTTCTAAACATCTTGCGGTTCAACTGTGTCAGCGGTACAAAGTGTGTCAGCGGTACAAAGTTGTTCGGGGATTTCGGTCTAAGCAGGGGTAAGTGAGTAATATCAAAGTTGGAAATTGTTGTGAGACCCCCGAGGAATATCAAGTTCCTCTCGTTGCGC
>BJGB01000018.1 GCA_014190215.1 Actinomycetes bacterium | reverse complement strand
CATGTATGGCGATGGAGAGCTCATCGCCGAGGTCGTAGGCAATTCCGTCGCTAGTGGTGATGAAGTGAGTAAAACCTAAATGGCGTAAGCGTCGCTCCAACTCTTGGGTGGGATAGTCGGGCAACAGAACTGGCGTCTGTGGAGAAATATTGTCCACCAGCCACCGCTCATCAAGATGATCTCCGTGGAGGTGCGAGATATACAAATAATTTGGTTGGCGAATAGCGTGCGCGAGTTCTGCGTTCAGTTGGTCATTACGCGGAAAAACAAACCACGAACCGAAATAAGCCGGGTTGAACCATGGGTCGCACAAAATAGAGCCCTGGCGAGTTTCAATAAAGATTCCCGCGTGCCCAATTGAAGTCGCACGCATGGAAGTTGATGTCACAGATCTAACCTAGCGAAAAGTAGCCAAGTTATGAGTGCAGACTTTTGTCACTTAGTCGGCGGGTCGGTAAATCTGACACCAGCACGGCTGACATTTTCTGTCCACTTGCTGCCATCCCAATAACGAAAGTCGTAACGACCAGCGGGATCTTTGTACCAATCTGCGGGCACGCTAGGGACTGTCGTCGTTGGTGTCGTCGTTGGTAATATCGACTCCGCTGAATCGGAGGTCGTGGCGGCCCAGCCCGCAGCAGATGCTGGGGTCGTCGCTACGACGGGTCGTGAGAGAAAAGCCACGATCTCATTGCCAGTAGACACAATGCTGACTACGTTCCAACCTTCACATGACTGAGCGGTGAGTTGAGTGGCCAAATCATCGTGAGCGTCAGGTGAAACCTTGATTGAGACAAATTCCAACATGCGAGAAAGTCTACCCCTCTTGATCACTCTTGAGAAGTGGTGCCCTCAACCGCTACCAGCCCTCGGGCTTGCGCTTGTGATGATTCACCATCAAAGATCAAGGCTCCATCACGTAAAGCGATTGTACGTGCGGTACGAGAAACAAAACTCAACTCGTGGGTCGCTACAACCAAAGCCGCGCCTGCTGTCGAGGCATGATCAAAGAGGTCAAGTAATGCCTCTTTACCATCGGCATCAAGTCCGACAAAAGGTTCATCGACCAACATCAGTTCGAAGGGGCGAATGAAGGCGATTGCAATAGCTGCTTTTTGTTTCAGACCGCGACTGAAGCGTGAGGGTAGATCGTCGCCGCGTTCGTAGATACCGAGTTGTCCAAGAAGGTCAGCGGCGCGTTGCTCCCAGACAGACATGTTGTGCAACCGAGCGGTGTACTCCAGGTGTTCCCACACCGAGAGGTCATCATAAAAAGTAGGAGTGTCGGCGAGATAACTTAGTTTCGAACGCGCCGTCATTGAGCCTGGTTCTTGACCGAAGATTGTTATGCCGCCAGATGCTGGTTCAAGAAGTCCAGTAGCGATGCGCAAAAATGTTGTCTTTCCTGAACCGTTATGACCGATGAGAGCGACGCGCTCATGTTCTTCAACGCGTACAGACAATGGATAGAGAGCTGGTCCGTCACCGTAGTCCTTTGCAACATTGGTGGCGATGAGGGCTGCCGGCAAAACGGGTGCGGTCTGTGTACTACTTGGGGCACTCGGCGAGGTGGAGTTGGGTGGTTTGGGATGGCGACTCATGATTTTGCTCCTGTACCTGATTTTTGACCGCGACTTTCAGCAGCGGCATTAGCCAATGATTTTTTGATGTCATCACGAAAGCGAACCCATCCACCAATGATGAATGACAAAAGCAGGACCGCTATGGCGATGCGCAGAGCGGCGGCGGGTGCACCCGAGCCATGAGTCAGGGCTGAACGTACTCCGAGCATCGGCAGACTGCCAGCAACGGCTAAGACCACTGGCCAAATTGCCTTGATCAAACTCAGCGTTCCTGCAACTTCAGGGGGCATCATATTGGCTTGGGCATTTGATGAAATTTGATCGGGAGCACCAGAGACAATGTTGATGGCTGCACCTATCAGCCCTCCAAGCATTGCGGGGATTGCACAAATTGCAGCAACCGACCACATTTTTGGTTCAGCGAGTCCCATCGTGGCGACCATGATGCCCACCACGGGAAAACAAATCGCGGCAGTTGACGTGAGTAGCGAGAGATACATCACACCGCGAATTTTCGGATAGGCGTCTGTGCGTTCACCTTGATCAATTTCTTGGGCGAGAGGTTCACAGAGTTCCAATCCCAAAATAAATAATGCCAGTCCGCTACCAACGATTGCGGCTGTTGTTCCGTTGTACATCGCGACCTGACACAAGCCAGCGATGATGGCCAAAGAAACGATGCGCGTTAGGCGACTCACAGGAAAACGCAAGAGGCCTTGCCAACCGCGATGCCATTCAGTGGAAAAACCTCGATTGCGACGAACCTTGATCCACGGTCGGCTTCGACTTCGTTCTTGGCTGAGTTGTCGGCGCAATAAGGTCACCGTCCGCAAATCTTGCAAGGTCACCGCAAACCGCAGTTGACTGACTAATGCAGAACGACGCGATAAGGATTCAAGGGACTGTCGACCGAGCAATGCCAAACCAATGATCATCAAAAGTGCGGCGGCGAGTGTGGGAGTTATTTCTACTGAGCGTGTTCGTTGGCCCCACATTGCGAGACCGCCTTGTAGATCTCCGGGACCAGTCAGCGTTGAGTTTGGTAGCGATGCTGTGACTTGCCAAGTCAATAATGCGGCGCCAACAATGCTGGCCATCCAGCCACGAAGTTTTAATGAATGTGCGCATAAGGCTGCGCCGACAAAAAGTGTGCCCGCAGTGGCTCCCCACACAGATCCGGACAGAGCCCATGCCATGGAGGTGCCAGGCAAACGTCGTCCGGCAAGTTGACCAGCAACCGCTCCCGCGCCGGCGGTCGAGAACATCACCGTGCGTAACCGTTGCACTGCGGGACGCATCAAAACACGCTGGCGACTGACAGGGGCTAGCAATACATGGCGAACATCTGCTTCTTCAATCGCCAGTGGACCACCGCGACTACCCGAGCGCAGTCCCATAGCGAGTGCCAAAACTCCAGCGAGACCTAGCCAACTGGGACCAAACTTTAAGACATCAGCGGCAGTTGTCGTGGTGACTGGCTCATCAGTGATGAGGCCAGAAAGAAATAAAATTCCACCACCGAAAATAAACGCCGCAAGGTAGACCCGATAGAGAGCTTCAAACCATTCAACTTCGGCAAGTCGATTTTTCTGTCGTGTTCGACGCAATTCACGAACAGCATGACTGTTGCTAGATGAGGTGTGCTTAATGAAAGCGTCACGGTCGGGAGCTGCACTGCCCACTTCAATGGGTGCCTGTGGGTCAGAGGCCCAACCCGACCAGGAAGCGACAAAAAGTCGTGCATGGCCAAATCCGGCATGTTCGAGGGCTACGACGTTAAGACAAGCGGAGATTCCACTGCCGCAATAGGCAATGACATCGTCGGCAACGTCAACACATAATGATTCGTAGTGGACGCGTAGTTCACCCACGTTTTTCAGAATGCCGGTTTGCGAGTCAAGGAGACTATTCCAAGGAGCGTTGAATGCTCCTGGAATGTGACCAGGTCGCGGATCAAGTTTGGCCGTGGCTTCATTGACGTTGCCAGCGAAGCGGTCAGGACTACGCGCGTCAAGTATGACTGGTCGTGATGAAGTTGCACTTCGGGTCAGAATCTCTTCAACTTCTTGTTTACTGGCGAGTTGATTGACGGGCCACGGAGTCGCGGTAAAAGTTCCGGCTTTCATCGACATTGGTTTTCCTGTGGCTAACGGTTCATGTGAATGTGATTGCCACGCCGCGATTCCCCCATCAAGCAATGAGGCCTGACAACCCAGCATGCGCAACATCACCACGAATCGCGCCGCAGTCATACCACCTGTGTCGTCGTAGGCGATAACCCGTGAGGTGTTGCTGATTCCGAGACGCGACATTGCTCCAGCAAAGGCTGATGGTGAGGGGAATGGATGACGACCGGCAGTTGCATCGGTGCGATCGGAATTCACTAGATCTTTTTCAAGATCAACGAAGATGGCACTTGGGATATGTCCATCGGCATACACCTTGCGGGCATCGCGTCCATCGAGATACCAACGAACATCGGCGATGATCACATTTCCCAGTGTTGAAAGTTGCCGGAGTTCATCAGCAGAAATAACGACAGCGGTGTCGGCTTGTGACTCAATTGGGGGAACTTGGGGATTTAACTCATTCAAGGTTTTCATTCTCGCGCTTGGTGCAGGCATACTGACAATGGTGAGTGTAAGAACTGTTGAACTTTTTGCGTCCTTATTGGCTTTGGTCGCCCTTGTGGGCGGCTTGGGTTTTGCCTCGGTCGGCTATTTTGCTTTGGCGACGGGATTTGTCAACGAGATTCGCCGCCTATCACTTTGGCTGGCGTGGTTGGTAGCGGCGGTCGCTACTGCAGGAAGCCTCTATTTCAGCGAGGTTGCGCACTATGCGCCTTGTCGGCTGTGTTGGTTTCAACGCATTTGCATGTACCCCCTGGCAGGTATTTTGTTGATCGCCGCGATTCGTAAAGACCGCAATGTGCGTTGGTACGCCTTGCCCTTACTGATTGCAGGTGTGTGTTTGTCTGGCTACCACTATCTGATTGAGTGGAAACCATCTTTAGGGGATGGTGCATGCGGAATTGGACCATCTTGTACCGACGTGTGGTTTCGGCGCATGGGTTTTGTGACACTTGCCTTTATGGCTTTGTGCGGATTCATTGCCATCGTGGCACTCTTATTTACAGGTACTCCTCATGACGATCTTGAAAGGCAGGCCACAGATGGCTCAGAAATCTCAACCAAGTAATGGCAAGTGGGTTGTACTGGCGATAGTGGCCGCCATTGCCACAGCACTACTCGTGGCTGTTGTTGTAGGCGGCGGCGATGAAGGAAGCGGAACAACCAATTCGCTACCAGGTGGCGATGTGCTCGCCAAGGAAAATCAGCCAGTTGTTATTGAGGGTACTGCGCTTGAGCCATTAGGTGATGAGGCGATCGATCCAATGGTGGGTCAAGTGGCTCCGACATTGAATGGCGCGACTTTTGACGGATCAGGTGTATCGGTGACTCCTGGCGATGGTCAGGCGTACATGATTGTGTTCTTGGCTCATTGGTGCCCACATTGCAATCGCGAAGTTCCGCGTCTCATTGAGTGGCAAGCATCGGGTGCTGTTCCGAGTGAACTGCAGGTCGTCGGTGTGAGTACGGCAGTTGTTAGTGATCGACCGAATTACCCGCCCTCGCAATGGGTCGTCGATAAAGGTTGGACCTGGCCGATCTTGGCGGACTCATCATCTAGGGAGGCGGCCGAGGCATACGGCGTTTCGGGTTTCCCATTTTTTGTGATTGTCGGAGCCGATGGCGAAGTTAAGGCTCGCGTCTCAGGTGAAGTGGAAATCCCCGCCCTCACGCAAATCGTGAGTGACGCTCTAGCCGACTAATTTACTGCGCTGATTGTTCGGCCCGTAGTAAAACTTCACGCAGAGGAATATTGAGAGCAGTAGCCGCCAGGAGTGCATCGTCGTACTCAACCTTGACCCGATCGCCACTGATCTTGACTCGAATGTCATAGCCATCAATAGTGACTATTTTTTCAGTTCGTGTTTGTGGCCAGCGTTGCAACGTTGTGCCGCGTAATCCGAGTGTGCCTGTCTCACGAACAAGAACTGCGGCTATTTTTTCTATCAGAGATGGATCGCATAGGGCGTGAACCGTAAAAGCAGGACGACCCTTTTTCATCACAATCGGTGAGGCCCACGCATCATGCGCTCCGGCACTGAGTAGTGAGGCGATGGTATGAGCGACAACTTCGCCGGTGACATCATCAACATTTGCTTCAAGTAGTTGCACAGTTTGCCCAGTCCCCGAGAGCACGGATGTCTTTGTTGCGTCACCGATGATGACTTGCACGACATTGGCACGCCCTTGAATATCAGCGGTACCCGCACCGTAACCAACAGCTTGTACGCCCATTGAAGGCATGACGCCAAACGATTCGGCGAGAGCGACCATTAAAGCGACCCCTGTAGGAGTAGCAAGTTCGCGATGGTCATCAAGTCCGGTCATGGTGACGTTGCGCAGGGCACACAAAGCAGTCACCGCTGGCGCAGGATTGGGGAGCACGCCATGAGCGGTGTTGATGTGTCCATGGCCAACGGCAATATTGCCACAATAAATTTTTTCAATATTGAGAACTTCGAGAGCAGCACACACGCCAACAATGTCGATGATCGCATCAACACTTCCAACTTCATGAAATTCAATGTCGTCAATACTGACATTATGAATCTTGGCCTCAACTTCGGCTAAGACATGAAAGACTGTGAGCGCTCGTGCGCGAACACGATCTGGTAATTCAGACTTCTGTAGCAGTTGGGAAATATTTTTCCACGAGCGGTGGTGATGTTGATCTTCGGCCTGATGATCGTGCACGGCAACAATGGCGCGAGTTGCACTGACACCAGAACGCTGAGTGCGCTCAAAGGTGAGGGCGTAATCGTCAACCTTTAAGCCACCAAGAATCGCTCCGACGGCGAAAGAATCTGCACCTGCGTCAACGAGTGCGGCCAGGGTCATATCTCCTGCTGTTCCAGCAGCGCAATTAAACCAAGCGACGCGACTCATGATTTCTCTTTCGGTTGGAGACTACGAAGGATACGCGATACTGCGCATGCTGCTCCATAACCATTGTCAATGCCGACCACGGTGACGCCATTGGCGCAGGTGGCGTGCATTGCCAAAAGTGCCGTGACGCCTTCAAGTCCCGAGCCGTAACCGACATTGGTGGGTACGGCGATCACAGGTTTGCCGCTGAGTCCGCCGATGACACTGGCTAAGGCGCCTTCCATGCCAGCGACCACGACGATGACATCTGCGGCCATGATGTCATCAAGTCGATCCAGCAAGCGATGCAACCCCGCGACACCGACATCGGTGATGCGGGCGCCGATAATGCCGTGGGCGCGTAAAGCCAAGAGGCACTCGTCAACTACGGGTATGTCTGCGGTGCCCGCGGAAATAACAAGAGTCCGTCCTTCGTACCAAGGTGTTGCAGCGCGCCACAGCATGGAGCCATTGGCCATCTCAGCCGGCCCGAAAGCAGTGGTCAGGGCGAGACATTGATCTTGGTTGGTGCGCGTCACGAGGATAGGTCCAGTGCCGTGGGCCAGTAACTCAGCAACGATCAAAACGCATTGCTCAGGGGTTTTACCTGGTCCGTAGACGGCTTCGGGGGTGCCTTGACGGAGATGTCGGTGGTGATCCACGAGGGCATCTCCGACATCGCTGAAAGGCAGTCTTTTGAGCCGTTCAACTGCCTCATCTGGCGAGACCGTACCTGCAGAAACTCCATCCATTAATTGGCGCAAGGTCTCAACATCCACATAATCATCCTGCCACTTGGCGACCGTGCCTCTAGCCTTGGCGATTGTGAACACTTCCACTCCATCCCAGCACCCAACCGAGCAGTCTTTGCTTGTTGCGTTTCTTGGACCTTTCGGGACCTTCACTGAACAGGCCGTGCGTTCTCAGGTAGATCTCAATCAGGCTGAGTTGGTGGCATATCGCTCGGTCCCGGATGTCTTGGATGCTGTACAAAGTGGCGCGGTGGACTTCGGTGTCGTCCCGATTGAAAATTCCATTGAGGGCACAGTGAACTTCACTCAAGATGCTTTGTCCTTTGATTATGAACTGTTGATTCAACGCGAAATCGTTCTTGACATTGAGCATTGTTTAATGGCCTTACCTGGGACAGCACTTGGCGATGTCACGACTGTGTTGTCAATTCCTGTTGCCACCGCCCAATGTCATCGGTACTTGCGGGAAAAACTTCCCGATGCGCAAGTGCAGGCAGCGAATAGCACTGCCGATGCCGCAAAAACAGTTGCTACGAATGCTGTCGCAGGAGTCGCAGCCGTTGCTCCGCGTAACGCTGCCACTCTTTATGGTCTCGACATCTTGGCAACCGATATTGCTGATCATGCTGGCAATCAGACGCGCTTCGTTGTCGTCGGTCGCTCAGGGATACCAGCACCGACAGGCCATGACATTACTGGCATTGTTGTTTATCAACGCGCTGATGAGCCGGGCAGTTTGATTTCAATCTTGCAAGAGTTCGCTGCACGACGAGTGAACATCACCAACTTGTTATCGCGACCGACGAAAGATGGTGGACTTGGCGATTATTGTTTCGTGATGTATCTCGACGGACATATTGCCGATGAGTTGGTTGCCGATGCTTTGCGGGCATTGCATGCCAAGCAAGGAAATGTGAAGTTTTTGGGTTCTTATCCTGCGCACTCGCTTCATGTACACAGCACTCGCGAACATGCTGATGTGCGTTGGCAACAAGCCGATGACTGGATAGATCAACTCCGCTTGACGATTCAATAATCTCGTTTTTTCGCCTAGTGTGCAGGTATGTCTGCACACTCACCATCAGTTGCCGTTGTCACCGGAGCAAACTCGGGGATCGGCCGAGCGACCGCTATTTACTTGGCACAAAACGGATACCGTGTCTTCGGCACGGTTCGGAACATTGATAAAGCCACCAAGGCCATAGCAATGGCAAGTGCAGTTGGCGTTGATATTGAGTGGGTTGAATTAGATATTGCCGATGATCAAAGTGTCACCAACGGATTTGTAGACATCATGCAACGCACCGAGCGCATTGACGTGTTGGTGAACAATGCTGGTGTCGGTGGAAATGCCGTCGTTGAAGAGTGTCCATCTTCCATGTATCTCGACATTATGAATATCAATCTCTGTGGTGCAGTTCGTTGTGCTCAAGAAGTTCTGCCTGCGATGCGTCAACGAAAGTCTGGTTGCATCATCAACGTCTCCTCGGTTGTGGGTCGTTTCGCGGCTCTCGCGCAAGCTCCCTATGTGGCATCAAAGTGGGCCCTTGAAGCAATGAGTGAAGGTCTCGCTCAGGAACTTGCGCCTTTCAATATTCGTGTCGCCATCATTGAGCCGGGGATTACTAAATCGGCGATCTTCGCCAAGAATATTGACGCTCCAAACAGCACGGGCGCCTACGAGGCTCACTACCGCCGAATGTTTCAGTTTTATGCAGCGGGCATGGCTAACTCCACGGACCCATTTGAGGTGGGGGCTGTGATTCGCCAAGCCATTGAAACCACGACCCCGCAATTGCGTTATCCAGTATCCTGGGGCGGACCCGAGATTTTGGCGAGTCGAGATTCGGTCAGTGACGCCGAATGGGTGGCGCTGGGGGCCATTGAGGACGACGCCGAGTACATCGCCAGTTTTGAGAGACTCTTTGGAATCAGTATCGCTACCTGAATTGGCGATGGTACTCACGAAAATAGTCGCTAGCCTCACAGGCGGAACGGTGGCAGAGCGGACAAATGCATCCGCCTTGAAAGCGGAAGGCTCACAAGGCCCGGGGGTTCGAATCCCTCCCGTTCCGCTCGAAGTGTTGCTGGAAACTCGCCTGTAGGCTTCTCCCGCTACACCTTGGAGAGGTGCCAGAGCACGGTTGAATGGGACGTCCTGCTAAGACGTTGACTCCCGAAACGGAGTCCGTGGGTTCGAATCCCACCCTCTCCGCCAATTCGTTGGTCAGATTGCAAAAGTTTGTCTCTTCTTTATGTACCGATGTGTGCGGTCTGGGTTTCTACTGCTAGGAATATCAGTGTTGTTTTCAAGGTTTGTCAGGGGTGAATCAGATGGTTGATGAGAGGTACACGGTTATTTCCGCTGACTGTCATGCGGGCGCGGAACTGTTGGAGTATCGACCTTTTCTTGACAAAGAGTATGTCAGTCAATTTGATGCTTGGGCTGAGACGTATGAGGTCCCCTATGAGGATCTGAAGGGCCCAGACGGGCCACGCAACTGGGACTCTGATCGGCGATTAGCCGATATGGAGGCCGATGGAATTGTTGCCGAGGTGATTTATCCAAACACGATTCCACCGTTTTATCCTAAAAGTTCGTTGACCTATCAGCCACCCCCTGCCAACAGTGGTGATGCTGCTCGACGCTGGGCAGGATTGCGTGCTCACAATCGTTGGTTAGCCGATTTTTGTAGTCGGACACCAGGTCGTCGTGTCGGCATTTGCCAAATCAATCTGCACGACATTGAAGCCTCAATCAAAGAAATTCGCTGGGCAAAGTCCGCTGGCTTGACGGGCGGAATTCTTCTTCCTGGGGTACCGCCTGGAGTCGGACTGCCTGAGTTGTATGACATCAATTATTACGGTCCGCTGTGGGCGGCCTGCGAAGAATTAGGCATGCCCGTGAATCATCACGGCGGTAGTGCCAGTCCTGCCATGACCGAGGACGTTGAGTCTTCAGTGATCTTTTTATTGGAGATCACTTGGTGGTCACATCGAGCACTCACTCATCTCATTGTCTCGGGGGCCATGGAGCGTCATCCCGAAATGAAGTGCGTGTTCACTGAGCAAGGCACTGAATGGGTTCCAGGTGAGTTGACTCGCTTGGATTATTTCTTTGACCGAATGCGTCATGCAGTTGGTTCGCAAGAACATGTCTGGGGACAACCTGTGATGTCGCGGTTGCCGTTGCAACCGAGCGAATACTGGGCTCGTCAGTGCTATACGGGTTCAAGTTTTATTCGTCCAGGGGAAGTACCTTCGCGTTACAAAGTGGGCGTTGACAGCATTATGTGGGGCAGTGACTATCCACATAAGGAAACCAGTTTTCCGTATAGCACTGAGGCATTGCGCGCAGCCTTTGCTGACTGTGCGCCTGTCGAGATTGAACAGATGTTGGGTCTCAATGCTGCCGAGGTGTACGGCTTTGATCTCAAACAACTTGCACCAATCGCCGCCAGAGTCGGACCGAAGGTGTCTGATGTTGGAGTCGCTCTCCCTAAAGGTGGAGTGCCCAAAGAAGCCCAACGTTGTCCTGCTTTTGTCGGCTTGACTGCCGATGTGTGATGGTCAGTAGTCAAAGGGGAATGTCATGAAATCATTGGCAGGAAAAGTTGCAGTGGTCACTGGCGGTGGTGGTGGTCTCGGTCGTGCCATGGGCGAGCGTTTCGCTGCTGAAGGAATGAAAGTTGTTTTGGCCGATGTGCAAGCCCCACTTTTGCAAGCCACTGTTGAAGAGTGTCGCGCCAAAGGTTTAGAGATCAGCGGTCATGTCACTGATGTGACTAATCAGGAATCAGTTGACGCATTGCGTGATTTCACGTTGTCCACCTACGGAGCGGTGCATGTCTTATGTAATAACGCTGGCATCGGTGCTGGCGCCGAAGGTCGAATGTGGGAACACGAACTCAATGATTGGAAATGGGCGATAGCGGTCAATGTGATGGGTGTGATTCACGGGATTAACTCGTTCGTACCTGCTATGTTGGCTCACGGTGAAGAGGCCCACATCGTGAACACCTCTTCAGGAAATGGTGGAGTGTCACCACTGTCAGGAACCCCGCAATATGCCGCCACAAAAGCTGCTGTGGTCACCGCTTCAGAATGTCTCTACGCACAATTGCAAGAAGTTGAGTCGTCCATTGGGGTTTCGGTGTTGTTCCCAGGGCCGAACATGTTGCGCACTGGACTATTTGAATCTTGGCGGTCGCGCACTGACGAGTTTGCGAAACAACGACCGCGTAAGACTCCGTACACAACGGTTGAACAATTAGAAATGCAGATGAAGGCCGCTGGACATGCAATTGCTTATACAGCTGTGGAAGAAGTTGCCGAAATGGTTGTTGACGGTATTTTGCGCAACCAGTTTTGGATGATGCCCAATAGCGAACGTGGTGACAACTCGATGCGTCTTCGTTATGAGTCAATGAAATCACGTAGTAATCCGACCTATTTACGCCAAGTTCCAGGCTGAAAATGATCAATACACCAAGGAGAAAAGTATGACCACTATTGACAACCCATCCACCCATACGGGGAATCCGTACATTGATCCATATCTCAATGTTCCTGTCAACGATCCATACATCATTGTCTCGGCTGACAGTCACGCAGGGCTTCCGACTGCGGATTATCGCGAGTACTTGGAGAAAAAGTTTCATCCGCAGTTTGATGAGTTCTTGGCAGAGCGCGACAAGGCGCTTGAAGTTTCCACAATGCTCGGAACACGTAACGAGGATTACGCCAAGAAGTGGTTTGAAGAACACGAGGAAGCATTACGCAGCGGTTGGGAGGCAACGCGTCGTGATCAGGAACTTGATGGCGATGGTGTTGCCGGTGAAATCATTTTCCCCGATGCCGACGCAGTCGAGAGTCGTACATGTGTGCCATTTGGGGCGGGTCTCGGGATGTCCGGAGACATGGACCCTGAATTAGGTCTTGCGGGATCAATTGCTCACAACCGTTGGCTCGCCGAATTATGTTCACAAAGTCCAGAGCGCCGTCGTGGCATGGCCCTTGTGCCCATTACGGCCGATCTACCACGGGTTTTGGCTGAAATTCGTCGGGCTAAAGACTCTGGCTTAGGCGGCGTGATGATTCCCGCGATGTGGGTCAATCAGTTGCCATATCACGATCGTCATTACGACCCCGTATGGGCCTTATGCGAAGAATTGAACATGCCGATCTCCACGCACTCGGGCCCAGCCTCGCGCGATGAGTATGACAATCACCTCGGTATCTATGTCACTGAAGTTGTGTGGTGGCCAGCGCGTCCGTTGTGGTTCATGCTGTGGTCTGGCGTGTTCGAGCGTTTCCCAGGTTTGCGCTTTGGTGTAACCGAAGCCGGTTGTTGGTGGTTGCCACCACAGATTTGGTTCTGGGATCGACTTGCTCTTGGTCAAAAGGGTACGGAAAAATTAGGTGGCGATCCGTTTAAGGGTGCTATCAAAATGCTTCCAAGTGAATACATCGATCGCAACGTATTCATCGGTGCCTCAAATACCAAGCGTCGTGAGTTGGGCATGCGTTATGAAATTGGCGTTGGGAATATTATGTGGGGTAACGATTTCCCGCATCCCGAAGGCACATGGCCAAACACGCGAGCTTGGCTGAAGAAAACATTCCACGATATTCCGATTGATGAGACGCGTCTCATGGTGGGTTTGAGTGCGGCCGAATTATTTAGTTTTGATCTTGCCAAACTCAAGGTGCATGCTGATCGCATGGCACCATGTCCCTCTGATTTCGGACAAGTGACCGACGCCGATCCCACGGCCCAGCGCCTGACTGATCGTTGGTCTCCGGTGAAAGAAGTTGGTCGCCATTGGTTGACGGACCACGATTTCTCTTTGATTCCGTAAGCCACACTTTCATCAGTTTCTATTTACAACAAGACAACTTCACAAAGGGGAGATCATGGCATCGACAGTTGGTCAATACTGCATAAACGTCACCGATTTAAAACGGTCCGAATGGTTCTACACCGAAATCATCGGACTCAAGGTCCAGTCTCGGACTCAGATTCCTGGAGTCGATGAGATTGTCCTCGCCGCCGATGCGGGTGGAGGACGGCTGCAGTTGGCCCAGTGGTTGGAGCGTTCTGGTCCGATAGAGCACGGCACTGCGCTGTGGAAGATCTATATGAATGTGGACGATTGCCAAGATGTTCATGATCGTGCCGTGGCCGCTGGCTTCACCTCGACGATGACCCCAGCTCGTTTGGAACGCTGGCCGGTAACGGTGGCATTCGTTCTCGACCCAGACGGATATTCCGTTGAGCTACTTCAGCGTCACGAGGGTGCCGTCGTCAACGGTGCCCAGTGACCTTGTAGTTCCCCGCCAAATTTCCCGACTGGAAACCTGATTTTCCCGATTTTGAGGGTTTTTGAGGAAAAGTTTCCCCGTTGTGGACAAGGTATTGATGGTGCCCTCGTAGTGCTTGGATGACCATTTTGCCTGTGGATAAAGCCCTATCTTGAGACCCGCCAGGGCCGCGTTCTGTTGCGATTGTGTTACAGAACGAGCAAACTGTCGGGAAGCGATTGAGAAGTCTCACCGCCACAGAGCCCTGATGAACACCTACCACCGATCCTCGCAACACGACCAATTCCCGTGGGGTCCATCTGGACCTCGCCGCCGTGGGTCCCGTGGCAGGTCAAAGTTTGTCGCTCCCGAGATTCTCTTACGTCGACGTCTCGGTCTTTTAGTTCTTGTAGGTCTATGCGCCGCACCGGTGGCTTGGGCCTTGCGTGGAGAAGGCAGCGGGGTTGATGTGACGACGACTGGTGGCGCGGCGGTTGTTGTGCAGTTGGATAGCACTGATCAAGTCCCATTGGCTTCAACCACAACGGCTAACACAACGCTTCCCCCAGCCATTGCCGAGACAACGCTGCCAACGCCGACGACTCAGGTGGTGACGCCGATTTGTGGATCTACATATATTGTGCAGGCGGGGGATTCTTGGTTTGCTATCGCCACTGCGGCAGGCACTGAGGCCAGTTTGATTGCTGGTATTAACAACAAAACCATTCGCTCACCGTTAATGGTGGGCCAAGAGATTTGCTTGCCGCCAGGGGCCGAAGTCCCCCCGTTGCGACCCACTGCCGCAAGATTCGTCGTCCCAGCACATCAAACTTCGTGCTCGGCGAACTACACAGTTGTCGTTGGTGATTCGTGGAGTCGAATCGCTGACAAAGCCAACACGACGATTTCGCAAATGACATCCGTCAATGGCATGACGACAAGGTCCGTGTTGCTGATTGGTCAAAAGATTTGCTTGCCCAAAGGCACCAGCGTGAGCAGTGCGCCTGCGCCTGCGCCCGCGCCGCAATATCAGCCAGCGCGTACCTACTCTCGCAGCGAAGTTGAACAGATTATTCGCGATGAATGGCCCGACACCCTTGAAGAGAATGCGCTTTTCGTTGTCAAGCGAGAAAGCAATTTCAATCCACAGAGTCACAACTGGTGCTGTGTTGGTCTCTTCCAGATGTACTGGAACGTTCACAAATCTTGGATGAAGAATTA
This sequence comes from Actinomycetes bacterium, assembly GCA_014190215.1. Taxonomy (GTDB): domain Bacteria; phylum Actinomycetota; class Acidimicrobiia; order Acidimicrobiales; family Ilumatobacteraceae; genus Casp-actino8. Next base: position 6,992 of record BJGB01000018.1, on the reverse strand, counting down.
CGGTGTCACGAACTCGAACCAACTATATGACCCCCGCACAAATGCCAAATTGGCCTATGCGATGTATCAAAGGTCAAATGGCTGGAGACCTTGGTGCACGCGAAATTGGTGCCCAAAGAACTAAGCCCAACCCATATTGCGTTGTGAGGGTTTTCAGGAGAGCGATAGCCCTCTAGGATGTGAGGCGTTGCACTCGTAGCTCAATGGATAGAGCATCTGACTACGGATCAGAAGGTTGTCGGTTCGACTCCGGCCGAGTGCGCCACTTCTTTACTCATTCCCCGCGCTGTGTGGTTGCCCTGCGAGCCGATTAAGTTAGTTTGCGGTGGGTTGGTTGTTGCTATGGCTTCCAACTATTCGTGACTAGTCCTAGGGGGATGTAATGGCTGATCAGACTCGGTTGGCGTGGAATCATTTGCTTGATTCGCTGCGCGACGCTGGTGAACGATGGTTGGGTCCTGAGTGGGGCATCACGATGGATGGCGATCTGCCAGATGGCTTTCGCAATTTGACGCATATTTTGCAGAGTGCGCTGTATTCACATCAGGAGTTTGATATTCAGCGTCCCGTTTTCCGTCGCATTGTGAGTCCGACGCGGAGCTTCACCGGAGATAACCCCGATGCTCTGTATTTTGAAGCGCCAGTATCAGGAAGTTTGCAATATCGAGTGCGCGGAAACCTCGCGGGGGCGGTGTACACATCTTTCACCGTCGAAGCGGGTGGACACGACGGTAATTATCCCACGGGTTTGGCTGGCGTACTCAATGACACTGAGATTGACGCTGACAGCAACGGCGATTATGAAATTTGGTTGGGCGGTCCGCAACGAAGTCGCAACTGGTTGGCATTACCTGAAGCCGGTGGACGTATCACCACGCGCCACTATTTTGAGTGGGCGTCTCCAGCCGCCGTCTCGCAAACTTTGCATGTACCCCTGAGCATTGAAAGCACATCACCTGTTGAAGCACCACCCAAGTGGGATGACGAGCGCATGGCCGCAGCCCTGCAACGGGTGATCAATCATGTACGAACAAAAACCGTTGACGGGATTAAGCCTGGTCAAATCATGCCATCGTGGGTTTCCACGACTCCCAATGTTTTTCATCAGCCGGAAAAGCCGGGAACTCTTGCATTGGCAGCCGCTGACGCCGCTTACTCAATGGCACCGTTTGTGATTGGCCCCGATCAGGCCTTAGTGATCACTGGGCGTTGGCCAGATTGTCGTTTCGCCAATGTTTGTTTATGGACTCGCTTTTCACAGATGTTTGATTATGTCAATCGACCAGTGAGTCGCAATCGTGCCAACACTCATCTCGAAAAAGATGGAAGTTTTCGCATGGTGATTGCCCATAGTGATCCTGGAGTACCTAACTGGTTGGACTCTGAGGGACGCATGTACGGCTCAGTCTTTTGGCGTTTTTTCTTACCTGAGGGAGAGATTGAAACACCACAAGCCACCATCGTCCAGTGGAGTGACCTGTGACTATTCCTGCTTTACGCCTTGATGATTTAGCATCGCCAAAGTTTTCACCTGAAGTGACAGAGATGTTCGCTGGGGCGGCTCAATTTGCCGACTCGTTACCGCTCGAGGTTGACGCTCTCAAGGCTGCAGCGATTGAGCAATTGGGTGGTTCACTCACCGACTTTGGTCCTTCGGAGTTTGTTGAACCGTTGAGTGTGCTTGTCCGCTGTTTGAACTCCGAGGCGCATTTGTCGGGGATGGGACATGTCAGTGTGCACACGCAACTTGTCGGATTTTTGAAGAACCGACTTCTCTTGGCAGACCTTATGTCTCGTCATCCTGAGATTAAGGACATTGAGATCACTCGCCCAATCATCATTGTTGGGCAACCTCGCACGGGGACCACACATCTACACAATTTGTTAGCGGCGGATCCAGCGCTACGGTCCTTGCCCTATTGGGAATCTCAGCAGCCGATTCCTTTACCCCACGAGGTGGGAATTATTCCTGATCCACGTATTGAACGCTGTGCCGCTGGACTTGCTTTCGCCGATCAGGCGATGCCGCATTTCAATCGGATGCACGAGATGACTGTTGAACATGTGCACGAGGAAATTCAGTTGTTAGCTAACTCTTTGTGCACGATGTATTTTGACACCATCGCTCCGATGCCAACATGGCGCGAATGGTACAAGAACCACGACCATGTGCCGCATTACGAATATCTCAAGACCACTCTTCAAGCTCTAACATTTTTACGCGGAGGAGAGCGCTGGATTTTGAAGTCTCCGCAACATCTTGAACAACTCCGAACATTGAATACTGTTTTCCCGGACGCTGTGATCTTGCTCACCCATCGCGACCCTGTTCCAGTGACACTGTCGTTGATCACCATGATGACGTATACAGCCCGATTGCATCTGAAAAAGATTGACCCAGCGTCCGTTGGTGGTTTCTGGTCGGGTCTGAACGCAGAGATGTTGGATGCGATTCTGCGAGATCGTCAAACGGTGCCCGATTCGCGTTGTTTGGATGTGTTGTTCCAAGATCTCATGAGTGACGATCTGGCAATGATTCAACGGATTTACGCATTGGCTGATCAGCCACTTGATGACCGGGCCAAGTCTGCCCATGCAAGATACAAAGAGACTCACGAACGTGATCGGCACGGCAAAGTGATGTATGACTTCACGGAGTTCGGCATTGATCCAGCGGTGCTGCGTCAAAGATTTGCACCGTACATTGAGCGTTTTGGCGTGCCGCAAGAGTGGTGAAGGGTCTTTGAGCAAATAAGATACTCAGTACGCGTTCGTAGCTCAATGGATAGAGCATCTGACTTCGGATCAGAAGGTTGGGGGTTCGAGCCCCTCCGGGCGCACCACGTGTAAAGTCCATTTTTTGGAGGCGGTGAATGAAGTGGGTGACTTGGGATCAAGCGATCGTGGTTGCCGTGGTCAGCGGTGCTCTGGTCATTGTGTTGCGTCGTCTACCGCTTACTCGGGTTCGCTCATCAATTATTTCCGCGTGCACCGAAGTTGCCTTGTTGTCCGTGCTCTATGCCATTTGGCGACTGGCGCGCGTTCTTCCTCTTGATCAGCCCGAAGGCGCGATTGAACGGGCCCGTGACGTTAATCAACTTCAACAGGATCTATTTTTTCCCTCCGAACTTTCGTTGCAACACTTTGTCCTAGATCATCAATGGCTAGCACAGGCAACTAATTTTTATTACGCAATCCTGCACATTCCGGCGCTAGTCATTTTTTTGATGTGGCTATTTATTCGCCACCGAGATGCCTACTCACATTGGCGGAACTGTTTAGCGATTCTCACGGGGGCCTGTCTTGTCATCCGCTTCATTCGCGTTGCGCCACCACGTTTTTTGCCTGACCTTGGCTATGTGGACCTTGCGACGAAGTTTGGACTATCGGTATATGGGCCAGTCGGCACCGGCGTCTCGGATCAATTTGCGGCAATGCCGTCAATTCATGTCGGCTGGGCAGCTGTTGTCTCTATGGGAATCGTGTCCGCTAGTACTAGCCGTTGGAAATGGATTTTTCTTGGACATCTAATGCTCACAATGATCGCAGTTTCAGCAACAGGCAACCACTGGTGGCTGGATGGCATAGTGGCTATCGTCTTACTAGTGATGGCCTTATTTGTTGAGCCTCGCATCCGAGATAAGATTCGCGAGCCATTGGCTCAGAGACGGACACTTGACCGAATACCTAGCGGCGACCCGCAGCTCGAATCACCTTCAGCGTTTCATTGACGTCAATTCCGCTCCATCTGCGATCTGATGAACCGTTCGGTCGCTTCCAATCAGTTGCGGTCCCACCGACCAATGAATGACGCTGTTGGTCGATCCCTAGGGCCGTGCCGATCACTTCAAAGTTGGGGCTGTGGTGGCGAGTAAAAATATCAACCTTGGCGGCGAAGTCGCTGACGAAGAGAAGATTGTGAAATGCAGATCCTTCGATCCCTGAGATGTGGGTTGCTTGCGCGAATAGGGTCACCTGTTCAGAGATCGTCATCTGCTCAAGGTGAGCGATGATCCAACCATCTTGCGCGAGTTGGCGTTCAATCTCAACCTCTTCTTCAACGCCAGCGAGGTCACCGAGCGCCGACCGACTGAGCCACAGATGACCTTGATCCGTTTGTGGCTCATAGGGGACTCTTTGCAACCAAGTCGAAAACCAGGGATGTAAATATCGTTCAACCTCGAAGCCCTGATCGGCGATAAGCAGTTCACCAATTTCAACTGCTCCACCTTCTCCTGAGAGAATTTCGGTTGCCCCATGGATACCTGTGAAATGAAGTATGTCAGTCATCCAAGGAGTGAGTTCGTTGGCAGTGCTTGGTATCCAAATGATTGGGCACGAGTGATTGATCTCATCAAGCCACAATCGACCCAAACTTTCAAGAAGGAAATGACCGAAGTGGGAGAAGAGAAATCCTCCGTAAACGGCTCTTTCGACATAGCGCTTTGGCTGAGCATCAAGTGGAGGGGGTAGAACATAATCTTTACCCTTCCGGCGAATACCAGAACGAGTCACTACCTTCATCGTGCCGGCCTGTTCTTGTAGCACGCCTGCCCCTAATGCTTTATTCGTAAAATCTGCACGAGGCACGAGGATTGCATTCTTGATCACTCGTAACTGCAGGAATGTCGGGTCATAAAGAGGTGACCGAGCTGTACGTTCCCACTTTCTCACGATCATTAGCGTAACCGTGACTTGCGCGTGAAAACGCTAACTTGGTATCTGTGACGACCTTTGTAAACGAATCTTCGTTTGCGTCTATATCTGTGCAACGAGTTCTCTTGCTGGATGGTGCGACTCTCAACCTCGCTGGGGAGTTGCCCGGATCTGCGGACGTTAAAGAAGTGCTTAGTCTCGTCGCCAGTGATGGTGCAACAACCCAAATGCGAGCCATTGATGTTTTTCCAGATCCCCACGGAGGATTGCGGTTTTCTGTATTTTTTTATCTCGGTGATTTCATCATTTCAAGATCCGTTAAACAACTGAGCATTGTTATTTGTGATTCGCAGAATCAAGAGATTCCTCTCCTGATCAGTCCGTCGGCGACAGATTCAGCCAATTCTCACAGAATCAATCCGATTCCTCCACTTTATTCCGCTGGTTACCAACTCACCTCCAAGATTGATGGCAACAAAATTTTTATCAACATTGACGAGATCGCAAATGCAGATGTCTCAATCAGCAGAGTCGAACTTCCCGATGTTTATCTTGGTTCTGCCCTCGCGTTTGAGATTTTTTCATCTTCGAGTATCCAAGTGAAAAAACTGATCTTGCGACGACACTTATCTGTCAATGAAAATATGATCAAGAAAGCTATTGCCCGTTTATTCAAGGGTAGAGAAGTTGTGGAATTACGGTTGAGTGACAACCGATGGATTCTTGAGCCAAATATAAAAATTGTTCAACCTAGATTTGAATCCGTCACGTTATGGGATTTGGAATGGCAAGGTACACGTAACGGGCGAGTCTTTCGTGGGCGAGTCAGCGAGAAGCTCAGTGATCTGCTTGATGCACCGACCTTTGATCAGTTTCCTCGGTGCACATTTGACCTCGAAACTTTGCTTGTAGATATTTACCCATATTGCACTCATAGCGGGTTCGTTGCTTGTCGAATAACTCGTACACCGAAGCAGGGTGGGTCGTGAACGCTCGTCGCTCAATTCTCTTTGTGCTGACGACCCCCGATTATGCCGGAGGTACCGAACGATCAACGTTTCTCATCGCATCTTTACTCGCTCAATTGTCAAATTTTGATATAGGTATTCTTGGGATTTATCAGCACAACGATGCACCTTTTTTTGCTGATGATGTGTCAGTAAACATTGACTATCTCATTGATGCGCGTTCTGGAATGCCACCAGGCGAGTTGTCGCGGTTTGTGGATCGGGCATGGGAGCCAGTTCTCACTGCAAAAGTTGACATGCTTATTGCAGAATATTTGGCTGACAGAGCTCCGGATATCATCATTACTACTACTCCAGCACTTCTGGCCTTAGTGATCCAGACCGCACCAGCGCGGTCTAAAATTTTAACTGTTGAACATCGCCACACAAGACAACTCGTACGATCTGCAGAGCCACTGCAGTTGTACGGTGTTTTTGCTGATGCATTGGTCTCATTGATTGAAGATGGGGCTCAATGGTTTCAGGAAACACTTGGATCGGACTGCCCCCAAGTGACGGTGATTCCTAATCCACTGCCAGATGATTTTGCGCCGCGATCTTCGTTGCAAAACCCCATGGTTCTCGCTGCTGGGCGGATGGTCCTATCGAAGGGATTTCATAAAGTTATTAGTATTTTTGCCGAGGCGCGACAGCCAGGCTGGAGGTTGAGAATCTTTGGGGATGGTCCGCAGATGAAGACGCTCGGTCAACTGATAGTGAAACTTAATCTTCAAAACGATGTTGATTTGGTAAAATCAGTCCCCGATTTGTCACTTGAGTTATCTAAATCCTCCATTGTGCTTATGGCATCGGATGCTGAAGGTCAACCACTAGTAGCAATGGAGGCGTTGCGTGCTGGTGTTCCGGTAGTGAGTTATGACTCACCTGGTGGTTTGCGTTCAGTGATCACTGATGGCGAAGATGGATTAATAGTTCCTATGGATGATCAAGTCGCTCTTGCACGGTCATTATCGCAACTGATGTCGGACCTTGATCTTCGTCAGCGAATGGGGCAAAAAGCTTGGCGAAATCGTCTCAAGTTTGAACCAGCGTTAGTCGCCAAAAAGTGGATGGCACTGATCGACTCAATCCTCAGTGATCCGAGTCCACCTCGTCGACTAAGTCGAACGCTGCCCGCGAACGTGGGACAGCGAAAGATGAAGTACTTTGCCGCTATCGAAGCGGGGGGCTTACTGCTCCATCTAGGTCCTCACAAAACTGGTACAACGGCCATCCAGTCAGCTTTTGTCAGCCGTCGTGAGACCCTTCACGATTTCGGCATCTTGTACCCCGGCACGACCGCAGCCCCGCACGGTGCGGTGATGGAGA
>BJGB01000017.1 GCA_014190215.1 Actinomycetes bacterium | reverse complement strand
TAAGGCCAATGACAAATCCCGTTTCGGAGAAGGTCCTGTGGCTAAGTTGGCGACCTGTGATGAATGACTCTTGTTAAACACTGTGAAAATACCCTACGCCGTTTAGTGTTGTAACGGTGTTGCAAACGCGATTTTATGTGCAAAAAGCCTGGTTTGCCTTGATCATCTTCTGGAGTTTTGTGCGGATCGGCACCGCTGAACTCTATTTCGCCAAATATGGGATCGATATTTGGATATTTGCGGCGATTGAAATCGTTTCCTCCCCGATACTCGCTCGGGCCTCAAGTCGCATGGCGGTTGCCCTGAAGTATCACGAAATTCGCAAATCAATCCTCTGGGGAGGTCTGACCATGGTCTCATTTTCAGCGCCCGATGTATATCTTCTTACAGCCGGTCGCGGGCTTCCATGGGTCGCCTACGGCATGGTGTTGCTTCTCATGACAGTCGCTGGGACAGCTTCTGTGATCAAACTCAAACAAAAAGTCTCGCTTCAAGCATCATTGAACTGTGGTGACGATTAACAAAATGTAAACTAGGCAGGTGCCAGTTTTCAGCCCCACCAGCGTCGATCAATTGATTGACCTTCTTAGTGAGCACCCAAATGCGAGCCTGCTTGCTGGAGGAACAGACTTTATGGTTGAGGTCAATCTCCACGGACGTCAGCCTCAAACAGTGATCAGTCTGCGGCACGTGGAAGAACTCCATGAGTGGTCGTATCGACAGACACAACAAACCGTCACTATTGGTTCGGCGGTTCCCTACTCCGTGATGGAGACCGGCAAGATTGCCGAACTTGTTCCAGCGCTCGCTCAGGCTGCTCGAACCGTTGGATCTCCGCAGATTCGGGCAGCAGGCACCTTGGGGGGAAATCTCGGAACCTGTTCTCCAGCAGGTGACTCACTTCCCGTTCTTTCGGCTCTTAATGCAGTCATTCATCTCATTGGACCGCAGGGAACACGAGATGTTGCCTGGGGAGAGTTCATGCTCGGGGTCAAGAAGAACGCTCTTGGCTCTGGTGAGTTTGTGCACTCCATCACAGTTCCCGTCATACAAGGTTGGCAGGGCTATGCAAAAGTCGGCACACGCAATGCCATGGTCATCGCCACAGCGTCAGCTTGCCTAGTGCGCGATACGGAAGAAGGATTGATCTCCATCGCCTTAGGATCCGTCGGACCCACAATCATTCGTTGCTCTCAAGCCGAGAAATGGTTGCGTAAAACTAATTCATTGCGTGCCGGTGCGCAGATCAATGCTGATCTCGCCGTCGAATTTGGCCGTCGGGTCTCCGATGAGGCCACACCCATTGATGATCACAGATCAACCGCCGCATATCGCCGACATTGTGTGGCGATCTTGGCTCAACGACTCTTAGTGAGGTCCCTAGCATGAGTGCACAAGAATTAGGTAACGAGATTTACACCTTGAGGGTTAATGGTCAGAGTCATCCAGTTCAAGATGCTTGGATCGGTGAAAGTTTGCTCTATGTCTTGCGCGAGCGTCTTGGATTGCCAGGAGCTAAAGGAGCCTGCGAACAAGGTGAATGCGGTAGTTGCACAGTTGTCATGGACTCTCAAGCTGTTTGTTCTTGCTTGGTCATGGCCGCCGCCGCCGTCGACACGGAAATACTCACCGTCGAGGGTCTAGGAGAGAACGGCTCACTCACCGATATCCAACAAGCATTTCTCGCTGCCGGCGGAGTGCAATGCGGTTTTTGCACTCCTGGTTTTATAGTCGCTGTGCACCATTTGCTTGACTCCAATCCAGAACCATCTGAAGATCAAATTCGCGAGTCTTTGTCAGGCAATATTTGTCGTTGCACAGGATATGGGCGCATCCTTGAAGCCGTAAAAATTGTCATCTCAAAACGGGACGCATCGTGACAACGACTCACCCAACGAATACGTCAACTCGCGCTGGCACACTCGGCACAAATGCCTATCGCCCAGACGGCGTCGCCAAAGTACAAGGCGGCTTTGCCTTTTCAAGCGATATGTGGTCCGAGAACATGTTGTGGGGTGCCACACTACGCAGTCCCCATCCTTACGCCAAGATTATTTCGATAGATGACAGCGCCGCCTTAGCGATTGACGGTGTGGAATGTGTTGTCACTGCTCAAGATGTGCCTGGAAATCCCTATTACGGATTGATCATGAGCGACCAACCAGTGTTCGCCGCCATCGGTGACACCGTGCGCTATTGCGGTGAGCCAATTGCTGCGGTAGCGGCCGATCATCCTGAAACGTGCAAGCGAGCTCTAGCGGCTATCAAAGTTGTCTACGAAATCTTGACCCCTGTCACGAATCCTCAAGATTGCGTCTCTGGAATTGCGCCGCAGATTCATCCTCAGGGAAATGTCTATCGCCATCAGCGCATCATCACCGGAGATCAGTCAATCGTCGGTGACGTCATCGTTGAAGGAACATACGAGATCGGCATGCAAGATCAAGCTTTCCTCGGACTTGAAAGCGCTCTAGCAATCCCCGATTCAGGTGGCGAAGGACTAGAACTTTATGTCGCCACGCAATGGTTACACGAAGATCGAAAACAAATCGCCGCCTGTCTCAATATTCCTGAGGACAAAATTCGGCTGGTCTTGGGCGGCGTTGGTGGCGCCTTCGGCGCTCGTGAAGACATCAGTTTGCAAGTCCACACCTGCCTGTTAGCTCTCAAGAGTGGACGCCCAGTCAGAATCTCTTATGGTCGCGAAGAAAGCTTTTACGGTCATGTGCACCGTCACCCTGCGACCATCTGGATGCGCCATCACGCCGACCGCAACGGGAAAATACTCAAGATAGAAAGCACAATGTTGTTTGACGGCGGGGCCTATTGCAGTACGTCTCCCGCAGTTTTAATCAATGCCATTACCCACACCCAAGGCCCCTACAAATGCGACACTGCATCGGTTGAAGGCTGGGCGGTTCGTACCAATAATCCACCTTGTGGAGCGATGCGTGGTTTCGGGGTCGTTCAGGCCTGTTTCGCTCATGAAAGCCAAATGGAGAAATTGAGCGTCGCCCTAGGTCTCTCCCCCGTTGAGATTCGTTTGAGAAATGTGATGGAGACCGGTGATCGATTAATCACGGGTCAGATCATGGACAGCGTTGCGCCGGTCGAGCAATGTATTCGTGAAACTGACGCTATTGCCATGCCGGAACCATTGTTACCCAACGCTGATATCCGTCAAATTCCCGGCGGTACAGGACTCACTGCGCAACCAGGAAACATCGTTCGCGGTGTGGGCTGGGGAGTCAGCATGAAGAATCTCATGTATAGCGAAGGCTTTGATGACTATTCCACTGCGCGATGCCGCATGACTGACGGAGTTGTGTCGTTGAAATTTGCAACGTCAGAAGTGGGTCAAGGATTCACCATGCTGGCCCAGCAGATTGCACGCACAATTCTCGGCGTGAATGAGGTTTTACTTGACACCATTGACACTCAAGTAGGTTCAGCGGGCTCAACTTCCGCCAGCCGACAAACTTGGATGAGTGGCGGTGCTGTTAAGGCTGCCTGTGAAAAAGTTTTAGAAGATCTCTTTGATCATGCAGCGCTGACATTTGAACTCTCGCGCGATCATGTGCGCATCGAGGAGACCGACATCGTGGACATTCTCTCAGGTCGCCGAATAGCGGTCAGCGAAGCCAGTAAGGGAGTCAACCTCGATCGCACCGAGGAATATCACCATCCGCCCACTGAAGACCTTGATGAGAATGGCCAAGGCAACTGCCATGTAGCTTTTGCTTTTGTGGCTCATCGTGCCGTCGTCGATGTTGATGTTGAATTAGGACTAGTGAAAGTTGTTCAGATTGCGACTGCGCAAGATGTCGGACGAATACTCAATCCCATTTCCGTGCAAGGTCAAGTTGAAGGCGGTATCGCTCAAGGACTTGGACTAGCTGTGATGGAGGAAATCATTGTCAAAGATGGCAAAGTTCGTAATCCGAGTTTCACCGACTATTTACTTCCGACCTTTCTAGACGCTCCATTGGTGGAGATGGTTTTGATTGAAGAATTTGAGCCAAAGTCACCTCTTGGTGCCAAAGGTGTCGGAGAGCCACCGTGTATTTCCGTCACTCCTGCGATTGCAAACGCCATTCGTAACGCCACCGGACGAGAGTTACCGCGTGTTCCAATTCGTCCGTACGACATTTGCCTCTAGAACAGACCAAGGCGTTGCATGAGATCTTGCGGTGCATTGATTTCTAGGAGCGCTTGCTTCATGTGCTCAAGTAATTCACTCTCAAGTGGCGAGAGCACATCACCATGGGGGCTCGCCATATTCTGCATCTGTTGAGGATCATTTTGACGGTCATAGAGGAGATTCTCATTCTTCAGACCTCCATAAGCCCAAAAAGGTAACGCATCCCCCACTTCAAAAGGCTGGCGGATGACAGGGACCGTCGTTCCTGGCATTGTGTCAAGAAATGCCCGCTGATCAGGACGCGGAAGACGCAACTGAGGCGCTAGGTGTAACGGCATGGTGCTCCAGCGATTCGACCACATTGAAAGTGGAAAGCCTTCGCCCACGGACCCCCGTGTGTATGTATGCGTCTGCGTCACGAGTTGAATTTCGCGTCCCCAATAACCCGATAGACAATGATCACGGACACTGGAAACCTTCCCAGTTAGTAGTGGCACTAGGGACACTCCATGAGTGCGATGCTCAGGAACCACTGAAAAAATGTCACATAAAGTGGTGTGAATATCTACTGTCGTAGTCAGTGCCGACACACGACCCGCTTTAACTCCTGGCCACCGAATCATCAACGGAATATGCCCCAAAGTGTCATGTATCGGATAACCAGGTTTGCCCCACACATCTTTTTCGCCAAGATAATGGCCGTGATCCGTACACACAATGACTGCTGTGTCGTGAGCATCTGGTGAGGCATTCACCGCATCAAGCAGACGCCCAAACCAATGATCAATCATCGATAATTTGGAACCGTAGGCGGACCTTAAAGCGCGACCCTCCTGTTCCGTCAGGAACCCATCGGCGACACCGTTGACGACATAGGGGGGCCAAATCAGCCACGGATCATTTTCATCTTGGCGATACTGGGAAGCCCATGGCTCGGGAGTGTCAAAGGGTTCATGGGGATCAAACTCGTCGATAACCAATAAAGAGCGCTCATGATGTCCGCCATTTGTCTCCAGCCAATTCACCGCGGCGCGCATTGTTTGTGGACCCGGAAAATCCTCTTCACTTTTAAACCAGGTTCGTGAATCCTGATAGTTGTAGTGACCACGCCACGGATCCCTGACTGGTAAAGCCGGAGCACCAACCCACGATGTATCTGGGCGAGTCCTCCAAGGATCATTCTCATGCCCACGCACATATTCCCAAGCCGTGAAATCCGTGTGATAATTTTCGCCACCAACTTCAAAAAGGTGCGGATGATCTGAAATAAGCATCGTTGTTACGCCCGCAGCGCGCAGCGAATACGTAATCGCGTCTTCCCAAATCTCCACCGATCCCCAAGGACGCCAGGGGAAATCCAAGGCTCCAACAAGCAGATCATGGCGTGCCGGCATACAGGGCAAAGATCCTGTGTGATGCCGATCAAAGACGAGCGCATCTGCGGCGAAACGATCCAAGTGCGGGGTTGTGAACTCTGATCCGCCGTAAGCACCCAAAAGATGCCGATTCAGGCTGTCAAGGAGAACAACAACCACATGTTTGGGCAACGGTTGAGATTCTGAAAATTCGTTCCCCACGACCATACGATAGGCGTATCAGGTCGTTCTGGCGTACCATTAAGCCATGACCGCGGAACTGGATTTTGTACCCTTCGATTGCGATAACCATTACTACGAGGCAATTGATGCCTTCACCCGCCATCTTGATCCGAAAAATGGTCCGCGATGTGTGCAGTGGGCACAAATAGAGGGGCGCCAATACCAAGTGATTGGGGGTCAGGTCAGTCGTGTTGTGACTAATCCGACCTTTGACCCGATTTCTCCCGCAGGAGCGATGCACGATTACTTCCGTGGTAATCCCGACGGCAAACACCCCATCGAGTTCCTGACTCAACGTGAACCTATTCGCCCCGAATACCGCGATCATGATGCCCGCATTGCCACCCTCGATCGCCAAGGCATCTCCAAGATCTGGTTATTCCCAACATTGGGCATGCTCTACGAGGAAATTCTCAAGCACGATCCAGAGGGCGTAGGAATTATGTTCACCGCTTTCAATCGTTGGTTAGCGGAAGACTGGGGTTTCGATTATCAAGACCGAATCTTTGCTGGTCCTTACATCTCGCTGGCTTCACCCGAATGGGCCTGCAACGAACTTGACTGGGCATTGGCGCAAGGCGCACGAGTCGTCGTGATGCGTGCTGCCGCGCCGACGACTGCACACGGACAAAGAACACCTTTCGACACCATCTACGACCCATTTTGGGCGAGGGTCAATGAAGCGGGAATCACAGTAGTGATTCATGCTGGCGACAGTGGCAACTCTAGCAATGGTTACGCCAACGACTCCTTCTCGGCTCAATTCAGCGGTGTTGGCTGGAAGCCCAGTATCAAGGCCTTCAATATTGAACGAGCCGCACAAGATTTCATCATCTCCTCAATTTTCGAAAAACTATTCGACCGCTTCCCAAATGTGCGCATGGCTTCAGTAGAGAATGGCTCCAGTTTCTTGGCCGACGCCTGCACGAAGTTAACTTCAACGGCGAAGAAGATGCCCCGCTATTTCACAGAGGATCCAGTTGAATCGTTACGCCAAAACTGGTGGATTAATCCGTTTTGGGAAGATGATGTTCAACAAGTCTCCGAAATTATGGGTACAGATCATGTGATTTTTGGAAGCGACTGGCCCCATATTGAGGGGATGCCAAACCCACTTGATTATGTTTCGGAACTCAAAGCATTTTCGCCTCAAGATCAACGGCGAATCCTGCTTGACAATGTGACTGCTCTCAACACACCGAGACCCCTATAAATCCCATCCGATAAGTCACCGCAATGTCACCAAGTGTCAATATTTGCTCGCTTTTTACCAGTTCGTGTTGCACTTTTCACCGATGACAGAACTGCACTGATCCATTTCCGAGAATCAGCGGGGTCAATCACATCATCAATTTCAAAATGTGTGGCGACTGATAAGGCTTTTCCACTTTCATACATTCGATCAACCATTTTTCTGAACGTCGCTTCACGTTCTTCGGGATCAGCGATAGCGTCGAGTTCTTTTCTGAATCCGAGTCGCACCGCACCTTCAAGACCCATTCCTCCGAATTCACCCGTTGGCCAGGCCACACAGGCAAGTGGTGATTTGGTACTTCCAGCCATCATCGCTTGCGCTCCAAGGCCGTAACTTTTTCGCAATACGATCGAGATGACGGGCACGGTGAGATTGGCGCCAGTCACAAATAAACGGCTGCAATGACGAACCAACGCCGTTCGTTCAACATCTGGTCCAACCATCATTCCTGGGGTGTCAACAAGCGTCACGATGGGTATATCAAAAGCGTCACAAAGTTGCATAAATCGCGCAGCTTTATCCGCACCATCGCTGTCAATGGCGCCAGCAAGAAAGTTGGGATTGTTGGCGATGACTCCTACCGATTGACCTTGCACACGGGCAAAAGAGGTGATCATACCTAACCCAAATTCTCGACGAATTTCTAAAACCGAATCAACATCGAACAACAAGTTGATCACAGCACGGACGTCGTAGGCCTTGACTCGATGAACGGGAATCACCTCGCGTAATAAAGTTTGATTAGGTTCAGTCCATTCCCGCAGCACACCCTGGAAATAACTGAGATACTTCTTCGCCACTTCAACCGCTTCAGCATCATCTCCCACAACAATGTCCACTACTCCATTTGCTCTTTGTATCTCAAGAGGACCGATTTCTTTGGGATCAAAAACTCCTAGTCCGCCACCTTCAATCATGGCTGGACCGCCCATTGCAATATTTGACCCTTCGCAGGCAATCACGACATCGCAGCAACCAAGAAGCGCAGCGTTGCCAGCAAAGCAGTAACCGCCGGTGATCCCTACCAAGGGAACCAAACCAGATAGTCGCGCAAAGTCATGGAAGGCCCAACAATCTAGCCCTGAAACTCCGGGAGCATCTGTGTCTCCTGGTCGCCCTCCTCCACCCTCGGCGAAGAACACAATCGGTAACTGCAAACGCTCCGCTACATCAAAAAGACGATCTTTTTTGCGATGATTTTGTGATCCTTGAGTTCCCGCAAGAACCGCATAGTCGTAGGACATCACAACCGCCCGTGATTCGTGGCCAGGAAATACATCTCCGTTAATGCTCGCTAGACCACCCACAAGGCCGTCAGCAGGAGTGTGCGCAATCAAGTCATCAATTGAACGACGTCGGCGTTGGGCTGCGATCACGACGGGGCCATATTCCACGAATGAGCCAGGATCAACCAGCAAGGCCAGATTTTCGCGCGCAGTTTGACGCCCTTGCCCATGACGACGCTCACTTTGCACACGGCGGGATTCATCGAGCCCCAACTGATGGCGATCATTAACCTCTTCGAGGTCGCGCCTCGCTGAAGACACCGATGTGATTTCCTCGTCTGCTTGCACAGGTGCTTGAACGACACTCAAAGTACACAGCAACTGTCCGGCTTTGACAGTTTCTCCAAGTACAACGCTTACTGATTCGACGCGACCATCGATATCCGAGATGATGTCATGTTGCATTTTCATCGATTCAAGAATCGCTAACGGTCGCCCACGACCCACAATCGTTCCTTCGGGGGCAATCTGTATCACTGTCCCTTGCATAGGTGCCGTGATCTGCGTCAAGTCACCCGCCATCTTCTTTATCCTTGCGATGGAAAACGTACGGGCAAGAGGCGTGGTCCCCGCACCTGGCCACCAGCCCAAGTCACTCCACCAGCATCAGCGATTTCAAAATCTGGAATTCGTTGAATCCAAGTCTCAATGGCGACTCGCAACTCCATACGCGCCAAGTTTGAGCCAGCGCACCGGTGAATGCCTGCTCCGAAGGCCACATGGCGATTATGTTGGCGATCCAGAATCACTTCATCGGGATTCTCAAATATTTCAGGATCACGATTGGCACCCGGGAAATTCATGAGGATTCGTTCACCCTTTTTCATCGGGCAGCCGTTGTATTCCTTATCCTCTCCAAGGCGTCGGGCCATCGTTACTGGCGAATACGCTCGCAGTAATTCTTCAACTGCAGTCGGCATCAGGTCCGGTTCGTTGACGAGTCGTTGCCGATCGTGAGGGTGGCTAGCGATATGCCACAAGGAACTACCGATAGAGGACCAAGTCGTGTCGACTCCAGCAATGAGCAATAATCCGCACATCCCAAGGATGACACCCTCATCAATCTTCTCTCCGTCAACATCGGTCATGAGCAATTCAGAAATAAGATCGTCACCTGGATTCTCGTGGCGCTCTTTGAGGGCTTCTACAAAGAATTGAACGATTCCTATAACCCCTCGGCGTCGGCGTTCTTCATCGTATGCAAACTCCAGGGTATCGCGCACCCAACCAGTGAATGTTTCACTCATCGATTCAGGTACACCAAGAATGTGCGCAATCACGCGCACCGGAATCTGCTGGGCGTAATCAACGGCCGCATCCGCCGAACCGTTTTTGATAAAGCCATCGATCAGACGGTTGCACAAATCACGAGTCATTGCTTCATAGGTCTCGGTTCGTTGCGGACTCATCCAAGGCAGTAGCAAACGCCTTGTCCACGTATGGAGAGGCGGATCCGAACTAATCGGAGGAACACCATATGGGAGCAACATAGGTTGCTCTGAGCCGCCAGAGGCTGGGGCGACAGGTAGAACCCCGATGCCATAGCCAGAAGGAAACTTTTCGATATCGCGGGCAATCGCCGTGACATCCTCATAGCGAGTCGGCAACCACGAGCCTCCCCAACGATCCGTATGTGCGATCGGGCACTCATCACGTAAAACAGCCCAAATGCTGTACGGGTCATTGACATACGAAGGATCAAAGATGTCGTAGTCGGACGACCAATCGGCAACAGGCGGGGTTTGAGTCATAAGTACCCTACTTTGTCAGATTTTTGTGCGTGAGCCGTCACTACGCCAACAATTTCATCCCAAAAATGAGGCGGACAGTCGTGACCCATACCTTCAACGGAATGAAATTTGGCTCCACCGATGACTTCAGCTGTGCGCCTGCCACCAGAGATATCAATCAAGGTATCTGAAGTGCCGTGGATCACCAAAGTGGGCGTATTGATCTGAGAAAGCCGTTGCGAGCGACTGCCATCACGCCGCAATGCACGAAACTGTCGAACGACACCCTGTGGACGGCACGCCCGTTCGTACATCCGATGGGCAAACTCAGATATTGCCATCTCATCAAAATGTTCAGGACTCCCCCAAACCCGCAGACCAGCGAGATGATTTGCCACCGCTTCCTCTCGTTGAGTTGATCCAGGAGTCATTAATAATGCTGCGGCTTGGGCTGAAGCCTGACCGACATCGCGATCTCCAGTGGTCGACATCATCGAAATCAGCGATCTCACCCGATGAGGCGAATTGATAGCCACAGTTTGCACGATCATCCCACCTAAAGACATGCCAAAAAGGTGGGCTGATGCAATGCCGAGATCATCCAAGATCGCCAACACATCATTTCCCATATCTGACAATGAATATCCTTCTGGGCCATCACTTGAAAGTCCTACATCACGATTATCAAACCTGATCACATGAAAGCCTTGATCAACGAATAGTCCACAAAATTCTTCTGGGTAACTGATGCACTGGCTACTTAAACCGTTCACCAACACAAGAGTGGGTTGAGAAACATCTCCAAGGGTTTCGTAATACAGCGACACTTGGCCGTTCGAACACGTTGGCACATCATCCTCCTGGGTTCGCAGATAGATGTTTGAACAGTTCGGCTTGTCGTGTGCGCCGGTATTCGAGAATAATTGGTTCAAGTTCGTCGGGGGTCGCTCCATGCAGGATGACGCCGTCAACACCCAAGTCAAACTGCTGACGAATGCTCTGCACGCATTGTGCTGGCGAACCCATGGCCGCCGAATCCAACCATTCATCAGGAATAAGGGAAGCGATGTGCTCCAGTTGCTCGGTGCTCGCCGCACCATCTAGAGCGCCCCGAAAAGACTTGACAAAATCATCATCGCGAAAACGTTGCAAGACCTGGGGATCCCAGTTGTTGGTGGAAACCATCAAATCACCGTAACCCTGCAGATAGGTGGCGAGGCGCCCGACAGTCTTCTTCAAACGAAGATCAGGAGCGATGTGATCCCCAATGGTTGCGAAGCAGGACCATACACGCACCTTGCTCGGATCACGCCCGGCACTTTCGGCCGCATCCTTAACCGTCTTCACACAACGCCGTGTCGTCTCATCAGAGAAAAATGTGTGCAAAATCACACAATCAAATGCCCGTCCAGCAAGTTCGAGAGTGTTGTGACCGAACGCCGTAATGCCGAGTGGAATGTCTTCTCTAAAACTCGGATCCAAAGCGAGGACAGGAAACTTTCCCAAAGGCCCATCGTGACCCAAGATGACCTCACCTGCGAACAGGCGCTTCATCACTTGCGCGAAATCCTCCATTTGTGCCGTAGTAATTTTCGGCATTCCATACGCAGCGAACAAGGGAGCAATTCCTCGACCGATGCCGAGGCAAAACCTTCCGCCGGTCAGTCGATGCATCGTAGTTGCATACGAGGCCGTCACGAGCGGATGTCGCGTGTTGTGATTAGTGGCCGCTGTCGCAATGCCGAGATTGGTTGACACAGCGCCCACGGCTCCCGAGAGCGTCACGGCTTCCTTTATGTTAAAGCGCTCCGAAATGAAACAAGATCCCAAACCAAGTTCCTCGCCCCTTCGTACCTCCTGCAGAAGATCCTGCGGTGACTTAGGTGCTCCTGGAAGGGTGTAAAAACCCAATTCGTTCATCTGATCCACAAATCACATCTCCGACTTTGGAATACGAAATCCGCCTAACAGATTTTTGATCGCGCTCGACGAGAAAGCTGTGACTGGCGAGTGTGGCTCGCCCATGAGCATCTCAAGGTTTTCTTGAATCGACTCAGCCGTGCAGTCCCGGTCTGAATAACCAGCGGCCATGGAGATGTTCATTCCAGCCTGCCAACCAGCGCCGACGCTGAGAGTCTCTCCATTCAAGGGGCATTCGCTGTGACTCAACCACACCACAAGTGGCGCCACCAACGAGGGACTCAACCACTCTCCCAATTCGGGTGACCATGGAATCGGTCCGAAACTTGTACCCAATCGAGTTTTCGCATACGGCACGACAACGTTGCAGGCAATACCAAAGGGTGCCCCTTCACTCGCCATGCCACGAGTCAGACCGATCACACCCATCTTCGTCATCGCATACACCGAACCGTTCGGCACTCCACCGAAAGCTGCCCCCGATGAGACATTGACGATCCGACCTCCGCCATGTGCTTTCATCCACTTCCACGCAGGACGACTGACATTCAGTGTTCCCCGAAGCTGGGTATTAATCAGCGCATCAATACTTTCTTCTGGAAAATCCTCAAATGGAGCCATCCGAACTTGACCCGCGTTGTTCACGATCACATCAACACGACCGAATACATCCAATGCACAACCGACGATGTCTCGACCACCTTCTGGGGTGGCAATTGAATCATAATTAGCGACCGCTTGACCACCGGCAGATCTAATGTCGGCGACCACGTCATCGGCGGGATTCGTTAACGGCCGAGCGGCATCTCCATCGGAGTCAGAAATGCCAACCCCAAGATCATTCACCACAACGCATGCGCCACGCTCAGCAAACGCGAGAGCATATTCACGGCCGAGATTTCGTCCTGCGCCAGTCACCACGATGACCTTGCCATCAAATCGCATTCCACCTGTGATTTCTGTTGTTACCTGGCTCATATCAAGAATCTCCGCGCTCTGAATGAAAAATGAATTCTATAAGGTCCACAAGCACGCGTTTGTCTTGAATAATGAAAAGGTGTCCACCTTCATACTCCTCAAATTTTGCGCCTGCGATACGACTCGCTATCGCCCACCCATTTGCGGGCGGAGCAATGCCGTCATATTTCCCCGAGGCCACCAGAGTTGCGCACGAGATGCGGTGCAAACGATCCCAGACATCATGATTCTTTCGCGCTTCCAACTGAAGAATCTCTCCACGTCGTTTTTCAGCATCAATCGTTTGCTCGACGATCTTCCCGTAGACCCGATCATTGGGATGGGACTCAAACCACTCTTCTGTGAATCTCTCATCAAGCAAACGCGGATAAATCTCCTGACGTTGATGAAAAGATAGGTTTTCCAATTCATGAAGTGGATACGAACTTCCACCGGCGCCGCCTGCGCTAGTACACAGCAGAGCGAGGCGTTCAACTCGCTGTGGTGCAGAGACCGCTAGTTCCTGTGCGACCATTCCCCCAAAACTCATTCCACAGACGGCGAATGTTTCCCATCCAAGATGATCGGCTAGGGCCAAGGCATCTTGAGCGTATTGAGCCATGCTGTACGGGCCATTGGGCACGGATGATTTACCCAAACCCCTCTGATCATGAATTGCCACCTCACCGTATTTCCCGAGGGTGCCGATCAAAGGACGAACTGCTTCAATATTCGACCCTGAGCCATTGAGGAAGATCATCCGCTGTCCAGTCCCAAGGACTTCGTAGTACACGGAGCAATCCCCGACGAGAAAAATGGGCATAACGTCAGTGTGTCCTGAGGTAATCACTCGTCTCGGGACGTCGCGTCAACTGCCAATACTCAAGCATCGTAAATGGCCAGTTTTGAGCAACTCTTCCAGATGAATTTTTATACCAACTATTGACGCTGACCGCGCCCCACGCCATATTTTTATTACCTTGATCAACACGTTCGTTAAATCGGTCATGAACGTCCACTTTGATATCCCACGAACTGTCCCCTGAACGGAGTATCTCTTCAATGCAACCTAAAATGTAATGAGTTTCACATTCTGAAAAAAAGATGATGCTGCCATTAGCGACAATATTTGTGTTTGGACCATACATGCAATAAAAGTTTGGGAAATGAGGAATAGTGATACCGAGATAAGCGCGCGCTTCGCCATTCCACATCTTGTGTAGGTCGGCCCCATCACGACCGACGACACGCATCGGAGTGAGAAAGTCAGATGCCTCAAACCCAGTTGCGTAAATGATCACATCGGCGGCGCGCAAGTTGCCTTCAGCGTCAACTATTCCAGAACTCTCAATGTGGTCAATGCGGTCCGTAATGAGTTCAACATGGTCGCTTCGTAGACAGGCAGCCCAAGAACCGTTATCAAGAGCAACACGCTTGGAGAATGGAGCGTATTTAGGAACAGTTTTCTCATACAAATCAGGACGATCAGCGAAGACTGCATCAAAGTAGAGAAGTAACCGATCTCGTAAATGCCGGTTAGCGGCACTTACTGAGGCCTCACCATCAGACCAATCTGGATCAACCACACAGGAGGCCAAAACACCTTCAGTGGTTCGCCAAAAGAGCAGGAAGCGGTACCACTGCGCATAGGCAGGAATGTTTTGAAAGAGCCACTGCAGCCCTGGCCCAATCTTGTCGTGGTAATGAGCTATCGGCGTCAGCCACGGCGGTGTCCGTTGATAGATGCTCACGGTCTTTGCAACCTTGGCAACCTCCGGGATGAGTTGCACACCGCTCGCGCCTGTGCCGATAACTGCAACACTTTTTCCAGTGAGATCGAGAGAGTCTGGCCAATTTGCTGAGTGAAAAGATTGCCCAGAAAAATTCTCACGACCTGTGATTAACGGCATCTTCGGTCGATTGAGTTGTCCCACTGCGCTAATGACCGCCTGCGCATGCAGCACTTCAATCGGACCATTAGCACCACGCTGGACGCTGACGCGCCACACAGACTCTGCTTCAACCCATTCCATTTCCTTGACCTGAGTCTGAAACTGTATGGATGTGACGAGATTGAACTTCTCAACACAGCCACGGAAATACTCAAGTAAGACATCTTGCGTTGAAAAATGCAACGGCCAGTCAGAACGTTGCGCAAATGAATAGCTATACACATGGTTAGCAGAATCAACCCGACACCCTGGGTACGTATTTTCCAACCACGTTCCACCAACATCGGCGTTCTTTTCTAAAATTTCAAAGTCGATACCTGCTTGCTTCAAGCGATAACCCGCGAGTATGCCGGACATTCCAGCACCCACGATGAGAACCTTAAAACTCCTATGAGGGGCAATGTCCTCGCGAGACCACTTGGGCTGTCGTAAATCCTCACCAGTGACGGACAATTCCTCCATCATCAATGGGACATAGTCATCGCTCACGAACGCACCAACTGTGTAGGACATGATGTCCTGAATCTCTGACTGTGAACATTGATGGCGGCTCACTCCACCCGAGTCACGGAACTTGATCAGCGTTTGACGCGCGAGAAGCCGAATCGCTTCTTGCTGCTCTGCGGTCAGGCCTCCCTGAGGTTGGGCAGCCAATAACGGTTGCGAAATTAGTTCTGGACGCAGCAGGGTGAGGTCACCTGTGAGGTACGCCAGGGTTGGCAAAACCGCAATCAGTTGCGCCTCTTGTAACCCAGCATCTATCTCCGCATCCGTCGCCTGAAACACTTCACCACCCCTTTTGTCAGATACAACTATCGCGCACTCACGAGAGACCGTCAGCACTCCGCCTACGAGAATTGAGATTGTCGGTATAAAGTTTGGGTGTGTCTGACAAGGATTTAGAACCTGTTTCCGCTGGTGTCGTCATTGGGTGTATCGATTTAGCTCCAACCTTGAATTTTTATACCGAGGTGCTCGGATTTCGGGTGCAGACAATCCATCCAGCCGACGGTCCGACACATGCCACACTTGTTGGTCATGGCTTGCGGATTCACCTTCAACCCGGCTCAACCCCAATGGCTGTCTTACGAATCTCGCTCCCACACGGGAGTCCTTTGCTGCACAGCACCCTCACTGCGCCCAACGGAACCATCATTGAATGTGTCAGCTCAAACGAGGAAATGATCGTTCCACCCTTGGCATCCGCTCTAGTCATTACTCATCAGGACGGAACTGATTCATGGGGTACTGGTCGCGCTGGAATGATGTATCGCGACCTCATACCGGATCGACAAGGCAACTCTGTCATAGCGTCGAGCATCAGAATTGATAACGCCGGTCCTGTGCCTGACTATGTGCACTTTCATGAGGTCTTATTTCAACTGATTTTCTGCCGCTCCGGTTGGGTGCGTGTGTTGTACGAGGATCAGGGCGATTCATTTGTACTCGGTGCAGGCGATTGCGTCATCCAACCACCAACGATTCGCCATCGGGTGCTGGAATGTTCAGACAATCTTGAGGTTTTAGAAATCGGATATCCTGCCGAACACCTCACCCATGCCGATCCCCTCACCCAACTACCATCAGTAGCCATCAATCCTGCGCGCACTTGGTCCGGTCATTCCTTCATTCACCACGTAGCGTCTCAGGCCACGTGGACGCCCTTCGGTGAGCAAGCGCTGATTACTGATACCAAAATCCACCAAGCAACACAGGGTCTTGCAGACGTCTGCATCATCACAGGTGATTCGGTGGCTTCTTGGCCATCCACATTCGTCGCTGAAAAACAGCTCACATTCCTCTTCGTTTTACAGGGTTCTGCGACAGTGATTACGAATGAAAACGGATCACATGCCTTAAACTCTGGTTCAACAATCGTTATCCCCTGTGGCGATACTTATTCCGTCACGCAAAGCGCCGGAACTGAAATCCTGAGATTCAATCTGCAGACACAATAGAAGTCTTTACTGTCTACCCATTTCGGCTCGGGCACGAGCACCATCAGTCTCTGCGTCGGGCCGAGACGAGATCAAATTAATCTCCACGAAATCAATTCGACCTTCGAAATGATATCCGTCAACCCGATCGCTATATTCGGCTGCAACTGGCGACCCGTGGTCGTAGCCAACTGAACTTCCGACGCTTGAAATCATTCTCATCACAAATGGCAGGTCCATCTTCGCCAATTCGATACCGTTCTCAAATATTGTGACATCTCCACCCTTGCCTGTACGGCGGAATTTGAGACTCAACATCACTTCTCCACCCGAAAGTTTCTGAGGAGATTCAACCACGAGGTGCTCGCCGAAAACGTTGTAATCAAAAAGTAAATGGTCATTGTGCACAAAGAAACTGAAACCAGAATTCTCGGTACCTGTCGCATAAATCACGCCATTCTGGCCATCTTTGCGACGTACCTTGGCGTCCAAATCCCAACTTCGTCCACCCACTGATGCCGATACCTGCGTCGGCAATGGCGACATAGGAGGGCGATACACATATTTACGCGACACAGGATGCGGAGTGCGATCAGCAAATTTCATTGAGAACAGTTCAAGCCCACGATCATCGAGAGGCAAGACACCCTCTTTTTCCGCTTCCTCCCACCACAGCGCAATCATTTCTTGTAGACGCTCCGGTTGAGATTCCGCCAAGTTCACAGTCTCCGAGCGATCGTGCTCGATGTGATACAACTCCCACACATCGTCGTCAAATGAGACACCTGGTGTGTGCCGCGTGACCGCTTTCCAGCCTGCAAAATAGATGCCTCGATGGCCGACCATTTCGTAATACTGAATCAGTTTCGTGGTCTGGGCATCTTTTTCGTCAAACGAATAGTTCATCGGAACACCGGAAATCGGCATTTGTTCCAAACCCCTGTACACATCGGGGGGAGTAATTCCGATCGCCTCATAAATAGTCGGAGCAATGTCATTGACATGATGAAACTGATCTCGCAACCCGCCAGAGTCCTGCACTCCTTTGGTCCATTTCACGATAAGAGGCACATGGATTCCGCCTTCATGCGTGTTTTGCTTATAGAACTTGAAAGGCGTGTTGCCCACCTGCGACCAACCCCATGGGTAGTTGCTATGACTATGAGGTCCACCAATTTCTTCAATCCGATGAATTGCCTCATCTGGCATTTCGATCATCATGTTGAAGAATTTCATTTCGTGTAAAACGCCGAAAGGTCCGCCTTCTTGCGAGGCTCCATTATCCGACAAGAGAACAATCATCGTGTTGTCTTCCACCCCTAGATGATGCAGAGATTCAAGTAACCGCCCAATTTGTACATCCGTGTGATCAAGGAAGGCCGCGTACGCTTCTTGGAGACGACAAGCCAGACGCTGTTGATTATCTGAAAGATCTTGCCATGCTTCGACACCAGGGTTTCGGGGTGCTAATTCAGTACCAGTCGGTAGTAAACCGAGTTCTTGTTGACGCTTAAACCAACGGTCACGCATCACATCCCAACCTTCATCGAAGGCTCCGCGATACTTCTCCATATATGCAGCGGGGGCTTGGTGTGGTGCGTGGGTCGCGCCAAAGGCAAGGTACATGAAGAACGGACGATCCGGCCGCACACTGAGTGAGTCATGCATAAATTGCTCTGCGTGATCAACTAAATCTTCAGATAGGTGATATCCATCAACGGGGCGTCCGGGTGCTTCAATCCAATGATTGTCGTACACCAAATCAGGATGAAACTGATCTGTCTCACCATCGAGGAAGCCATAGAAACGATCAAACCCACGTTGCAATGGCCACTGATCGAAAGGGCCTGCCGGCGAAGCATCAGCCATGGGACACAAATGCCATTTACCGAGCGCAAAAGTTGCGTATCCCTGATCTCGAACGACTTCAGCAATCGTGGCGGCGTGATTTGAAATCTGTCCGCGCATGTGCGGAAAACCACTGCTGAAGTTGGATACCCCGCGCATTCCGACTGCATGGTGGTTTCTTCCAGTCAAGAGCGCGGCCCGAGTCGGCGAGCACAAAGGAGTCACGTGAAAGTTTGTGTAGCGCAAACCTTGTGCAGCGAGAAGGTCAATGTTGGGGGTATCAATGGTGGATCCATAACAGCCCAAATGAGAGAACCCGAGGTCGTCAAAAAGGATCACAATGACATTGGGTGCACTTTCACCGGGATGTGGACGCTGCGGCCAGTCAGGAACGGAATCTTTATAAGTTCGCCCGATTGACCCTTGGAAGCCTTCGTAATCCTTCATGGTATTGACAATAGCCCTGACACTACCTACCCTCGTCATATGTCCGAAAAATCAAATCAAAATTCCCGACCAACGGCGGTTATCGCCGACGCCAACTTCTATGTAGGTCCGGAACTGGCTCGCCAGTTGGCTAGACGCGGATTTAATTTGGTTTTAGGAGGCGCAAAGCCTGATCTCGTTGACGAACTCGCCGCTTCTGGAACCCTCGTCGAGGTTGTCAGCGGTGTTCGTGACCTCGCAGATCCGACAGCCTCGGACAAGCTCGTAGAGGCGGCAATGACGCGATTTGGACGCATCGACTCGGCAGTGATGTTCTCAGGCGAGATCATCACTGGACGTTTTGTGCACTCAGAATTAGAACAACTCCGCTCTGTTCTCGTTGGCTGTATTGAAGCACCGTATAACTTCATGCGCGCAGTGGTACCCAATCTGATTGCTCAAGGCTCAGGCCAAGTCCTCGTGATCACGAGCGCCTCCGCTGCCCGCCCGACCCCAGGAGCGCCTTTGTATTCGGCGGCGCGCGCCGGTGCATCCATGCTCGTCAAGAATGTCGCCGATGAGATCGCCCGCACTGGGGTTCAAGTCAATGCTGTCGGTACCAATTTCATGGACTTCCCAGGCTTCCTCGCTGCCTCTGGGGCCAATGACCCAGATGTTCGAGCCAAGATTGAGGCGCAAGTGCCAATGAGGCGATTAGGCACAATGAGCGAATTCGCTGCATTCTGCATGGTTTTCCTTGATGGCAGTAGCCAATTTACGACTGGTCAGTTCGTCGCCTATGCGGGAGGCTGGGCTTAGGGGCAGAATAGGAGGTGTGAAACGCTCCTTATACAACGATGACCATGTGGCATTTGCCGACAGTTTTCGTCGCTTCGTCGCCCAAGAAATCACTCCTGATTATCTGAAATGGGAAGCCGAGGGAATAGCCCCACGATCTTTGTACAAGAAGGCTGGAGACAACGGCTTTATCGGTATGGCGATTCCACAAGAATTCGGCGGTGGCGGAAGTCATGACTTTCGTTTCAACTCTGTCATTGCTGAAGAATTGGCGTACGCCGGAATAGGTGGAGCCGGCCAAGGTCTCACATTACATAACGACATCACTACTCCATATTTCACCGATATCTGCAACGATGAACAAAAGGCCCGATGGTTACCCGGGATTGCCAGCGGAGAACTGATCACCGCAATCGCTATGACAGAGCCAGGAACTGGAAGCGACTTAGCGGGAATTGCTACTACTGCTCGTCGCGACGGAGACCGCTACATTCTCAACGGCTCCAAAACTTTCATTACCAACGGGATCAATTCTGACCTTGTGATTGTCGCCGCGAAAACTGATCCATCGCAAAGACACGCTGGTATGTCTTTGATGGTTGTTGAACGTTCGATGGCAGGCTTTGAACGCGGTCGCAATCTCGACAAGATCGGTATGCACAGTCAAGATACCGCGGAACTTTTCTTCAACGACGTTGATGTTCCTCTGGCGAATCTCATCGGTGAGGAAGGGCACGCTTTTCATTATCTGACCTCTAACCTCGCTCAAGAACGCCTATCCATTGCCATCAGCGGTGTAGCAGTGGCCCGTGCCTGTGTTAGCTGGACGGTTGACTATGTCAAAGAACGCCAAGCCTTTGGTAAATCAATTTCACAGTTCCAAAACACCAAGTTTGTCTTGGCCGAACAGCGCACTGAAGTCGATGTTGCTCAAGCCTTTGTGGATCAATGCATCCTGGCCCTCAATGAAGGAACACTGACGGCACCCCAAGCAGCACAAGCAAAGTACTGGTGCACTGAACTACAAAAACGCGTTGCCGATAAGTGTCTTCAACTCTTTGGCGGTTATGGATACATGACTGAATACCCGATCGCTCGCGCCTACGCTGACGCCCGTGTCACCAGCATCTACGGTGGCACGACAGAGGTCATGAAAAGCATCATCGCCAAGGATATGGATTTATGAAGATTGCCCTGCGAGCCGAAAACTACCGAGATCCTTTTGGCTACGAACATGAGCGTCGCAATGTCTGGTCACGTGAGTGGGTCATGTTCTGCACAACCGCAGAACTCTTCAAGCCTGGCGACTATTACGCAGGCGAACTCGCTGGATGGAACCTTCTGCTGACGGTTAATCCACAAGGCGAAATCATCGGATTCCACAATGTGTGTCCTCACCGTGCGGGCGTTATCGCTTGGCCAGGTAACGGAACGTTGGGAAATCTAGTGTGCCGTTATCACGGTTGGGCCTTTGCATGGGACGGGTCATTAAAGTCAGCGCGGGATTTCGGCAACGAAGAACCTTTGTGCACCGAGGACTTTAAACTGAAAAAGATTTCTGTCGAGGCATGGGGACCTTTTGTTTTTGTTTGCCTGGACCCTAATGCCGCTCCCCTACTGCAATCACTTGGTGGACTGCCCGAACGTATCAGCCAGTATCCCATTGAGACTTTCACATATGCCCAACGCATACAGCGCGAGATTGCTTGCAATTGGAAAACCTACGTAGACAATTACCTAGAGGGCTACCACGTCCCTCTACTTCATCCATCTCTGACTAAGGCTTTGGACATGTCGACCTATCAGGTCTCAATACCAGAGCCCAGCTTCTGTTTGCACACTTGCGACACGACTCAAGGGTCAGCATCTGGAGGAGCATGGCTCTTTCGCTTTCCGAATTTGGCTTTGAACATTTACGCCGACGGAATGAATGTTGAACGAATCATCCCTCTCAGTCATGACCGAACAATGATCATTTATGATTATTTCTCCGTCGATACTTCTGCAGAGAGCATCGCCCGAATGGTCGATTTGTCAAATGTTGTCTTAGACGAGGATCAATCGATTTGTGAGGCAGTACAGAGGAATCTCAATAGCGGGATCTATGAGGCTGGCCCACTGAGCCCACGTCACGAAATCGGTTTGATGTGGTTCCAGAGCAAAATCGCAGAAGCAATGAGTCCGTGACATCCAATGAACCCCACCCTTGGCCACCGAGTCTGAGATAATTAAGAAATGGCAATCGCAAAGCAAGCCCAACAAACAATGGTCACCTTGGACCTTGAGGGCGTCATGGTTCCTGAGATTTGGATTGCAGTCGCTGAAGCGACTGGGATTGAGCAGTTGCGTCGCACCACACGTGATGAACCCAATTACGACTTACTCATGCACCAACGACTGGCACTTCTTGCGGAACACGATTTGACGATGAGTGCCATTGCACAGGTCATCTCCACCCTTCAGCCATTACCAGGCGCTAGAGAATTCTTAGATGCGCTCCGCGAAAAGACCCAAGTCATCATTCTGTCCGATACCTTCGAGCAATTTGGTATGCCCTTTATGCGTCAATTAGGAATGCCTACTCTGCTATGTCACCGACTA
>BJGB01000016.1 GCA_014190215.1 Actinomycetes bacterium | reverse complement strand
GAAGATTCATACACGCTCACGCGTTACTTGGCGACTGAGGGTTATCAAGGTCTGCGCGCTGCGCTCAGTCGTCCAGCCAATGAAGTGCACGACGAAGTACGAACCGCTACGGTGCTCGGGCGCGGTGGCGCAGGTTTCCCTGCTGGAACAAAATGGGGTCTCACTCCACAAGGCGTCTACCCGCGTTATCTCGTGGTCAACGGCGACGAGAGTGAACCAGGAACTTACAAAGATCGTCTGCTGATGGAGCGCGATCCACATCAATTGATTGAAGGCTGCCTGATTGCGTGTTACGCGGCAGGTTTATCGCAGTGTTTCTTGTATATCCGCGGCGAGATGGCCCTTGCTCAAGAGCGAGTCGCAGTTGCGCTGAACGATGCTTATACAGCCGGCTATATCGGTAAAAATATTTTGGGCACACACTTTTCTGTTGACATCGTTCTTCATTGGGGTGCAGGTGCTTATGTTGTTGGTGAAGAAACTGCGCTGATTGAAAGTCTTGAAGGCAATCGTGGCATGCCACGATTGAAGCCTCCTTTCTTTCCAGCAGCAAATGGTCTGTATGGTCAACCAACGATCGTCAACAATGTTGAAACCTTGGCGAACTTGCCGTGGCTGATGTGCAATGGTGCCGAGGCCTACACGGCGATTGGAACTAAGACATCTCCAGGTACGCGCATGGTTGCTGTGAGTGGTCATGTCAAGCGCCCTGGTGTTTATGAAATCGTCAATGGGGTGACTACATTTCGAGATTTGTTGTACAAAGACGAATTCTGCGGTGGCATTCGCGACGACAACGAACTCAAGGCCTTCGTTCCTGGCGGTGGCTCGGCACCTTGGTTCACACCCGATCAATTAGATCTTCCGTTTGAGGGCAGCCAGGTTGGCGCAGCAGGTTCAATGCTCGGTTCAGGAGCGATCATGGTGATGGATGAGACCACTGACATTCCGGCTGCCGCTTTGACACTTACCCGTTTTTACGCTCACGAATCTTGCGGAAAGTGTACGCCGTGTCGTGAGGGTGGAACGTGGCTTGAGCGCATTTTGAGTCGCATTGTTGACGGTAAGGGAACGTCTGCCGATCTTGAGCAGTTGATCGAAGTTGGCACTTCGATTTGCCCTGGAGATTTCCCCCACGCATCCAATGAGAAGTTGGGGCTGACGGCGGTTCCTTTCCCGTACAAGATGAACACCATTTGTTTCGTCGGACCATCGGCGTATGCGCCCGTGAACTCGGCCCTCGTGTTGTTCCGCGAAGAGTTTGAAGCGAGAATTGTCAAACGACATACCATTCCTGTGACTGCTGTGGGAGCTGCGTTATGACCACCACCGAACCAAATATCGAAGTGGAGATACCTCTCGACCCCAATGCGATCACGATGTCCATCAACGGCAAGTCGGTGGTGGCGCGTAAAGGTGAATTGATTATTGCTGCGGCCGATCGCAGTGGGGATTACATTCCACGTTTCTGTTATCACCCACGGATGAGTTCTGTTGGCATGTGTCGCCAATGTCTCGTTGAAGTTGAAGGCCCGCGCGGTCCGATGATGGTTGTCAGTTGTATGACTTCGGTAGGCGAAGGCCAGATTGTTCGCACCGAAACTGATCAAGTGAAACGTGCCCAAGAGGGCATCGTCGAGTTACTCCTCGCCAATCATCCGCTTGACTGTCCGGTGTGTGACAAGGGTGGCGAATGCCCATTACAAGATCAGGCCTTTAGCCATGGTCCAGGGGAAAGTCGCTTCATTGAAGAGAAGCGACATTATGAAAAGCCAATTCCGATTAGCGATTTAGTGTTGCTGGATCGCGAGCGTTGTATCTTGTGCGATCGCTGCACTCGTTTCGCCGACGAAGTCGCTGGCGATGCATTGATCCAATTCACCTCGCGTGGGAATAACACACAAATCCAGACATTCCCAGACGAGCCATTTAGTTCGTACTTCTCTGGCAACACAGTTCAGATTTGTCCAGTTGGGGCCCTGACTGCTCAGCCATATCGCTTTAAGGCACGTCCGTGGGACCTCGCCAAGATTGAAAGCACTTGCACGACCTGTTCCGTTGGTTGTCGCATCACACTTGAATCGAGCCGCGATGAAATGTTGCGCTATCAAGGTGTCGACAGCGATCCTGTAAATCATGGGTGGCTCTGCGACAAAGGTCGTTTCAACTTTGAGGCCACAAAGAGTGACCAACGCATTGAAAATCCAATGGTGCGGTCCGACGGAGATCTTGTTGCGACATCGTGGAGCGTGGCTTTGTCCAGTGCAGCCAGTCTTATCGCCCAAGCGATCAAAGACGGGGGTCCACAAAGTGTGGCGATTCTCGGTGGCGCTCGTGGAACGAACGAAGATGCTTATGCGTGGGCACTTTTGGCACAGTCCTTAGGTATCAGCAATGTTGACGCTCAACTTGATGATGGGTTACCGACGTCGCTCTTTGGCTACGCGCAAGCAACTATTGATGACGCCGCCAACGCCACGACAGTGTTATTGCTGTCTCCTGATCTCAAAGAAGAACTACCAATTTTGTATTTGCGCTTGCGAGATGCGTCAGAGAAGAAGCGCAGCAAACTGATCGAGTTTGTGCCCAAGCAAACTGGACTGACGCGCTATGCCTGGAAGTCGGCCAGTTATGAGCCGGGTCGTCAGGTGTCAGTGATCCAGCAGACGCTGACCGATCCTGCGGTAGCAACTCAGATCGCTCAGGGCTCAGTTGTCGTTGTTGTGGGTCGGTCAAACTTAGCTGAAGACGATTCATTCACGATGGCTGCCCTTGATGCGGTGCTAGCTATTGCACCACAGGCCACGGTCCTACCGGTCATACGTCGTGGCAATATTCGTGGAGCCATTGAAACTGGATTGGCCACGGGTTCAACAAGCTCAATTCTGCAATCGGCCATTGCCGGGGACATCAATTGCTTGGTCCTCGTTGGTGCTGATCCGATGAATGATGTTCCCGATTCCCATCTTGTTCGTCAAGCCCTGGCAGCGGTCCCGAAAATTATCGCTGTTGACACCACGATGTCACCTTCGTTGCAACGTTGCGAGGTCGTTCTACCTGCTGCCGCTTTTGGCGAGAAGGATGGGACTACGACCAACCTTGAAGGTCGCGTCACACAACTCAACCGCAAGGTCAACGCGCGCGGCACAGCCCGTCCCGATTGGATGATTGCTGTAGAACTTGGCGAGTTGTTAGGCCGTGATTTGGGCTTGGGATCGGTGCAAGAAATTCATTCCCAACTATCACGTAATGTGGCGAGTTTCGCCGATGTTTCGCGTGCTGCATTGGCCGTGAATCCAGATGGTGTGTTGCTCCGTCGTTCGGCGACCCATGCACACGGCGCAATCGCTGTGGAAGTTCCAGTTCACTCAGGTTTCGGATATCGATTAGTCGTCAGCCGTAAGTTGTACGACAATGGCACGAACGTCGCTCAGTCTCCATCCTTGGTGGGACTTGCCCCAAGTTCTGCATTGCATATGCACCCACTTGATTTCAGCAGTCTTGGAGTTGACGAAGGAACATCTATCAAAGTCTCGAATCACCGCACCTCAATCGTCATGCCAGTTGTGATGGACGACTCGGTAGTACGTGGAACGGTGTGGGCGGCATGGGCGCTGACTGGCGCGAATATCGGTGAACTGATTGATTCGTCACGTTTAGTCAATGATGTGAATGTGGAGACTCTGTAATGGTCGCCAGCGCATCGCTACTTGGACTTGATCCAATTTCTATCGGCAGTCTGATGTGGGCGCCCTTGCTGATTATTTTGATGAAGGTCGTCGTCGTCTTTGGTGTCGGACTAGTAGCCACGATGTTGATGGTGTGGTTTGAGCGAAAAGCAATCGCCGGTATGAATAACCGCATTGGGCCCAATAAGGCTGGTCCCTGGGGCCTTTTGCAAACTCTCGCAGATGGCACAAAGTTGTTCTTCAAAGAAGATTTGCTTCCTGAACGTGCCGACCGTTTTGTTTTCAGATTGGCTCCCTTCTTGGCATTCGTTCCCGCCTTTTTGGTGTGGTCAATCATTCCCCTCGGTGGAGATTTCTCAAACGGTAAAGATGGACTCGTGACTTGGTTTGGTCACACCACACGAGTGCAGTTAGCCGATCCTCCCGTAGGCATTTTGCTGTTGTTGGCGCTTTCATCAATTGCGGTTTACGGCATCATGCTGGCGGGCTGGTCAAGTGGCTCAAAGTATCCGCTGTTGGGATCAGTTCGAGCTTCAGCGCAGATGGTTTCTTATGAAGCTGCTCTTGGTTTGAGCGTGGCTACCGTGATCTTGTTGGCTGGCACATTGTCAACTAGTGGAATCGTTGGTCACCAAGGAAACTTTGTGAATTGGCACGTCATCTCAACGGGTGTCATCCCATTCGTGATCTTCATGATCGCCGCCACCGCTGAGATGAACCGTCCACCCTTCGACTTAGTTGAGGCCGAGCAAGAACTCGTGGGTGGTTTCAACACGGAGTATTCCGGTATTCGCTTCGGCTTATTTTTCTTGGCTGAGTTTATGAACACCATCACCATGAGCGGCATCATTGTCACGCTGTTCTTTGGTGGACCACAAGGACTCTTCGATATCCCTGGCATTCCTGGCGCATGGGAAGGCACCCTGTGGCTCATCGCCAAGATCGTGGTCTTCTTGTACATCTATGTGTGGATGCGCGCCACATTGCCTCGCTTCCGTTATGACCAGTTGATGAATCTTGGTTGGAAGATCTTGATTCCTGCGTCGCTGGGATGGTTCATGTTGATGGCCGTTCTGCGTCTTGCTCGGGACGAAGATTGGAATCGTGGTGTCGTGATTGCTGCTTGCATTGTTGTGCTATTGCTGTGCGTGGGAATTTTGTCGTTAGCAAATCGTGTCAGTAAAGCCAACCGCGAACGTGAAGGAGCGATGTTCTGATGGGTTACCTTGGAGGATTTCTCGTCACGCTGGCTCAGGTGGGTCGACGCAATAAAGTCACCCTTGAATATTCAGGTGGTCGTGAGAATAAAAAGGGCAAGCCGCAGCGCGATGAAAAAGCCCCTAAGCCCGAACGCTTGCATGGCCGCCATGTTTTGAACCGTTACGAAGACGGTATGGAGAAATGCATTGGTTGCGAATTGTGCGCGGGTGTGTGCCCGGCCAAGTGCATCTATGTCCGTGGCGCGGATAATGATCCAGAAAATCCGACCTCACCAGGTGAGCGTTTTGGCTTTGTCTACGAGATCAACTATTTGCGTTGCATTCACTGCGATCTCTGCGTTGAAGCCTGTCCAACGGAGGCAATCACGGAGTCGAAGTTGTTTGAGTTTTCATTTACCAATCGCCAGGACGCGATCTATACAAAAGCCGAACTTGTTGTCGGTGATGATGGCAAGCCACAGCAGTTGCCGTGGGAAGACTGGCGTGAGGGTGAAGATATTTTGACCTCTGGTTGGTTGCGGGCAACAGCCTCCTCTGGCGATGCATCATTTGAAGGTGTTGTCGGTTGGAGCGGCGAGCTCGGCTACGGCGTTCGTGCCCCTGAGCCTGCTCAAGATGAAAGCGACGGAGCAGGACACTGATGGAACTTTTTGTCTTTGTCGTCGCTGCTGCCATGATTTTGGCTGGTGCTATCGGTGTTGTTGTTCGTAGTCACCCCGTGCATGCGGCTCTCAGTTTGATTCTCACATTGTTCGGCGTGGCTGTGATGTTCGTTGCCCAAGAAGCACATTTCTTGGCGGCAGTTCAGGTCATTGTGTACGCCGGCGCAATTGTGGTGTTGTTCTTATTCGTGATCATGCTCCTTGGCGTTGATCGCACCGAAGATATTAAGACGGAGCCTTTCAAGGTGCAACGTCCACTTGCAGTGATCGTTGGACTTGGTGTCATTGGCTTAGTGACGGCTGCCGTCGTCGCATCACGTGACGTCGTATCAAGTCGTGGCTCCGGACTCGTGACCCCAGATATGGCTGATCCCGATTCGAATATTCGTCAGTTGTCGCGCAGTGTGTTTGGGGATTATGTCGTGGCCTTTGAAGTCACATCTGTGCTCTTAGTTGTCGCCGTCGTGGGAACTGTGCTACTGACTCGTCGCGTGAAGCCTGTTGTGGAGAAGGCCTCATGATGTCGGCTCTCATTTCTGCCGCAACCCCAACGACGACATGGTATTTAGTGTTGTCGGCGTTACTTTTCGGTATCGGCACCGTCGGAGTTTTAGTTCGCCGTAATCCGTTAGTGATGTTCATGTGCATTGAATTGATGCTGAACGCCATCAACTTGTCTTTTGTGGCTTTCGCCAAGCGCATGGGCGACATCGGTGGTCAAACGACAGTCTTTTTTGTGATGGTTGTGGCCGCTGCTGAAGTCGTTGTCGGACTTGGCATCATTGTCTCCATCATGCGTAAGCGCCCAGGCGCCAATGTCGATGATATTTCGGCGTTGAAGGGTTAAGGGGTAGGCGATGCTTGATCTGATTTGGTTGATACCGGCGCTTCCGCTTCTTGGTTTTGTTTTGATTTTTCTTTTCGGACGAATTCTTGGAGAACCAAAGGCTGGCATTTTGGCCACACTCATGGTCGGTGGATCTTTTGCCGTCAGTGTTGGGGTGTTCTTTGAGTTGCTCTCAAAGAACACCGAAGAACGTCGCCATATTTTTACTGCTTTCTCGTGGGTTCCGATCGGGTCTTTAAAAGTTGACTTGGCCTTCTTGGCCGACCCATTAAGTATCACTATGGCGTTATTCGTGACGGGAATCGGTTCGTTGATTCACCTGTACGCGATCGGGTATATGCACGGTGATCCGAAGTTCTCCAAGTTCTTCTTGTATCTCAACTTGTTTGTGTTCTCGATGTTGATGTTGGTGTTGGGCGAGAACCTACTTGTGACTTTCCTTGGCTGGGAGGGCGTTGGAACTTGCTCCTACTTCTTGATCTCCTTCTGGCACACCCGAGAAAGTGCGGCGACCGCAGGCAAGAAAGCTTTTGTCACTAACCGAGTTGGTGACTGGGGTGTGATGATGGCGATGTTCCTAGCTTTTGGAGCAACGGGAACTCTCAGTTATGGCGGCATCAATCATGCTGCTGAATCTGGTGCATTGTCAGCGGTGACAGCCACGGCGATCGCCCTGATGTTGTTCATCGGCGCCTGTGGTAAGAGTGCGCAGTTGCCATTGTATATCTGGCTACCCGACGCAATGGAAGGTCCAACACCAGTCTCGGCTTTGATTCACGCTGCGACGATGGTGACCGCAGGCGTGTTCTTGATGACCCGTGTCAATCCTGTCTTGGCAGTTGCGTACGGTTGGGCTCCAACAATCATCGCCATTGTCGGGGTGAGTACAGCACTATTTGCTGCGACTATTGCCGTCACTCAAACGGATATTAAAAAAGTTCTTGCCTACTCAACTGTCAGTCAACTTGGTTTTATGTTTTTAGCGGTTGGTTCGGGGGCTTATGTGGCGGCCATCTTCCACATGGTGACTCACGCCTTCTTCAAAGCGTTGTTGTTCCTTGGTTCGGGTTCGGTCATTCACGGCATGCATCACGAGCAGGACATGCGCAAGATGGGTGCGCTGCGAATACTCATGCCCGTGACGGCGATGACATTTATAATTGGTTGGTTAGCAATCGCTGGTGTGCCACCTTTTGCTGGGTTTTGGAGCAAGGACGAAATTCTTTTATTCGCCTTCGCTAAGAGCCCGATTCTCTATGTCGTCGGCATGATTACTGCGTTACTCACCGCCTATTACATGACGCGCCAAGTGATCATGGTTTTCTTCGGTGAGGCACGCTGGAACGATCACAGTGAAGAGCATGGGGCGCATGGAGATTTCAAACCGCATGAAAGCCCGAAGATCATGTTGGCTCCGCTAGTGGTTTTGGCGGGATTGTCGGTCGTGGGTGGCGTGATGCAATTGCCTTTCAGCAGCAAGACGCACTTTTTAGAAAAGTGGCTTGAACCAGTCATTGAATTTGGTGAGGCTGATATCCATAAGACGTGGGCCTATGAAAACAAATATCTTTTGTTAGGGGTCGCGGTGATTGTTGCGCTCACTGGCATTGCGCTCTCGGTTCTGGTGTATTCAAAGAAAAAGATTGCCGCTATTGAGCCTGACATCATGGCTCAGGGCTGGTTCTACGATCGAGCAATCTCAAACTTCATGGGTGGTCCTGGTCGCAAAGCATTCGAAGGTGTGGCTTGGGCCGACAGCACGATTGTTGATGGTGCGGTCAACGGTGTCGGCAAGGTTGTTCAACAATCCGGTGGCTTCCTGCGCAAATCGCAAAATGGATCAGTTCGAAGTTATGCAGCGGCCGTCGGTCTTGGTGTTGTTGCCCTTCTGCTGTGGTTCTTTGTTCGAGGGGTAATGCTGTGATCTCAATATTCGCCAGTGAAACTGGTGCTACTTTGCCGTTCCCGATTTTGACAGCATTAATTCTTGTGCCTCTAGTCGGTTCGTTGTTGACCCTCGCGAGTTCTCAGCGTCGACCAGAAATCACCAAACTTATTGCCCTGTTGTCGTCAGTTCTGACGGGTGCTCTCGGTCTGTGGATGTTGGCATCTTTTGACACGGGCGAAGCGAGTTACCAGTTTGCTTCCAAGCATCAGTGGATTTCATCGTGGGGCATCGGTTGGCATGTCGGTGTTGATGGTATTTCGCTGTTTTTAGTCGTGCTCACAGGAATTCTGTTTCCACTTGTCATCGTGGGTTGCGATCCACATCATGATGAGAAACGATATTTGGCTTGGATCTTGTTGCTTGAGGCTGGCGTGATGGGATCCTTCTTAAGTCTTGATCTCTTCCTCTTCTTCTTGTTCTTTGAAATTGTCTTAGTGCCGATGTACTTCTTGATCGGTGGCTGGGGTTACGACCAACGTATTTACGCAGCGACGAAGTTCTTCTTGTACACCATGGTTGGATCCGCCTTTATGTTGGTGGGAATCGTCACGACAGCGTTATTGGCCAAGAAAGATCTCGGGCACATCAGTTTCGATTTGGTTGAAATTGCGCAAGGTGCCAACTTCGCAGCCAGCACTGGTCGTTGGTTGTTCTTCGCCTTCGCCATTGCCTTCGCAGTCAAGGTTCCATTGTTCCCACTCCACACTTGGTTGCCTGATGCTCACACTCAGGCTCCAACTGGTGGATCGGTCATCTTGGCCGGTGTGTTGTTGAAACTTGGGACCTACGGTCTGCTGCGCTTCGGTGTCTATCTATTCCCCGAGGCGGCATTATGGAGTCGAGAGATTTTCCTCACTCTGGCAGTGATCGGAATTATCTGGGGGGCGGTTGCCGCCACCATGCAAAAGGACCTCAAGAGACTTGTGGCTTACTCCTCAGTAGCCCACCTTGGCTTCATCGTTCTCGGAACATTTGCTTTCACCTCCGAAGCGGTCGGCGGTGGGGTCATGCAGATGATCAACCATGGTGTGTCCACAGGTGCTTTGTTCTTGTTGGTTGGAATGATTTACGAACGCCGTCACACTCGTTTGATCTCTGAACTCAAAGGCCTGCAAAAAGTCGCTCCGATTTTTGCGGCAGCTTTCATGGTCGTGATGTTGTCAAGTATCGGTGTGCCGGGCCTCAACGGTTTTGTTGGCGAATTCTTGATCTTGATTGGTACTTTCAACACGGCACGTTGGTGGGTCGTTGTGGCCGCAACGGGCGTCATCTTGGCAGCGTTGTATCTCCTTTGGGCCTATCAACGAGTGTTTCACGGTGAGCCCGATGAAGCGAACTCATCTTTCCAAGAACTGCGTTTGCGAGAGGGTCTAGTGTTGTTGCCCTTTATCGGTCTGATCATTTTCTGTGGCGTGTATCCCAAGCCAATGCTTGATCGTATTGAACCCAGCGTGAAGTTGATCCTTGAACGCGTGGAAGAAAAGACTGGATACCTGGCACCTGCACCGGTACTGCTTGAAGAAGAGCATGGCCAGGAGGAGGAGGGCTGATGGGTGATCAAGTGATGCAATATCCTGCCATTGATTGGTTAGCGATTACTCCGATCATTATTTTGCTTGGGGGAATGATGATCAACTTGGTCATTGCATCTCTCACGCGGGCATGGCCTCGGGCATGGTATGCCATAGCCACGGTTGAGTTGGCGGTGGCTTGCGTCATTGTTGAAATGTTTTTATGGCATGACGTCAACACTGATGGTTCACGAATCATAATCAACAACGCCATCTCTATTGATCACTTCACCTTGTTCTGTTGGATTGGTGTCGCTGTTGCATTGGCCTTGGTCTCATTGTCAACGAGTGAATATTTACGTCGCGAGTCGCTTGATGGTCCCGAGGTTTACGCTCTGTATATTTGCGCAGCACTAGGCGCGATGATCATGACCGCATCGAACGACATGATTGTGTTGTTCCTCGGTCTCGAAACATTGTCAATCGCCTTGTATGTACTGGCAGCAAGTCATCGCCGCCGTGCCGAAAGCCAAGAGAGTGGTTTGAAATACTTCATCCTTGGCGGATTCGCCTCGGCATTCTTCTTGTATGGCATTGCTTTGATCTATGGATCGACGGGAACCACCAGTATTTCTGGTATCGGCAAGGTGTTGTCAACTGAAGTATTCGTCAAAGGTGATGATGCGATGTTGCTCGCCGGAATTGCTTTGCTGATTGTTGGCTTGGCGTTCAAAGTTGCTGTTGTGCCATTCCATTTCTGGACACCCGATGTTTATCAAGGTGCGCCTACACCAGTGACGGCATTTATGGCTTCGGTTGGTAAGTTCGCTGCTTTTGCTGCGCTCGTACGAGTGGTGACCGTAGCGTTGCCCACACGTGCTGAGGACTGGCGCCCCGCGGTGTGGGTACTGGCGATTTTGTCAGTCGTCGTAGGTTCAGTTTTGGCGGTTGTGCAAACCGATGTCAAGCGGATGTTGGCGTACTCGTCAATCAGCCATGCTGGTTTCATGATGATAGGTATTGAGTCCATCGGACACACTGGTGACGTTGACGGATTACCGGCCACTGTGATGTATCTGATGATTTATTCGGTCTTGGTGATTGGCACTTTCACTGTGGTTTCCCTGGTCACCCGCACCGGTGATGCGAGTAGCGATATTGGTTCGTTCCGCGGTCTCGGTAAAGAGAGACCTGCCTTGGCATTGGCGATGACAGTGTTCTTATTAGCTCAAGCTGGCATGCCATTGACATCAGGCTTCATCGCCAAGTTCGGGGTCATCAAGGCCGCCGCAACCAATCACAGTTACGCCGTGGCTTTAGTGGCGATGGTGGCATCTGTGATTGCCGCACTGCTCTATCTGCGGATCATGATCAGCATGTGGCTCAGCGATACAGAAGCAGGGGACGAGAAGCGAGAGGCAATAGCGATTCCCGTGAGTGCAGGCTTTGTGGTCGCTGTTTCAGCGGTATTCACCCTGCTAGTTGGCGTGTGGCCAAGTTGGCTGATTGACGCTTCACAAGCGGCCCTGCAACTCGCCAAGTAAAAGTCTCGAATCGCAACCGATTTCAGTGTTCGGGTCTCCCCAAAACTGCCGTACCCTCGTGACAGACTGAACTTATGTTTGAGCCCCCCGCCTATTTGTCGCCTTCGTCGATTACAACATTTCGCGAATGCCCAATGAAATATAAGTTCTCGAAGATCGACAAGATCCAGGAACCACCAACCTGGTTTACCCACCTTGGTACTTTCGTTCACGAAGTACTTGAACATTTTTATCAATTGGAGGCCAGCGAGCGCACCGTGGACACGGTCCGAGCCACGGCAACTTCCCGTTGGAAAGAAAGTGGCTGGGAGGCTCAAGTGCTAGCACTAACAAAGCCGATGGGGAGCATCGCCGACTTCAAAAACGCGGCCTTTGAGTGCATGGCCAATTTGTGGAGTATCGAAGATCCACAACAGACAGAACTGTCGGGTATGGAACACGAGGTTCTGGCCAATATTGATGGTGTGCAACTGAAAGGGTACATAGATCGATTTATTATTGGTGATGATGGAAATGTGATCATTAGCGATTACAAAACTGGGGCGATCCCGAATCCGCGCTTCAAATCTGAAGATGACAAGTTCTTTCAGTTGCTGGTGTATGCCTTGATGTTGCAAGAGGCGGATCAGGAAGAAACATCAAAGCTTCAGTTGCTGTACCTGAAGCACAGTAAAAATCACGAGATGATAGTCACCCCAGTCAGGTTGGCTGTCGCGCGCGGTGTCATTGTTGAAACAAAAGAACTCATTGATAAGGCCTGTGAAACGGGTGAGTTTTCCTGCAATATCTCAAAGTTGTGTGATTGGTGCTTCCACAAGCCCTATTGCCCGGCGCACACTAAATAAATGGCGCATTAAGCGCAGGCGGCAACCAAAGCGTCAAAGAGGTTCTGCTGTTCGCTATCAGTCTCGGCTGAATCTTCTGGGTGCCATTGCACGGCCACAAGCCATGTGGCTTGAGTGCCTTCAACTGCTTCAATAGTCCCGTCATCAGCGCGACCAGTCACGCGCAGGTTCTGTCCCAAGACATCGACAGCCTGATGGTGCCAAGAATGACAACGTGTGGCCCGCTCAACTTTCATCGCCGCCGCAACGAGGGAATCGGGCGCCAGTTCAACTCCATGGTAAGTGGCCTTATGACTTGGATCATCAAGGTCCTGGATCAGCGTGCCGCCGA
Source organism: Actinomycetes bacterium (assembly GCA_014190215.1). GTDB lineage: Bacteria > Actinomycetota > Acidimicrobiia > Acidimicrobiales > Ilumatobacteraceae > Casp-actino8. Next base: position 11,092 of record BJGB01000016.1, on the reverse strand, counting down.
AAGCCACATTGACAATCTGCAATCCGCGGCATATCGCTAACGTCGGGATATCGCGCAGTGCGGCCTGTCGTGCCACTTCTAACTCAACTCGGTCATGATGCGCGTTGACACCGTAAACCGTTGACGATGAGATTTCTTGCCCGTAACAAATGGGGTCGATATCCCCGCCGCCTTGTAGGACAATGCCGTCGCACATATTAAGTAAGGAGTCAATTCGCTCGGCGAGGTCGCTAATGGGAGGCAACATAATGGGTGTTCCCCCTGCGCGAGTGATGGCTTGTGAATAAGTTTGCCCAGTCCCGTAAGCCAGACCACGTGCACCCTCAAGGCGAACGATTTCTCGGCCCACAATCAAGATGATCGGATGTGTCACAGGATCATTCTGCCAGCACCGCTAGCGGTAAAGATAGTTATATGTCTTCGTTACTTGATTCAGTGTCCTTCGCCAACGGTACCTCTATGCCCAATCGCTTGATGTTGGCACCATTGACTAATCAGCAAAGTCACCCCGATGGGACTTTGTCAGATGAGGAACACCATTGGTTGACCATGCGTGCCAAAGGTGGCTTTGGCTTAACGATGACATGTGCCGCCCAGGTTCATCCACTGGGGCAGGGTTTCGCAGGACAACTCGCCTGTTCTGGAGATGAGCATTCTGCTGGTCTCTCGCGTCTCGCGAGGGATATCAAAAAAGAGAAAAGTTTAGCGATTGCGCAGTTGCATCATGCCGGCACGAAATCGCCAGCCGACCTCATCGGCACAGCGCCCTTGTGCCCATCGCCGGACTCATCGACTGGCGCTCGGGAGATAACGAATAATGAGGTGTACGAGGTGATCAACGCTTTTGTTGATGCCGCAGTGCGCTGTGAAAAAGCGGGATTCGAAGGCGTTGAACTTCATGGTGCTCATGGCTATTTGATTGGCCAGTTTTTATCGCCCGAGATCAATCAGAGAACCGATGAGTTCGGTGGAAGTCTTGACAATCGTGCCGGATTTTTGTTGGCCATCATTGATGGTATTCGTCGTGATTGTCGTTCATCTTTGAACTTGTCGGTACGGCTTTCGCCCGAACGTTTTGGTTTGAAGACATCAGAGATGCTCGAACTTTACGGCTGGCTAGTTGATTCAAAGAAGATTGATTTCATCGACATGTCGATGTGGGATATTCGTAAAGATGCAGTTGATGAAGAATTTGCTGGCAAGACCCTGATGGAATTATTTGCGGGAGCACCACGCGGCACGACGCGATTGGGCGTGGCAGGCAAAATTTATTCGGCCGCTGACGCGCAGTGGGCCGTGGATAATGGAGCCGACTTCGCAATCATTGGTCGGGCAGCAATTGCACATCATGATTTCGCCCGTTTAGCTGGTGCCGATCCTGAGTTCGCAATGCGACCCATGCCTATTCACCCAGATGATTTACGTGCCGAGGGTTTATCGGATGGCTTCATTGAATACATGCGAGTTTTCAAAGGTTTTGTCGCTGAAGCATAAAATCACAATGGGACGATGTCGTATCCGGCATCACGAACGGTGTCAATCAATAATTCAGCGTGTTCGGGTCCGCGTACTTCAAGCACTGCGTTGACTCCAGTTTCGCGAACGTGTAGATCAACTCCATCGCGGACATGATCAATATCAATCACACTGGCTCCAACTTCGGCGAAAATCGCCAGTAATTTCGCAAGCCCGCCTGGACGATCACTCACTTTGACAAACACAATCAGTCGACGACCGGCTTGTGTTTCAAATCGGCGAATGAGTCCGGGCACTACACCGAGATCAACATTGCCACCAGATAACACAACACACGTCGTGCCACTTCGCGATGGGGCAACACGTTCGCTCAATAACGCTGACACGCCGACTGCTCCGCCACCTTCGACATACAACTTTGATCGCTCCATCAATAACACCATCGCGTCAGCAACTGCATCTTCGTCGACAACCACGATGTCATCAAGCCAATGTTCAATCAGCGGTCGCGTGATGTCACCTGGTTTTTTCACAGCGATTCCGTCGGCCAATGTGAATACTGGGCCACTTGGCGTGATGCCGTTGGCATATGGCGCGCAGGCTTCAACTTGAACACCGATAATTTTGATACTTGGGTCATGCTGTTTGAGAGCGATCGCCGCTCCGCTTGCTAACCCACCTCCGCCGAGGGGGATGATGACTCGTCGTAGGTTTGCTATGTCAGCAATAAGTTCGAGTCCGAGAGTGGCCTGACCGGCCACAACAACTGCGTCGTCGTAGGGATGACAAAATTGCATTCCTTTTTCCAGCGCTCGCTCCTTGGCACTGGCAACTGCTTCATCAAGTGAGTCTCCACCCTCAACAACTGTTGCTCCGTAGGCGCGACATGCGGCGATCTTGGCGATGGGGGCATTTTTGGGAATGAAGATTTCGCACGGAATTCCGAAGTGGCGAGCGGCAAAGGCCAAAGACTGTCCATGATTACCTGCGCTCCCAGCTGTCACTCCTGTTGCGGCAAGCGAACCCAGTGACGACAACTTGCTCATCGCACCGCGAATTTTGAAGCTTCCCGTGCGTTGCATATTTTCGGCTTTGAGAACAATGTCGCCGCCACTGAGTTCGCTGAGAGCGGCCGAGGCTGTGACTGGGGTGTGCTTAACGACACCTAGTCCCGCCTCTCGGGCCTGGGCAATGTCTTGCTCAGAAATCTTGGGGATTGTCATGCTTGCTTCACCATACTCATATCGCAGGTCATATCGTGATGAGGGTGCGTGCGATTGTGATTGCCAATGCGGCCGATGCTGACTGTGGTTTTGTCGGGGAGAGGTTCCGGCATCACGGATTTGCCTTCACAGAAGCCCACCGCGAGCACCCCGAAGAATGGCCAGAACTAGAGGGTCACGACCTTATTTTGCTCTTGGGCTCTGAATGGAGCGTTTATTGGGATGGCATCTCGGACAACGTGGCTCGCGAAGCGGCCCTCATCCAACAGGCACATCAACGAGGAATCCCGATTTTTGGCATCTGTTTTGGATCCCAAATGGTGGCCCACGCTCTCGGTGGACGGGTCTTTCGAGCCGAGCACCCGGAGATCGGCTGGCACACCGTGGAAAGTGCATTACCGCAGGTCATAGCCTCGGGACCATGGCTTCAGTGGCATTTTGATGCCTTCCAGAGACCCCCAGATTTCTCGGAATTGGCGAATAGTTCGGCTGGACCGCAGGCCATTTTGGGGGGTCGGACCTTTGCCACCCAGTTCCACCCAGAAGCCACTGAGTCAATGCTGGCCCGCTGGACCTCCGCAATCGGAGTTCATGATTTGCAGGCGGTGGGTTTGAGGCCCGAGGCAGTGATGGAGCAGACCCGACACAACGTGTCCCAGAGCCGTGCAAACAGCGATCAAATTGTGGATTGGTTTTTGGAATTAACCACTCACGATATGTGATTTCTCTTGTCACACGCAGGGGTAGAAGTTAGGAGTGATCGCCGTCTCCGTAGTAGCGTCGTAGCCGATGTCAGAGTTTTTGCGGTCATATCTAGTTGTCTTTTGGTTCGGGCTGATCGCCCTCCTCTTGGCATCCCTATTGCTGGGCATAGCCGTTCTGATTCGGCCAAATAAGCCCAATCGGGAAAAACTTTTGACCTATGAGAGTGGCGTCGATCCAGTTGGTGAAGGCTGGTCGCAGAGCCAGATTCGTTACTACGTTTTCGCTCTTTTGTTCGTCATTTTTGATGTTGAGGCCGTGTTTATTTTTCCTTGGGCCACTCAACTTGAGCGGTATGCAGGATTTGGATTAGTCGAAATGGGTGTTTTTGTTGGAGTTTTGTTATTGGGTCTGGTTTATGCCTGGCGCAAGGGAGTCCTTCGCTGGGTGTAATGGACAAGGAGTTGTATGGGTCTCGTTGACCGTGGGCGGCTCCCAAAGCCGCTGAATTCATTACTGAACTTGGGTCGCTCGTACTCCCTATGGGTGTATCAGTGGGGCCTAGCGTGTTGCGCCATCGAGATGGGCGCTGCTTTTGCATCCCCGCGTTACGACGTGATGCGTCTGGGCGTTATTCCCCTTCCCGCTAGCCCGCGCCAAGCTGACCTTGTCGTTATTTCTGGGACCGTGACGGACAAAATGGCACCGAGCATTAAGCGCCTCTATGAACAAATGCCCGAGCCCAAGTATGTGATTTCGATGGGTTCATGCGCTAATTGCGGCGGTCCGTATTGGGACAGTTATTCGGTGACCAAGGGGATTGATCAGATTATTCCGGTTGACGTTTATATTCCTGGTTGTCCACCCCGACCCGAAGCATTGCTTGAGGGAGTGGTGTTATTACAGCAGCGCATTCGCAACGAAGATATGGGCGCGCGTTGGCGTGGCGAGGGTTATAAGCCAATCATTGTTGGTGAAACAAAGAAGTCAAAAAAAGCTGCTCCCAAGCGAGGTGAGTCCGTTGTCGTCAACTGAAACACCTATCGCCGAGATTCCAGGTGACACCTTGCGTGAGCGCATCATTGATGATCTTCGAACTCACATCGGCGCTGATCTGCTCGACAGTTTGCTGAAGCCTGGTGATGATCTGTGGGTACGAGTGAACACGAGTGCGTGGCGGCAAACAGGTGTTGCACTGCGCTCTATGGGTTTTGAGTACTTCTGCTTTTTGTCGGCTATCGACTGGATGCCATCGCCGTTCGGCAAGGGTGAAGATGACCCAACGGCACCGCCGACTGAACGTGATGACACCGTGCGACAGGGTTACGCGGGTGGCGCAACACGGATGCAACTTTTGGCGCGTGTCGTTCATCCGAGTCTGCATGTTGGCGTGAACATCAAGTGTGATGTTTCAGATAGCGAACCAGTTGTTGAGTCATGGTCACCGATTTTCGCTGGTGCTAATTGGCACGAACGTGAAACTCATGAGATGTTCGGCATTGGTTTTGCTGGTCATCCTGATCTGCGCAACATGTATCTGCCGTCTGAATTTGAAGGTCACCCATTGCGTAAAGATTTTCCGCTACTGGCACGCATGGTCAAGCCGTGGCCAGGAATCATTGATGTAGAACCGATGCCTGGTGGCTCGGATGACGAAGAAGGCGAAGCAGAATGACTTCAACTGAATCCCTCATTGATCGCAAACAGTTGGCCTATATCGCCTCGCAAGCGGCAGACGCGCGGCTGAATGTTGAACTTGAAACTGAGGGCATGACTCTCAACATCGGACCTCAGCACCCCGCAACACACGGAACCCTACGGATCATTGCTCACCTTGATGGCGAACAAGTTGTTTGGGCCGAACCCTCATGTGGTTACATGCATCGCGGTTATGAAAAATTGACCGAAGTTCGCACATACCCACAAGTCACTTCATTGGTCAACCGCATCGACTGGTTGGGCAGTTTTGCTAACGAAGTGCCATTTATTTTGGCAGCCGAAAAGTTGATGGGTGTTGAAGCACCACCACGTGCGCAGTGGATTCGCACCATCCTCTTTGAACTTTCGCGCATCGCCAACGTTTCCTTGTTCCTCGGAGATCTCGGTGTGCAGTTGGGAGCGGTGACTCCGGTATTCATGGCCTTCCGCGACCGTGAACATGTACTGAACCTCATCGAAGCAGCCACTGGAGGTCGCTTCCACCCGAACTTTGACCGCATTGGTGGATTGAAAGATGATCTCCCCGAAGGTTTCATTGATGAGACACGCGCCGTGATGAAGAAGTTGCGTAACTTCTGCACCGAGATGGAAGATCTTCTCTTCGGTAATGAGATTTTCCAGAGCCGTACTCGTGGCATCGGGGTGATTCCGAAAGATATCGCCATGCAATACGGACTGTCGGGTGCCAACCTACGCGCTTGTGGTGTCGATTGGGATCTACGACGCGATCAGTCGTTACCGATGGCATGGGACAAGGTGGATTGGAAAGTTTGGACTCACCCAGATGGCGACAGTTTTGCTCGTTGTTGGATTCGACTCCAAGAAGTTCGCGAATCAACGTTGATCGTTGATCAATTGCTGAAAAGTATTCCTTCTGGTCCAGTGATGGCAAAGGTCCCACGAATTATCAAAGTGCCTGAAGGCGAAGCATGGGTATCAACAGAGAATCCACTCGGGGAGATGGGTTACTACGTTGTCAGCAAGGGTGATCTTGGACCGTTCCGAACAAAGATCCGCTCCGCGAGTTTCAACAACATCTCCATCGTGCCGTGGGTTCTTAAGGGTGTCTATGTTCCCGACATCATTACCATTTTGGCCTCGCTCTACTTCATCCTTGGTGACATTGACCGATGAGTGCTTTGCTCGCTGCGGATCTGCCCTACTGGGTGCAGTCTTTGCTACGCGTCCTTGGAGGCGTCGTGGCAGTGTTGCTACCCGCTGGTGCCATCGTCTATCTCTTCTTGTTCAAGATGATGTCCTTTATGCAGAGTCGTCTCGGACCCATGGAAGCTGGCCCCTACGGTTCAATGCAGTTGTTTGCCGAAGTTGGCAAGTGGCTACAAAAAGAAGACATCACTCCAGAGCGGGCTGATCGTGTGATTTTCAAAATTGCACCGTTGGTCGTTCTTGCCAGCACTTTCTTGTTAGTAGCAGTCGTTCCCTTTGGCCCCGACGCCTGGTTCACCAACTTTGAGGCTGGCGTGTTTTACATGCTGGCGGTTTCGTCCGTCAGTGTGCTTGGCATCCTGATTGCTGGCTGGTCAAGTGCCAACAAGTATTCGCTACTTGGTGGGTTGCGCGCTGCTGGTCAGTTGATCGCCTACGAACTACCGATGGTGTTGGCGGTCATCGGTGTCATCATCCAAGCTGGAACCATGAATCTGCAAGGCATCGTGCTGGCGCAGAACACCGGCGAAATATTTGGTTGGAACGGATTAGGAAATCCGTACATCCTGACGCAGTTCACTGGCTTCATTATCTTCATGATCGCTGTGCAGGCGGAACTCACGCAGACACCGTTCGACATGCCGATTGCCGAATCAGAACTGGTGTCGGGTTACATGACCGAGTATTCCGGTTTTCGTTTCTTGACATTCTTCATTGCTGAATTCGCTACTGCCGGTGTTTTCTCTTTCATCGCGTCGGTTCTTTTCCTTGGTGGTTGGGGGGTTCCATTTGCTTGGTTCGGCTGGACTGACATTGACAGTGTTGATAACTGGATGAATGTCGTGGGTCCGCTGATTATGTTCGGCAAAATGATGTTGCTTTCATTTGTGATTATGTGGGTACGTTTTAGTTATCCGCGATTCCGCGAGGACCAACTTCAGCGTTTTGCTTGGAAGGTCCTTGTCCCTATTTCCCTGGTGAACATCATGGTCACCGCGATCTTGAAGGTGGCCCTCTAATGCCCAAGATCCCTGGTCTTCTCAAAGGTCTCGGCGTCACGCTGAACACTCTCAAGCGCACCGCCCTTGATGGTGCTAACACAGTGCAGTATCCCCACGAAAAAGAAGCGCCCCCATTGCGTGCCCGTGGTGTTATTGCGTTGCACGAAGATAACTGCACATCGTGCATGTTGTGTGTTCGGTCTTGTCCCGACTGGTGCATTTACATTGAGGGTCACAAAGAATTAGCGCCACCACGTCGCGCAGGCGGCAAGCCGCGTCAGGTCAACAAACTTGACCGCTTTGATATCGATTACGCGTTATGCATGTACTGCGGAATCTGCGTTGAGGTGTGTCCGTTTGATGCTCTCTTTTGGAGCCCAGAATACGAATATAGTGAGCCCGATCTTGCTGACCTGTTGCATGACAAGGTGAAGTTGGGTGAATGGATGGCCACGGTTCCCGAGGCTCCCGCCTATGAAGTCGGCGCCGAGAAGAAGGGCAAGAAGTGATGATTGCTACCGATCTTTTGGTGGCTCAAAATGTGGGCTTTGGCATCATTTCATTACTGATGATCATCGGTGCTGTGCGGGTTGTGACGGTAAACAACGTTGTTCACGCCGCACTCTGGCTGGTCATTGTTTTATCGGGTGCCGCCGCTCAGTATTTGTTGCTCTCCGCCGAATTTGTGGCGATTACTCAAGTGTTGGTGTATGTCGGAGCGGTGATGGTGTTGTTCTTGTTCGGAACGATGCTCACACGTGCGCGTATCGGGGCTGAGTCAGATCTCAATAATAAGAATTGGTTTCTCGGTATCCCCGTCGCTCTCTTGATGTTGGGCGTGATGTCGTATGTCATCGTTGATGGTTTCGGCAGTGAGCGCCTGATCGAAAACTCCGGCGACATGCAACCCATCCCGGTACAGGTCATCAGTGATGACATCTTTGGTCCGTACCTCTTGCCGTTCTGGGCATTGTCGTTTGTTTTACTCGTCGCTGTCATCGGCGCCATCGTGCTGGCGCGAAAAGACTAAGGGCCCGATCATGTTGACTACTCAATTCCTCTTACTGGGCGCAGTGCTTTTTTGCATCGGCGTCTACGGCGTCTTGGCTCGCAAAAATGCGGTCATGGTGTTGATGTCTATTGAACTGATTCTGAACTCGGTGAATATCAACCTGCTGGCGTTCTCGGTTCGTCATGATTCAGTTGACGGCAACACTTTCGCGCTGTACGTCATTGCGATCGCCGCCGCTGAGGTGGGCGTAGGACTAGCCATGGTTTTGTTGATCTATCGCAACCGACGCACTATTGCGCTCGATGACTTGTCAGAAATGAAGGGCTAATCAATGTTGGCTCAAGAAATGACTTCAGAGGTAGTTGCCTCAACTGGATGGTTCTTGGAACACGCATGGTTAATACCTGTGATCCCAGCCATCGCTTTTGTTCTGATTATTTTCTTCGGCAAAAAAATGCCGATGAAGGGCAGCGAACTTGGCGTGCTGTCGATGTTGTCATCACTTGTTTTCGCGGGTGGAGCCGCATGGCAGTGGATTCAGCGCGTGAACAGCGTCGTTGATGGTGCTCATGAGGCGGTCGTAGAAGGCGCACATCACGCTGCTCCATATGTGCAGCCAGTGATTCATGAATGGACCTGGTGGCAAAGTGGGGGATTCCATTTTGGCATCGGCCAGCACATCGATGGTTTGGCGTTAACACTGCTGGTGGTCGTGGCGTTCATTTCTAGCCTTGTGCAGATTTACTCTCTTGAATATTTGCGCGGGGACCGTCGTTATACGCACTTCTTTGCTGCTCTGACATTGTTCTCTGCCGGCATGTTGTGCATGGTTCTCGCCCCGAACATGGTGCAGTTGATTCTCGGTTGGGAAATCATGGGCTTGTGCTCGTTCATGCTCATCGGTCACTGGTGGGAAGAAGAAGCCAACTCGCGTGCGGCTCTCAAGGCTTTCTTTACGGTGCGTGTTGGCGATATGGGTCTCTTGATTGGCACGGCGATTTTGTTCTTCTCGGCTAATAACTGGACACAAAAGAATCTTGGTGTCTCGGGCTTCAACATCAGCGGCCTGTCAGCATGGGCAATGTCTGGTGAGGCCAGTCACAGTGCATTGACATGGGGCGCGGTGGCGTTGTTTATTGCTTGCATCGGCAAGAGTGGTCAGTTTCCGCTGCACACTTGGCTCCCAGACGCAATGGCGGGTCCAACTCCCGTGAGTTCGCTGTTGCACTCCAGCACGATGGTCGTCGCCGGCGTGTTCTTGGTTGCTCGTCTGTATCCAGTTTTTTGGGAGGGCATGAAGATTGGTGACACCAACATCAACTTCATCGTCCTTATCGGCGGTATCACGATCGTGATTGCCGCGTTACTAGCTTTCGTGCAACATGACATCAAGAAAGTTCTCGCGTACTCCACTGTTTCACAGTTGGGTTACATGATGATGGGCTTGGGTGCTGGTGCCTGGTTGCCAGCCGTGTTCCACATTTTCACTCACGCTTTCTTTAAAGCCTGTTTGTTCTTGTCGGCTGGTTCGGTCAGCCATTCTGGCTCGCACCACTCCTTCGACATGAAAAAAGATATGGGTGGTCTTGCTAAAAAGATGCCGATCACTGCGACCACATGGATCATCTCAACGCTGGCACTTGCTGGCGTTTTCCCATTGGCCGGTTTCTTTTCTAAAGATGAAATCATCGACAATGTTGGTCACAACGGTTACAACGCGTTCATGATTGTCGGTCTCACCGGAGCATTTCTCACTGCGGCATACATGACCCGCGCAACATACTTGACGTTCTTTGGTGAAGCCCGCGGCGCCGCGGCTGGCATTCATCACGATGCGCATGATGCGCACGCCGTTGTAGATACCCATAATTCTCACGACACGCATGTTGCTGTTGATTCTCACGATGCGCACGCCGATCACGGTCCCCATGAAAGTCCAAAACTGATCACGGTTCCGCTGATGATTTTGGCTGCCTTGGCTTTAACCGCTGGCTTGTCTAATGCCACGCCTTTTGGTGAATCATGGGAACGCTTTAAGAAATACGTTGAACCTGGTTCAGAGTACGTCATGGTTGGCGCCGAAATGGCGCCTGAACATGGTGCCGAAGTCGTCGAAATGTCTGCAGCAAGTATGAGCGTGTCTTCGGAGGAAGAAGTTGCCGAAGAAGGTTGTGCAGTCGTTGCACCGGAAGCGGGAATGGTCTGCTATTTCCCAACCGTGAGCCATGCTCCGTTTAAATGGTCAAAGGCCGCATTGTCGTTGATCATCGTGGCCCTCGGTTTGGTCTCAAGTTGGTTGTTCTGTGTGCAGTTCTACACACGTCGTCATAAGCGTTTTGTTGGTCTAACAGAGCGCAACAAGGTTCTGCGAGGTGGTTACACGTTCCTATGGAATAAGTACTACCTCGATGAGTTGTACGAAAAAGTCATCGTGCACTCCATTGCTCACCCGATTGCCAAAGCAGTCTATTGGGTGAACCAAAACATTCTTGATGGCATCGTCAATGGTGCTGGCAAGGTCTCACGCCGGGTAGCCGGTTGGGTATACCGAAATATCGATCAACGCGTCGTCGACGGCGCAGTGAACGGCTCGGGCGCCGCTGCCCGGGGTACGGGTGGAGCATTGCGTCCCGTGCAGTCGGGCAAGGTCAATCAATACGGAGCGATGTTGTTTTCTGCGGCAGCCATCGGCGCTCTCATACTCGTAATCATCAACACCTGAGGAGGAATACGGCATGGACGTACTCCGTGAATCAAACTGGGTGCTCAGCGTAGGCACTTTCTTGCCGCTA
>BJGB01000015.1 GCA_014190215.1 Actinomycetes bacterium | reverse complement strand
GCAGGACAAAGGCGTCCGATGAGCCAATTTTTTTGAATCGCTCGGCACTGTATTCAGTCACCCCATGGGCCACACCGGCCTGTGCCGCACCCCATGTCAATTCACCGTGACGCTCCCCCGCAATGGCTGCCTTGTTGACGAACAAGGTGGCCGGTGAGACCGGCATATTGGGTTTCCACACCACCAAAAAAGGAATATGACCAATCGTTGGTGACGCTAAAGAATTTATAAAAGAAATTCCTGCGGGACCACTTTTATGACCCAACACAGTGTTGATATGCGCGGCGTTGACTCCCTCGCCGAAAAATCCTTCACCAACTTGAAAAGTTTTTTTCATCATCAATCTCCTAATGCACGCTCTTCATCGTGCTCGGTAAACGTCCGTAGCGCGACATTTTTAAAGTCTCCGAAGAATCAGTGTTCGACTTGGTGTCGTAGGCCAAGAGAGCAACATAGCGCGCTCGCTCTCCTTCAATTGCTGTCACTCGGTGCATGCTCCAGCGACCATTAAATAACATCAAAGTTCCTGGGGTCATTGGTTCGGTACGCACCAGATCTGGTGACTGATCATTCAACACGCGTTGAACTGCTGGGTAGTTCTCATCATCATTTGACCTGATTTGCTTAGCGTTTTCGAACTCGCCGCCCTTGATCGACGACTGAATTGCAATCGACACAACAAAATCGGCCATATCAAAATGCCAACCCAAAGCATCGCCAGAGCGCATCACCGCCAAGTTCAGAGCACCTAACGGGTCTCCATAGCGATACAACTTTTGGAGACCTAAACAACCTCGGATGAACTCCAGTAGTGGATCCCATTCGTACAACGCGCGCAGCGAATCATTAGTTCGAAATTGGTCATAAGCGATGACTTCGACAGAACCCTGGGTCAAAGTGCGACGCGGGTGGCCGACAGGAAATTCTTCATTCACTGGTCCGAGGTATGGCGTGGCATTCGATGAAGAACGAAATGCGATGGGAACCAGTTCGTCTGCCTCATGCCGCACAACTTGAACCGCTTGTGAGTTCAAAAACTCGGGCAAAATACATACCCCTTCGTTGCTCATCTGTTGTGCGCAATGCTCAATGAAGGCGGGGTCCGCCAAGTTATAAAGATGAGTGTTGATCATTTGCTCAGCAAGCACACTGAGAGAGTAACGGGCGCGCCTACTGTGAAAACATGCCCATTCACTTAAGAGCCGAACCAGGTGACTATGCGCCAGCCGTTTTGTGCCCTGGCGACCCTCGCCGAGCCCAGTACATCGCCGAAAATTTCTTTGATCCAGGCGCCCGTTTGGTTAATGAAGAGCGCGGAATGTTGGGCTTTACAGGCACCTTTGAAGGAAAACCGATCAGTGTGCAAACAACTGGCATGGGAGCGCCGAGCGCCGGAATCATTTTTGAAGAACTCGCCATGTTGGGGGCCAAGCGCCTTGTCCGGGTGGGTACCTGTGGCGGGCTGCAATCCCATTTGCGCATGGCCGACACGATTATTGCTGTCAGCGCATCTGCCGATGATCGTACGCCGATTCGCTATGCGGGGATGGAAGGCTTTGCTCCAACAGCGACATTTTCTCTCGTGGAGGTGGCCGCCCGACTCAGTCGCGCAGTGAGTGATCGCGTCTTTGTCGGTCCGATTGTGACCAGTGGACTGTTTTATGATCCCGACCCGAACACCTTTGGCTTGTGGCGCCGTCTCGGGCACTTGGGCGTCGAAATGGAAGCCTCGATGATGTACACCGTGGCCACCATGAAGGGAATGGAGGCACTGGCGATGATGACCGTGAGCGATGTGATTGACCCCGACGCCGGCAACGTTGAGCGGATTTCCGACGAGGACTTAAAAAAGGGCGTCGATCAAATGATGCGCATTGCCTGCCAAGTAGCAGTCAGTTAACTCGCCGCCAGTTCAACCAATGAGGCCGAGGTCGCGAACGGCGTCACGCTCTTCGGCTAGTTCGGCGGTCGAAGCGTCAATCTTTGCGCGGCTGTAAGCGTCAATATCAAGTCCCTGCACGATGCTGTACACACCGTCTTTGCAGACACACGGGAAACTGGAAATCAAACCTTCTGGTACGCCATAGCTGCCGTCACTCGGTATCGCCATGGACACCCAATCGCCGGGAGCGGTCCCAAGAGCCCAACTGCGTACATGATCAATCGCCGCGTTTGCCGCTGACGCCGCTGATGATGCGCCACGGGCTTCAATGATCGCCGCCCCGCGCTTGGCAACAGACGGAATAAAAGTCCCATCCACCCAAGCGTGATCGTTGACAGCCTGATAAGCGTTTTTGCCGCCGACTTCACAGTGAAACAAATCTGGATACTGCGTCGTGGAGTGGTTACCCCAAATCGTCATCTTCGTGACTGCGGTGACTGGCTGCGCAAGTTTCTGGGCGATTTGGCTGACCGCACGATTGTGGTCCAAACGGGTCATTGCCGTGAAGCGTCCGGCATCCAAAGTCTTAGCATTCTGCTGAGCGATCAAAGCATTGGTGTTGGCGGGGTTACCGACCACAAGAATTTTGATGTCGCGCTTGGCACTACGGGACAGCGCCTCGCCCTGGGGCTTAAAAATGCCTCCATTGGCGCTCAAAAGGTCTGCCCGCTCCATACCAGCCTTGCGGGGCATAGCGCCCACGAGAAGGGCTACATCAGCGTCTCCAAAGGCCACATCGGCATCATCGGTACCAACAACACCCGCCAATAATGGGAAGGCACAGTCGTCAAGTTCCATTTTGACGCCTTCAAGAGCCTTGAGAGCCGGCGTGATTTCCAGCAACTGCAGGATCACTGGAGTATCGGGTCCGAGCATTGCTCCTGAGGCGATACGAAAGAGAAGGCTGTAACCAATTTGGCCGGCAGCACCGGTCACGGCAACGCGTACGGGAGTTTTTAAAGTCATGGGCTAGATCGTATGTCGCCGTGAAGCACATCCTGAAAACGCTGAGCAATATTGGGCGTCAAAGGTGCCTAATTCTACAGGATTTCGCGCCCAAGGGCCTTCCAGATTTCTGCGGCGTAGTACTTCCTGCCGTCGCGATCGAGATGGATTCCATCGGCAGTCAAACATCTGCCCTCACATAAGGTCGCTACCAATTCCCAGTCCAAAACAACGACATTCGGATATGCCGATGGGAGAGCGCGAATTTTTTTATTATTTTTTTCCGTCCAACCGCGATTGGCCTTGCCCGTCAAAATGACAACTCTCGGCACACCAGCGATGGCCTCCATCATTGAGTCAAGAGTTTTCTGGCTCATTGGACCGTTGGTGCCGAGGTGAATCACCACCGCGTCCATCGTCACCCCCAGATCCTGCAACTGGATGAAAATATCAGCTCCCATTTTTCCCTGACGGTCTTGAACCGCGTCGACAACGATGCCGAGTTCGGCCAATGCAGGGGCTGCCCCTTTCATCACCGAGTCGCCCAAGGCGAAGACCGGATAATGCGGTGGCACAAAAGATGTCGTAGTAACTGGCACTTCCGCAGCAAGCGAAGTACTCGGGCTCAACGAAATATCCGGAGTCAGATCATCAAGAACATCGGTGACCGCATCATCACCAGCATCTAGTGAAGCCTGCACTTCATTGGGTCTCTCATCAGCCGTGGCCAGACTGACAACAGCGAAGATAGGCAAGAGCAACGAGCAAGCCATGATGGCAGCGAAAGAACTACGTCTTTGCATCGCCTGCGGACCACCGCGCAACAACGAACGAAGAGATTCCCGCAAACGCTTCTCACGTATTGGCAACTCAATGAAGCGATACGAGCCTTCAGCGACAAGAACTGTGATCAAAATGCCAACGACAAACTCATGGGGCTTGAGGGCGATCCCGGTTTCATGTCTGATGGCCTGAAAAATCGGCCAGTGATAAAGATACAAACCGTAGGAACGTTCACCGATGACGCGCAAAACCACATTGCCCAAGATGCGTCCAGTCAACGCCTTCTGGTGAGCAACTGCGGCAATAATCATTAACGTAGCGACACCCGTGAGCAACAAGCCACCGCGGAACAACCATGGGTCAGCATGTAAACCATCTTCACCCACAAGATGCACGATGTGTACCTTGCTGACCAAAAACGCCAATAAAATCAAGCCCAATACAGCGATTGGGTCCATCAATTTACCTTTTCGTTTCATTGGACCGCGCAACAATGCGTACGGTCGCCAAACGATGGCGAGTGCTGCACCGAGGAGCAGTCCCGTGGCGCGCGTCGGTGTTGATAGATAGAGCAAGTCGATCTTGCTCAGACAGCGGTCCCCAATATTCCAGAATGCACTTGGCGTTGACGCACAACTATCGCCAATGCGCCCACTTGGCATCAGAATTGCGACGAGACCAGCAATCACGAAAGCTATGCCAACGAACCATGTCGCCACACGGGGTAACGAATCGCGACCACGGCGCAAAATGATGAGCATGATGACAGGCCACACAAGATAAAACTGTTCTTCAACTCCGAGTGACCACAAATGTCGCAACGGAGCAAAATCATTAGCCGCCGTGTAGCCCGCACCCTGCCAGACCTGAAACCAGTTTGAACCGTACAAGGTTCCCGCAACCACATCGCCCCGCAATGAACCAAGCGAATCGCGCTCGCGTACCGATGTCCACATGATCAACAACACCATCATTGTGAATAATGCGGGTAGTAAACGGCGCGCCCGGCGCAACCAGAAGTCACGCAGACTCACCGTCCCTGTGCGTTCTTCTTCAGCGACGAGCAACATGGTGATCAAATATCCACTGATGACAAAGAAGACCTCAACACCAAGAAATCCGCCGGGCAACCAGGCCGAGTTGGCGTGATAGATGATCACCGCTATGACGGCAAGAGCACGCAGACCGTCAAGGCCAGGGAGATATGGCACCCGACTGATCTGTTGTGATCGAGAGGTTTCAGTTGTCGGGGCCATCAGATCCCAAGTCTGCCCTGAATCAGAGTTGCATTGCTTTCACTTCGCAGAACTCTTCAAGTCCGAACGTGCCACCTTCACGTCCAAGTCCACTCTGCTTGTAACCACCAAATGGCGCAGCGATATTAAACGATCCACCGTTGACCTCGACCTGACCTGCCTGAAGCCGGCGAGCAACTTTCTTGGCGTGTTCCACATCACTGCCCCAGACGCCAGCGGCAAGACCGTAGACAGTGTCGTTAGCGATTTCAATGGCCTCTTCTTCACTGTCATAGGCAATGATCGACAACACAGGCCCAAAGATCTCCTCGGTGAAAATCGTCATCTCTCGAGTCACACCAGAAAAGATTGTTGGCTGAACATAAAAGCCAATGTCAAGACCTTCAGGTACTGCGGCGCCACCCATCACGAGTGTGGCTCCTTCGTCAATACCGGTTTGGATGAAGCCCCGAACGCGATCGCGCTGTACGGCTGAAACCAAAGGTCCTAAACGTGAAGCCGCGTCAAACGGGTCACCAGTGGTGAACTTCGCGGCAGCAGCAGCGGCAATCTGCTCGGCGGCAGCCAAGCGATTGCGTGGGACCAACATGCGAGTTAAAGCGCTGCAGGTTTGACCAGAGTTAGCGAAACACTTGCCAACACCAGCGCCAACAGCTTTGGCGAAACCTGCTTCATCAAGATCATCGAGAATCAGATTCGGGCTCTTGCCACCGAGTTCAAGTGAAACCTTCTTCACATTTTCTGCAGCCACGACAGCAACGCGCTTACCAGCGCGAGTTGAGCCCGTGAAACTGACCATGTCAACACCAGGGTGAGCAGCGATGGCTTCTCCGACAACTGGACCGACACCAGTGACCAAGTTGAAGACGCCCGCTGGCACGCCAGCGGCGTGGATGATCTCGGCGAGCATGAACGCATTGATCGGAGCAACTTCCGATGGCTTGACAACAACCGTGTTGCCAGCGGCCATCGCAGGCGCAATCTTCAAAGCGATCTGATGCAACGGATAGTTCCAGGGCGTAATACATCCCACGACGCCAAGTGGCTCACGAACGACAAGTGAGTTGCCGATCTGTTGCTCAAATTCATATGTTGATAACAAGCCAGCAGCAATAGCGAAGTTGCCCTTTGGCAGACCCACCTGAATCATCGTGGACATGCCCACTGGCATACCAACTTCACGGGCGATTGCTTCAGCAATTTCTTGTGTTCGCTCTTCTAAGCCAGCGTAAATCTTCATCAAGTACTCGGCGCGAGTCTCCTTGGGCAGATTGCTCCAAGCCGGAAAGGCTGCCCGAGCTGCAGCCACAGCCTTATCAACATCGCCAGCAGTTCCATCGGGGATTGTGGCGATGATTTCTTCGGTCGCCGAGTTGGTGACTTCGAGGACGCCCTTACCTTGCGAGGGAACCCATGCACCGTTGATATAAATCTTGTCGTATGTGGTCATGGCTCAACCATATAGGTCGCCAGCAAGTTTTGCTATTGCTCGACGGGAAGACCCAAGTTGGCATAAATCTCACGCGTCGCGGTACTGCGGTTCAAGGTGTAAAAGTGCAATCCTGGAGCGCCAGCGTCTAACAATGCTTGACCTAATTCAGTCGCTGCTTGAACACCGACGCGACGAATATCTTCGGGGTCTTCAAAGGCCTCCAAACGCTGTGCCAGCCATTCGGGAAAGGCGGCACCAGACATCGCTGCCATGCGCAAAATCTGACTCTTGTTGGTCACTGGCATGATCCCTGGAAGAACGGGCTTATCTACACCCAAGGACCGCAGTTCATCAACCATGCGAACATAGACATCGACCTCAAAAAAGAATTGGGTAATAGCGAAATCTGAGCGACCAAGTTTGTCTGCTAAGTGTCGGCGATCAGTTGCGCGATCTGGTGATCGCGGATGGAGTTCTGGGTGGGCCGCAACACCCACTGAAAAACGTCCATCCGCAAGAACATCGTCGAGCAAATCACTAGCAAAGGTGTAGTCGCTGGGCTGGACTTCCCCATCCAAAGGGACATCTCCACCGAGAGCCAAAATATTTTCCACGCCAGCATCGGCGTAGTTGTCAAGAATCTCTCTGATTTCGCTACGACGATGACCCTGGCAAGTGAGATGGGCCATCGGCGTGATGTCGGTTTCTTTGCGCACCCAGGTCACAACTTCACGAGTGCGTTCGCGCGTACTGCCACCTGCACCGTATGTCACGCTGACAAAACTCGGAGCCAAGGGAGAGAGTTCGGCGATGGCGCGACCCAGTGACATTTGGGCTGCCTGAGATTGAGGCGGGAAAAATTCGAATGAGTAAGTACGACCAGCAGCAATGAGGTCGGAGATGCGCGCCATCAGGACAGTTTAGAGGGCAAAAAGTATTAGTGCTTGAAGTGGCGCTCCGACGTAAAGACCATGGCTATGCCATGTTCGTCAGCGGCCGCAATGACTTCTTCGTCACGCACGCTTCCACCGGGCTGAATCACAGCTTTGATTCCAGCCGCTGCCGTGGCATCGAGACCATCACGGAATGGGAAAAACGCGTCACTAGCGCACACTCCGCCAGTGGCACGGCCGGCCGAACGTTCGGCCGCAATTCGTGCTGAATCCAAACGATTTTGTTGACCTGCGCCAATACCGAAGGCTTGTTGATCTTTGGCGAAAACAATGGCGTTAGAACTCACGATCGAACACACTTGCCACGCAAACGACAGGTCGGCCCATTGTTCGTCAGTCGGCTGAGTTTTAGTGACAACTTTCCAGGTACTGCGATCAAGATTGACGGTGTCAGCGTTTTGTACCAAAAATCCACCGTCAATAGAACGAATATCAAGTTTGCGCACCGCTGGGGGAGCGGCCGAAATCACGCGCAGATTTTTCTTCGCCAATAGAACTTCAAGCGCATCGGCATCAAATGACGGAGCAACGACAACTTCCGTGAACACCGGAGCAAGTGCTTCGGCCATCTCGCGCGTGACCGCGCGGTTTACTGCCACAATTCCGCCGAATGCGCTCACTGGATCACACGCATTCGCCAATGAATACGCCTCAGCAATCGAACCTTGCGCCGACACCGCAACACCGCACGGATTGGCATGCTTCACAATCACACACGATGCACTCGCAAATTGATTCACCAATCGCCAGGCAGCTTCAGTGTCGTACAAGTTGAGGTAACTCAACTCCTTACCACCGTGTTGCACCGCTGTGTCCCACCAACTCGTGGCCCCATCAAAGCGATAACGCGCCCCCGATTGATGCGGATTCTCGCCATAACGCAACTCTTGAACTCGCGTCGTGCCAATCAACAAATGTTCTGGCAGCGATTCATTGACAGATACTTGTGCAGCCATCCAACGCGCAATAGCAATGTCGTACTGAGCAATTTCAGTAAAGGCGATTGCCGCTAAATCTCGGCGAGTATCTACAGACACTGCGCCAGTGCTTCGGATTTCTGCAATGACCCTGGCGTAATCACTTGGCCGCACAACTACTGCAACATGCGCGTGATTCTTTGCTGCCCCGCGTACCAGCGTTGGACCACCGATATCAATCAGTTCAATGCTCGGATTATCTGAAAAGGGATACAGGTTCACCACCACTAATGCGATCGGCGCAATGTTGTGGGTCTGCAGATCGGCCACATGAGAGGCATCGTCAAGATCGGCCAAAATGCCGGCATGCACAGTCGGATGCAATGTCACCACGCGGTGTCCCAACATCGCTGGGTAACCAGTGAGGTCTGCCACATCAGTGACCACGAGGCCGGCCTCATGTAATGCCTTGGCTGTGCCGCCGCTGGAAACGAGATCCCAACCGGCCTCCGACAAAGCGGTGGCCAGTTCGACGATGCCGGTCTTATCAAAAACACTCAGTAAGGCGGAGGGCATTGCTTGACAATAGCCCCAGACCGGCAAATGTCGCAGATCAGTTTCTTTAAAGTTTGTTAGCCAAGGGCAGCAATAATTTCGGCCATCAAGTCGCCAGCCTCAGTGGGGTTGTTACCCACCTTGACACCAGCGGCGCTCAATGCGTCCATCTTGCCCTGAGCAGTTCCCTTGCCCCCCGAAACGATGGCACCAGCGTGTCCCATTTTCTTACCCGCAGGCGCAGTGACTCCAGCGATATAGGCACTCATTGGCTTCGTGACATGTGCCTTGATGAACTCGGCGGCCTCTTCTTCAGCCGAACCACCAATTTCGCCGATCATGATGATCGCGTCAGTCTCTGGATCATTTTGAAATTCGCGCAAGCAATCAATGAAGTTGGTACCCGGCACTGGGTCTCCACCAATACCAACACAAGTACTGACACCGATGCCACGCTGCTTGAGTTCATACAGTGCTTGATATGTCAAGGTGCCTGAACGGCTGACAATGCCAACATTTTTCTTACCTGCCTGAGGCAGTTCGGCAATTTCACCAGCAGTGATTCCGATATTGCATTTGCCTGGGCTAATGATGCCAGGACAGTTTGGACCGAGCAAACGCGTCTTCGGATAATCGCGTACCAGTGTGTTAAAAACCTTGGCTTCATCTTGAGCGGGAATACCTTCGGTGATGCACACGATGAAACGAATACCCGCAGCAGCAGCTTCCAAGATCGCCGCCGGTGCAGCCTTCGGTGGTACAGCGATGAAAGATGCGTCTGCCCCAGTAGCAGCAACGGCTTGCGCAACTGAGTTGAAAACTGGAATGCCTGCAATATCGGTACCACCCTTGCCTGGTGTCACTCCGCCAACAACTTGGGTGCCGTAGGCCTGATTACGCAGGCCGTGATATTTTCCTTGACCGCCAGTGAGACCTTGCACGATGACCTTGGTCTCTTTGTTTACAAAAATTGCCATGGGTTCACTTACCGTTCGAAATAGCGACAGCAGCGCGAGCTGCTTCGAGCATGGTGGGCTTGGAGATCAATGTGGACTCGGGGATTCCAGCGTCAGCCAAAATCTTGCGTCCTTCTTCGGCATTTGTTCCGTCAAGACGGATCACAATTGGTGCCTTCAAGGTCACGCGTGACAAAGCTTCAACGATTCCCTTGGCGACTTCTTCACCACGAGTAATACCACCGAAAATGTTGATGAAAATCGACGTGACTTTTTCATCGAAGTTGATGACCTCGAGAGCAGCGGCCATGACATCAGCATTAGCACCGCCGCCGATGTCCAAGAAGTTTGCCGCCGTGCCACCAACTTGATTGACAACGTCCAGTGTGCTCATTGCAAGACCAGCACCGTTAGCGATAATGCCAACAGTTCCATCAAGACCGATGTACTGCAGACCATGAGTACGAGCTAATTGTTCACGCGCATCAAGTTCTTCAGTAGCGCGATATTCGTCCCATTCAGGATGACGAAACGCTGCATTGTCGTCAAGACTTACCTTGGCGTCCAAAGCATGTACCTCGCCAGTCGGCTTCAAGATCAACGGGTTGATTTCGGCCAAGTCGCAATCGCCTTCGGTGAAACAGCGATACAACTGCACCAAAATCTTGGCCACGCCATCGACGGCCTTAGCGGGAATCTTGGCGTCAACGGCGGCCTTGTGAGCTGCTCCCGGCGATAAACCATCCACTGGATCAATATGCAATTTGATAATTGCATCGGGATCTTTTTCAGCTACCACTTCAATCTCAATGCCACCTTGCGCTGACAACATCAACAAATGTTTTTTGGCACCACGATCAAGTGTGAATGAGGCGTAATACTCCTCGTCAATGTCACTGGCATTTTCAACCCACACACATTTTACGACATGACCCTTGATATCCATGCCGAGAATGTTGTTGGCATGCAAGCGCGCTTCTTCAGCGTTATTGGCCAACTTGATGCCACCCGCCTTGCCGCGTCCACCAACTTGTACCTGAGCCTTGACGACTACTGGGTAACCAGACGCATCCGCGACTTTGACCGCCTCATCCACCGTTGTGGCGACGCCTCCCCGACTGACTGGGATATCGAAACGGGCGAAATACTGCTTGCCCTGATATTCAAACAAGTCCATCTAAATCTTTCCTCTCACTCACTTGCGTCTTCTCGTGCATCCAGAGCGATTTCTAACCACTGGGCGATGGCTTTCAAAGATGATCCGGGACCGAAAATTTCCGATACTCCTTGCTCGCGCAAGGCGCGTGCATCGGCATCTGGAATCACTCCCCCACCAAAAATTAAGGCCTCTTCCATATTGCGATTCTTCAGTTCTTCCATCACCCGTGGGAACAGCGTCAAATGGGCCCCAGACAATAGTGACAATCCCACCGCATCGACATCTTCTTGCAAAGCAGTTTCGGCGATCTGCTCGGGAGTCTGGTGAAGCCCCGTATAGATGACCTCGAACCCGTGGTCACGGAGTGCTCTAGTGATTGTCTTGGCGCCCCTGTCATGCCCATCAAGTCCAGGCTTGGCAACGACTACTCGGTATGGCCTCTTCACAAGGAAGAAACCCTACGCCCTGAAGGGTCTTGACCACACATTGACAGACTCAAGACCGGTCACATATTTCAAAAATCTTAGAAATCTGAGGAACGATTTCAGAAGTTGCCAGCCTTCTCGGCAGACTCACACTATGGCTCGCCCTACATTTCGTTCACCCGTCGGCAGAGCCGTTCGACCAGTTGCGGCAGGTATCGGTTTTTTTGGACTCTTCGGCCTCACCTTATGGGGAATCGCTTCCGTGCTCGGAGGCGAGCAGACCCTCACCACGACCTTCATCCCTGACCGCCTACCCGTCGGCAATGTTGAGTATTGGGCTGAATCAGTTGACACCAATGGACCGGTCTTGTTTGCCGGCCTGGGCACAACCTCTGGTGAGCGCACCATCGTCCTGGATCACAACGGCACCGACCCTCTGCGAGGTTGGCTGGTGTATTACGCCTACCCCGCCGATCGAGATGTCTCATGCCCCGTTGAACAAATAAAGGGCACAGACACTTTTACCGATTGCGATGGTCGCACGATCAGTATTGAAGAACTTGCCCCACCGACCAATGGCGAGTATCCAATCATCGAAGATCGCCAAGCTCTCTTCATTGACTTGGGCGAACGTGCCAATGATCCATCGACAACAACGACCGACTAGATAAATCTTTCGCTCATCGAGGCCAAAGTTGTGGGAACCACTCTCCACGCAGAGGTTGACCACTCACTCGTTCTTCTTGACCCGCGAACATCACGCTCATATCTGGAGATGTCACCCAATCTCGTGGCGAATACACCATGTCATCGCCGAGAACCCGCAAACTAAACACACGCCGAGAATTTGTACTTGAAACACCGGGGGCGCCGTGGACAGTCAGCATGTGAAAAGCAATGACATCACCTGGTTCCATCGCCCACTGCAAAATGCGATGAGACTCGCGCTCCTTTTCGAAATTCGGCATTTCCACCAAAGATCCTTCAGGAAACCACTGGGCTTGTTGATCAAGAAATGAGCGAGGCATCAACCATGGTCCCAGATGTGAACCAGCAATGAGTTCAAGAGAGTCCTCAACAAGCACCGGATCGACAGGGATCCAAAAACTCACGTTTTGGAAACCCTCAACGTCGTAATACGGCTGATCTTGATGCCACGGAGTGCGTTGACGAGTGCCAGCGAGCTTGACTAAAACATGATCGTGGTACAAACCAATTGTTTGTGAACCAGTCAATGAAGCAGCTATTTCAGGAAGTTGAGTTGAGCGCAAAAATTCGCCGAATTCGCGATGCTCACGCCAAGTAGTGAAATCCTCAAGAAAAAAACCTGGATCATCGCTGGCACTGGCGACCTTGGCACGCGGACTCGGACGATCAATCACTGCATCAATGCCAACGCTCAGCAGTTCAATCTCTGCGGGTGTGATGACACCTCGCAAAATGACCGCCCCATCAGTGCGATAATCATCAACTAACCCCATGCTCACAGTCTGCTACATGACCGTATGCCGCGTCCGATCTGATACAAGAGAGTGATGCCATACACGCCAATCATGGGCACGCTCGCCTACATCATCAATCGCGAACGTTCCGAGGTGCTCTTGATCCACCGCAATAAGCGCTCCCACGATGAACATCTTGGTAAATGGAACGGTCTTGGTGGCAAGTTGGAAACCCACGAAGATCTTGCCAGCGGAATCCGACGCGAGATCCGAGAGGAAGCGGGCATTGAGGTCACTTCGATGACGATGCGCGGCACCATTTCCTGGCCAGGCTTTGGACCCAATGGGGAAGATTGGTTCAGCCCACTCTTTTTGATTGATGGTTGGGTTGGTGAACCCAACTCTTCCAATGATGAGGGAGACTTGCAGTGGATCGCACTCAAACGAATTTTGCAGGCCTGCCACCCCGATGAGCATCTGCGCGAAGAGGCTGCATTGCCCATGTGGGAGGGAGACCGATACTTCCTACCCCTTGTTTTTGACGACGATCCCCGCCCATTTCATGGGGTCATGCCGTATAGCAATGGGCAACCAACGTCTTGGACTTTCGAACGCTGGTAAAAAGTTTTGCAGAATGCGCACAATTTGGTGTGCGACGTTCGTTATCCATTCATGCTCCAAGAAACCCCACATCCCGTTTCATCCACTGCGCTCAACGCTTCGGCATGTCGCCAGCGCCCAAAGCGTCGCTCATTTTGGCAACGAGTGCTCGATCAGGCCAGAAGTACTGGGGATTGGTACTTAATCCCCAAGTTGTACACCAAGAACACAGCGGCCCAAATCGCCAGTGACATCAGACGGGCCCATGAACGTCGTGCCGGCGATCATCGAGTGCGCGGTCTGCAGGTGGGCGAAATGTGGGAGACCAAATGGTCGCCAACTTCGAAAGGCGCACCAGGTGATTGTGAGGTCTGGGTGCGATTGGCAACCAGTTAGCCACTCAACACAACCCACTTTGGGTCTCCTGATCAGGTCTTTTTTGATGACGGCACATTTCGCGCGTTTTGGATCGTTAATAAAGAGCAAGAAGAACTAACAACGACCATCCATCCACCCCCACCACAGAGGAGACCATATGACCCCAACCCTTTCTTTCACATCCAAAAAAATCACCCCAGAGATGCTTCAACGCTCCCTCGGGGCGTTCATCGGTTCGGCTGTTGGCGATGCCTTAGGCGCACCATTCGAATTCGGACCTGCCGACGCCTACTCGCAACGCTTTGCCCAACCCGTGCTCACCGGCGTAGGCGAGATGACAGGGGGCGGATCATTTTCTTGGGCTCCCGGCGAGTTCACTGATGACACCCAGATGATGTTGGCTCTCAGTGAATCATTGCTCGCACATCAAGGTCTCAACTTGGACGATCTTTGGGAGCGTTTCACGTGCTGGAGTTCGGCAGCCAGCGATATCGGCATTGCCACCTCGCGCGCCCTGTCGGCCAGCGATCGCCATCAAGCTCTTCTTAATGAGCAGGCCAACCCAAGTCGTTCAGCGAGCAACGGCGCATTGATGCGCACATGGGCTATTCCGTTAGCGTTTTTGGGACACGAAACGGCCGATGTCATGAAGGCTGCCTTCACTCAGGCATCGATGACCCATTTCGATCCCGCGGCCGGATGGGGAGCGGCTATTGGCAGCGAACTGTGTCGACGAGCCATCTTGGGCGCCGACCCAATCACTCAGATCGACGAGGTCTTGTCATATGTCCCGGCTGAACATCGTGGCCGTTTCGCTGATGTTTTGCGGCCTGATTGGCAGCCCAACACTGCCGGTGACCCATCCAATGGCTCCGTCTGGACCTGCTTAGCGCAAGCCATCTGGGCCATTCGCCACAACGACACTTTTGAAAATGTGTTGATCGCCGTGATCGATCTTGGTGGAGACACAGACACAGTGGCTTGCGTTGCCGGAGCCATTGCTGGAGCAAAGTTCAGCGTTCAGGGCATCCCCGGCCGTTGGCTGACATATGTCCACGGTTCGCTGCTGACCCCCGAGGGACGACACGAGTACGACTATTTGGGATTGCAAAATATGGCTCGTCAACTGATCGGTAGGCGCGACGCGACACTCTCGGCTCTCGATGGACCAATCAAACCGACGCGTGTTGATGAAAACTTTGCATTATTCGGTGCCGATGTTGCCGGTGTTCTTGATTGTGATCCTGATTTCGTGCCGATCTCTTTTTGCCTCACAGCCGGCCGCCTAAAGAAGCACGCTATTCGTCGCGAGTACTACTTACGCGATGAAGAGGGTGATCAAAACACCGATATTTTTAGCGTCGTCTGTGATGCAGTTCGCAGTATCAACGCGTTGCTCGCGCAAGGACATAATGTTGTCGTGCATTGTCAGGGTGGCCGGAGTCGCACGGGTTTGATTCTCAAGGCTTGGGCCATGTGTCAGTACGACCTAGACGACCAAGAGGCACATGAATGGATTCTGCAACGCTGGCCGCACTATCGAATCTGGAATGAGACCTTCTTGGATTTCTTAAAATATGAGTGGGCTGTTAAACGTCATCAGTGTCTACCCCATCAACATCAACCCTAAGAGGCGCTTCTGTCTCTGATAAAGCCTTATCGATGGCACTTTGCCAGGTCCGCTGATCACGCAAGTCATTGACGAGAGATAGAAGTTCTGTCTTTCGTCTTTGGCTCGGCATCGGCGACTTGGAGATCGCGTGAAAAGTCGCATCAACTGCACGCTCGCTTGAAAGACCCTCACCATCGCTGATCGACTGCACCAGGTCACGCAGCGCTGGATACATCGGTTGCTGTAACTGCAGTGGTGTTGCAGCGGACTCCAAGTTGTCCAGCACATGACTCAAGGATGCTTCAACGCCTTTGGCGGTCGCTCGCGAAGCACGTCGCTTCTCATTGATCTGAGGTGGCCGTTGTAGAAGCGAGATATCAAGGCGACGTTTCATTTCATGGGTGCGCAAAAGATCTTGTTGGGGATCATCTTCGTTCTTGGCGTCACGAGCTAGGAGAATGAGATCTGTCACCAGTTGTGAAATGGTCGGCGGCATTCCTTCGACGTATGAGTTCACTGAGGCATGCATTTGTTGAAGACCGATCAGGACATCGCGCCGATCGATACGCAACCACTCCACGGCCGTATCGGCGTCGAGTTTTTCTCGCACGACTCCCTTTTCTAAGTTGGGTAAATCTCCGCGATCCTCGGCATCGCCTTCAAGGCTGTCGACAAATGCCACCACCGTGTCCGACAAAGGCCGATAGCGCAATGTAAGAGAAGCTTTCACATCTCCCATGTTGCCACCTTGGCTGGGCATGAACACAACATTTCCCACAAACTGGTGTCACACATATTGCGCACGAATTTCTTGAGCCCGCTCAGCGACAACGCCCTGCAGAGAATCCGGGGAAACAACACATGAGGCCCCGCCACAACGCAACAGAAGCCGGCCCAACCAACCTCGACTAGCAACTTCAACCCACAAGAACATCGAACCATCATCGTTGATGATGTGATCTTTGGTCTCTATGCGATCAAGAACCCATTCATTGCCGGGGGCAACGTACAACTCCGCATCCACCACATCCCCACGAAATTTCCAACCTTCAAAGACCACTGGGCGAGATTGAAAGGAGTAACCAGTTTCGTTGCATTCAAGAAGACGATCGACCCGAAAAACTCTCTCCTGTTCACCAGTCAACAAGTCATCGGCGATCAGATATGACTCTCCGCGCTCAACAAAAATCAGCAGCGGATTGAGAATTCTCTCCGTGACCTCTTCCTCGCCGTTGACATAGACCACCTTGATCTGGCGGGCGGCTTCAATTGAGTTCTTCACTTCACCAAGAAGCGGAGCATCTTCTAAGCGAATATTTATAGGAAGGTCTCCAAGAACTCCCTCGAGTTTGGCGCGTAGCGAATTGACTGCATCATTACGAATCGCCAAGTCCCCGGCCACAGCATCATGACCAGCCAAGGCAACCGCAACGGCAGTGGCCTGACGCGGAGTCAACTTGACACCTCGAGTCATCAAAGTATTCGACCGACGAATCGGTCCGAACGAAACCGACGTTCCATGAAAGAGGACTTCGCCATCTGATACAGAAAAGTCAAAGAGGGCATCGTGCGTGTAAGGAGGTACACCACACATTGAGGCAAATTCAAGATCTTTGAAAAGATGTCTTGCTTCAATACCTAACATCCCCGCAAGTTCATCGACTGAAATTGAACCGCGCAATCGCAACCACGGCAAAATTGATAGGAGACGTTGCAAACGCTCACCCAATGGTCGTGGCCCTGGCCTTGTCGGAGCAGCACTGGGACGCTCCGGAAGATTCGGGATATCGGCTCCAGGCTTCAGCAAATCATCCAGCCATGTCATGAAACCAGCACGCAGTGACGCAGGTCCTTCAACAACCGCATGGGTACCAAAACCCAGTACCCAACCTCGAAATCGAGCAGGGTCGTCCACCATAACAGTGATCCGCAGGCGACCATCCGACATTGATTCAGTCTCGACAACGCGCGTATCCCACCATGACATTCCGGCCGCCAGTGCATCAACGATGACGGTGGCCTCTAGATCAGATCCCTCAACATTGTGCACCAGATGTCTGAGTTCACGATTACTGAGTTTTTTCCTTCTAGCGCTTGAGACATCTTCGGTAATCGAAAAATCAGCACCGATGCGCGCGCATTTAATAGCGCGCATCTTCTTCTCACCAACGGGCGTGGCGATCAGATACCACGTGCCCTTGTCAAAAAGCAGACGATCTGGATCAACGACAATATTTTCTGAATCAATTGAAATTTTGACGAGTTGACGACGTTGCGCGATTTCAGTCAGGCGGACAACGATCAGCGGAATCTGCACATTAAAGTTCACGCCTCGGCCTTGCGGGCTCAGACCCTCAAGCTTCATCAGCGCCTCGGAGGCCTCTGGCACAGACTGATGAATGGAAGCAAGGGCCAAACTGAGAACCGACATTTCTTCTTCAGTGAGATCAAATTCTGGAATACACATGTCTTCTTCGCTGATCCAATATTTTGTTTGTCCAGCTTCTTCACCTTGGGCCACACTCTGACGAACTGGGATACCTAAATCACGCACAATTGTGTTTTTATCGCTTCCAAAAAGTTGCCTTTGGGCTGCTTCGGCGACTGGGTACGGTGTCATACCTCGAGCCATTTGAGCCACGATCTGCTCGCGAGTCAACGGAGTCGTGAGGCGATGCAGAAGTGTGAAGAGGTTAAGTACCCGTTCAAGAGGGTCAACACGTTTTAGTCTCTCGGCTTGTCCAGATGGATTGCTCATTCTTTCTCGCTTTACTTTCATGTTGTTCGAACGAATGTGATCTACACAAGTGTGCGATTTTTGCTCAATCTCCCTGGAACTAATTGTGATCGTGTTTTCCTCGGAGGTGGCGACCCACATATGCCACGACTACTTGATGGGTTTGGTCATCAAAGAAAATATGCACGCGGTACAGACGGGGGCCACGACCATTACGAATATGAGCCACGGCATATTGCGTCTGACCCTGCCAGGTGAAGGCGTAATCAGTGCCATATTTATTTTCAGCATTGTCACCAACTCCAGCGGCATAGTTCAATCCCACACCACGACAAGAAACGGTCAGGGACGCATTATTTACCCGCCCAGACTGCCAATCGCCAGCGACAACATTCAGGCGAACTAGGTCTTGGAGTAAACGATTCGCATCAACCGAATCAAGTTCGTTCGCACTTTCAAAGGCCTCTGGTATAAACGTGAGATATTCACACATTGTCGCGGCTTGCTTGACCGCATCATGCGCGCTGCTGGCTTTGATCCCTGTTGGATTGCGCCCAAGACGAATTGCCAGTTCGACATTTTGCAGAAGTAGTTGGTCAACATCTGCGCTTCCCTTATCAAGCAATTCTTGTTTTTCAGCGATGATTCGATCCGCATCGGCAAGTGCCTGTTGAAGTTCATCAACTTTGTTTGCTTCTTCCTGCCATCCATCGGAAGCAGACTTCCACTCGCTCCAAGGCACCGTTTCCGGCTCGATCGCAGGATCTGCGAGATGAGTTTCTACGGGTACTTCTGTTGTAGCGGGAGTGCTCTCCTCAGTAACTCGGGGTCGAAACCGCGGAGCACGTAATGGCGCCAACGAATTCGCCGCTGCATGCGTCACCATCGTTTTAGATTCTCCGCGTGCTTTGACCCCCTTGCCAGGAGCAAGACCATTTCCTGACCACGATTTGATTGAATGATCAGGCCAAATAATCACAAGCCCCTGCGGTGTTAATGCTTCAATACCAGCGAAATCATTAAAGGTCCGAACACATTGCTCACTCGTCATCTTGACAACATGTGCCAACCCGGCAACAAGCGTTGAGACCCTTTCGATCTCAAAAACTGACGATGTATTGGCTCGACATGTTTCGATAATGACTGGCATGGTGCGACTCGGAGCGTTATAACAAAATGCGGCGATTGCTTGCGCCTGCACAACATCTGCTACGCAAAGATCCTTCGTACTCACTAAATGATCTGCATCGCGAAACAAACCTTTGTCAATCACTCTGGCCACAAGAGCTCGCATCGCCATATCCTTGATCTGGACGGAATGAGGCGTGATCTGTTTTCCACCTGCGACAACAGCAGTACGAACCTCGAAGGTCGTCTCAGAATCGCTCATCAACAGGGTGACCGTTGTGTTTGATAATGCTCCGCTACCCAAACTGACATCAATGATGCATCGCCACCAGCGTTCGGGATCTTCGTTGTCGACGCGGACAGAAACTCCTGGACCCCGCTCATCAATTGGATATTCTTTCTCAACCCATTTTTCAACCACGGCACGGACGGTCTGGCGTTGCGGAACGGACCACGACGGACCATCAAGACGAACGCAGTAGACCGGTTTCACAGTGCCCATTCTCGCCGATCTCAAGGGGTTTGGCGGACACTATTTTGCATTGCTGGAACGGAGGTCCGAACTCTCATATAGCCCCGTGTCAAGATCCAAGCCCCATGCACTCTGACGATGACTTCTTAGACGCCATAGTCGACTGGGACCTGGACTTCGAAACCATGCTCCGTTGGTGGTTCACAACCCATCCAGACCGCACACCTGAGCATGCCGTGGCTTCGGCCTTGCGGGCGGTTTCCCGTGTGGCCAGCATTCTGGAAGGGCAAGCGGTCCTTCATATCTTCCCCCGAGCGGACGGTCCCACGACAAATGAATGGCTACGTTTCAAAGGTCATGGCGAGGACTGGCACATCGAGATCGGTGGCCAGCCGGATCGACATTTCGGGGAAATCCCTGATGAATTGCAAGATGCGCTCATTTTCCAAGGCTGGTCGGCAATCGCCGAAGTGGATGAAAACTTCACTGTTACTGCCTGTTCCGACTGCGACATCGTTCATCCGTTTGACTTCGCTTACGATTCGCCCCCTGATTCACCCCTTTATCAGTCCGCCATTCGCGGCGTTGCAGCGTCAACGCTGATTCACAATGCGCCACCCGGAGGCTGGTACTTACAGGGCAGCGTGACAATGCCTTCTGAGGATTGTGAATGCGACGGCGTACCGCTTTGTTTCGTCGACTTGGGCCAGATTTTCGCTGATGATCTCTTCTCTCCAGTGGTTTGGCCCCTCGGTTCACCATGGGCAAGATGGGCCTGTGAGCTGGAAATCCACGATTTGCACGACGGTCCGTGTCCAGATGAGTCCTCAGACTTTTGACACTTTTAGCCTCGAAAAAAAGCACCGAAAACCCCTTGAAAACCCCCCGAAAACCTCGCAGCAAAAAGTGCCCACACGCTGGGCACTTGACACCACTCCCTAATGGAATGTGTGAGAGGAAGCGCAAAAGGTACATCAATTAAAAAAGTTTTATGTGCTCTGGACTGGGCTTTTGTCCCAAAACAGCGACACACATTTTTCAATATGGGGGGGGTCATGCGTTATATGTAAGAAGTAGGGGAAAAGTAGTTCAGATGGTTTTCAGAAGAGCAAGGAATGTGGGTTGCTCCAGCGCAGCCCACACAACCGTCGTGACAGTGGTCAGATACGGCTCCTGTGGATAACTTTCGCTGAACCAACGTAATGCTCAATCCGATAGTGAAGTATCCACAATCTAAATAACAAAGTAGAAATGTTGCACATAAAAGAAATCTGTCTGATAGTGTTGACAAGGAAGATTTGTTGGATTAAGTTATTTGTTGTCAGTTAGTCAAAACCCACGAACCGAACGGAGGTAACCAGTGCCCGCATCAGATGCCCAGAAAGCTCAATACTTTTTAATCGACCAGCTGGTTGCCCGCGCCAATGCGGTCCTCAACCCCGATCGCCAAATCACTGAGCGCAACGTTCGCTATTACATGACCCTCGGATTGATTGGTAAGGGACAGCGAGTGAGTGAATTACCCGAGTCCTTCACGGCCACTTTGGGCCACAAGGGCAATCAGCGGTTTTTCACCGACGTCGACCGTGATTTGGTCGTCACGATCAAAAACGGACTCGCCAACGGTCAAAGTGTTGAGGCGCTT
The DNA here is from genome assembly GCA_014190215.1 of Actinomycetes bacterium. GTDB lineage: Bacteria > Actinomycetota > Acidimicrobiia > Acidimicrobiales > Ilumatobacteraceae > Casp-actino8. The sequence goes on along the minus strand of BJGB01000015.1, from coordinate 2,516 downwards.
GGCGGCAAGCCCTTGACATCAAAATCCACGTTCTTGTCGGAAAGCTTCAGGTCTGCGCCAACGAGCACGTATCTGAGATCTTTTGAAGTGAATTCAATCATTAGTCCAGACGTGACGCGTCTTCCTGAGATCCAGGACACTTGGTCACTGCAGTTACGCAACGATTTGACATTGACAGGCAGCGGCAATCGCCCATCAATCGAAGCGATACGTGCTCTGAAGTCGTTCACCGAAGAGAATTTCCCACCAACTCGATCCCTTGACTACTTATTGAGTGAAGAGTCCTATGACTTTGAAGACGATGAGTACCAAACAGGTTCTTTGAAAATTGAGATTGAGTATGCCGATATCGCTTCTCCGTTTGAAGGCCTGTTGATCAACGCCTCAAATGCCGAAGCCACTCCTGGTGGTGGGGCATCGGGTCGCATTTGGGAAGTGTGCGGTGCCGACTTACTGATGCAGCAACGTCCGACGGACCTCCTGCCAATGAAACCGGGGCAAGCTATTTTTACCGGTGCCGGCCGCGGAGAAGACCTCGGTTTTTCTGGGGTTATTCATGCTTTCGGGCCACGCTGGACCAGTCCAGTCAACAAGGATGCAATGAATAGCGGTATCAAGCAACGGTCGTTACATGGCGAAGAAGACACGCTGATTCGAACCTGGCAAACGATTCTGGCAATGGCCGACGAGCGGAGTGAAAATCGTTTGGTCGCACCACTGATCTCGAGTGGATTATTCGGTTTCCCCTTTCAAGATTGCGCAGAAATCACATTCCAAACACTTTTGCAGACACCGACTCGGGTCCGCCATGTCCAGATTCGAACGGTGAGCAGACGTTTATTTGAGCAACTTGTCGAAACGCGATATCGCGTCATGCGCAAGTTGGACATCATCTAAGTCTTGTTTTGGGGATCTATCTCACAGCCCCCTGACATGATTACAACCCCCAACAAACCCACGAGGTTTGCCCAACCCACAGTGAAAGTAGAGCCACCACCCTGAAAGACCAACAGCGACCCATGCGGAACAAATCGACACCCAACCAAAAGCCCAAGGAGGCACCAGCGATGAGTAGTTACAAGATGAACACGCCAATGGAAAATCCAGTGAACCTGGAAGACTACTTCCGAGAGTTTCTTCTGGAGTTGGACCGAAAAATCACCCGCATGTCAAGTTTCCGCATTCAAGAAGCGGATGACTTCAAAAGCTACTGTTGCCTCTTTTTAATGGAGCGCACTCACTTGATGTCCAAATACGCCCCACGTGCACTGGTATCCGCATGCGTGTCTCAGCGAGCAGTCGATTTCTACCGGGCAATGCATCGCCAAATGCCACAACGCAAGTTTCGCAGCGGTGAAGAGGCCAGTGACCACGGGATCATCTTCATTGACCAGCCCATTGATCGCTCAGAAGATTCAGCCAGTTACGGCGACCGCATCGAATCGAGTGATCATGTTGAAGATCAAGTCGTCAACAATGTCATGTTGGGTTCCATGTTGCAGAGTCTCAGCGAGCGTCAACGACAGATATTCCTCGTCGTGGATATTGAAGGAGACACTGTCGTCAAGGCAGCCAACGATATGGGCATACGTCGCGATGTCGCTCAGCGCGAGTTAGGCAAGGCCCGCAAGATTGTTGCGGAACTTCGCAAGGGGTTTGCTGACTAACCGCTCAGTACATACCAACGTGAAACGTCACGTTGTGCCTCCAGCCCCTTTTAACCCGAAACCCACTAATCACCAAGGAGTGATCTTTTTATGGACCGCAAAAACCCCATTGAGACATACATCATCGAATTCGAAACAGCTGTTCAACGTAAGTTGATGCGCCTGAACATCGTCGCCCTACAAGACCAGATGGATGCTGTCAGGTATTGCACACAGTGGCTCCTCAATCACCTGGACAAAATGGATGCTTACTCACCGGTGCAACTAGCAAGTGCCACGACGAAACACAGAGTCATTGAGTTCATCCGCCAACAGAAACAACAAGCTGCCGAACGCGCCCGCGGCGCCGATGGTGAATATGTCTCCAACGCCCGACTTGAGAACCTCTCACGAGCTGACCAACAAAGTGTAGATGAGGCAACCGTTGTACCGAGCGCAGAGGATCAGTACTTCAGCAATCCCGACCCAGAGACCTTAGAAGCAATCGCTAATATCCTCACCCCAAAACAAAATGAGGTATTCGTTGGTCGTGTTTTCTCAGGGAAAACCGTCGCTGAAGTAGCCCATGATCTCAAGGCAAAGCCCAACCAGATCACCAAATGCTATAAAGGCGCACAACAACGCCTGCGACTGGCTGTGATCAATAACCCTGAGGGCTTTGGCATCGAGGCTTGGCAAATTGACAAGCACATCAGGGCGATGTGACCGATAAAGGGGGATGATGCGAAATTCGCCGCCACACTGCGCGTGATCAATATAGAGGTTACTGGAATGCACCTTAAGGTTGAAGAACGTCACCCAAAGGTCTGAATCTTAAAAAAATATGTTCTCGCCACCGAAGGCGGCGAG
>BJGB01000014.1 GCA_014190215.1 Actinomycetes bacterium | reverse complement strand
TGATCGACGTGGGCTTCAAGAGCCGAGTTAGCCAGCGCCTCAAAACCCTTCGCAGCAGCAATGGCCGTGGCATCTCCTCCACCGTGAGCCACAAGTTCACCGAGAACCGTCTTGGCTTGAGTGGAGGTCAATTTGCCACCAGTTTCCAAAATAATCATTCCCGCAAGATCGCCCGCAGGCACTGCGGGGTTGGAACCCTGCTCAGCAAAAGCCTCCTTGACATGAACCAAGGCCCGCCCCACATCTCCACCAGCTTGACCGACAGCGAGGACATAATCATCTTGTCCGCGTTCAACGATGACCATGATTGATTCTGCATCGCTGGCGACTCCTGTGGCTTGAGCCAAACGATTTCGTCGCTCGCGTGGCAACATCGGCAATGCTGCACGCACCGCCTCAATCCACGCCGCGTCTGGATCTAGCGGCACCAGATCAGGCTCGAGGAAGTAGCGATAATCATCGGCATCTTCTTTAGAACGCAAGGTATGGGTACGACCATCGGTCTCATCCCAGTGGCGAGTCTCTTGGCGAATCTTCTCACCTGCTTCAAGTAAAACAATCTGACGACGTGCCTCGTATTCAATAGCGCGGCCAAGTGAACGAACTGAGTTCACGTTCTTGATTTCGCATCTAATACCAAGTGGTGCTCCAGGTTTGCGCACACTGACGTTGGCATCACAGCGCATCGAGCCTTCTTCCATTTTCGCGTCAGAGGCTCCAATGGCTACCAAGATCTGGCGAAGTTCGGTGACATATTGACGGGCCTCATCGGGGGTAGCGATATCCGGGCGACCAACAATTTCAACCAATGGCACACCAGCGCGGTTGAAGTCAATCAGTGAATGGGCGCTGCCATGAATACGACCGCCAGCGCCACCGACATGGGTGCTCTTTCCCGTGTCTTCTTCAAGGTGAGCGCGCTCAATACCAATGCTTTTGCCACTCGGCAATTCCAGCCAACCATTGACATTGATGGGTTGGTCGTACTGCGAAATCTGATACGCCTTAGGCATGTCGGGATAGAAATAATTTTTGCGATGGAAGGTGCTTGATTGCACAGTGCAGTTCAGAGCAAGTCCAATACGCATCGCCAACTCAACTGCCTGACGATTGAGCACTGGTAAGGCTCCCGGCAGACCAAGAGTGACGGGATCAATGTGAGTATTCGGTTCATCACCAAATCTGTTAGCGCTCGCAGAAAACAATTTAGTTGCAGTTGCAAGTTCCACATGGACTTCTAGCCCGCAGACCAATTCGTAACCATCTAAAAGATATGAGCCATCGTTGGGGGCAACCTTGATTTCGTTCTTACTCATATCGAACTGAGTCATCGTCCACCACCAGATGCAATCATGCTGCGCTCTAGCGAAGCGGCAACTCTAAACATTGTTTGCTCACCCAAAGTTGGAGCCATAATCTGAACACCGACAGGCAAACCAAAGGCACCAGTACCAAAGGGCACACTCATCGCTGGATGTCCAGCCAAGTTGGTGGGGATGGTGTACACATCGCAGAGATACATCGCCAGTGGATCATCCGACTTTGCCCCAACTGGAAAAGCCACGATTGGCGAAGTCGGCGTTAACAACACATCAGCCTTGGTGTAAGCACGATCAAAGTCTTCGCTAATCAAGCGACGAACTTTAAGGGCCTTGCCGTAATAGGCGTCGTAGTACCCAGCCGACAAAGCATAGGTACCGAGCATGATGCGGCGCTTTACCTCATCTCCAAATCCAGCCGAACGCGTTGCGCTGTACATCGCATTGGTATCAGGTGCGTTGACACGCATGCCGTAACGCACGCCGTCATAACGCGCCAAGTTACTGCTGGCTTCTGCAGGGGCGATCAAATAATATGCCGTTAATCCATATTTCATTGACGGCATCTGCACGTCCACCATGATTGCTCCAGCAGCCTGAAGAGCGTCAAAGGCTGCTTCAAGACGCTCAGTGACATCGGGGTCCGCACCACCAGGCATATCGGTGATCCGACCGACGCGTAAACCTTCGACGCCTTGAGACAACACGCCCTGCAAAGACAATGGGCCCTGCGGAATTGAAGTTGAGTCCATGGGATCATGACCACTGATTGCTTCCAGCACCAAAGCCGAGTCACGCACATCATTGGAGAATGGACCAACCTGATCAAGACTGCTAGCGAAAGCCACTAACCCATAACGACTCACAGTGCCATAGGTGGGCTTCACGCCGACGACACCACATAATGCTGCAGGCTGACGAATTGAGCCACCAGTATCGCTACCAATACTGATAGGAGAAAAACCAGCAGCGACAGCAGCGGCACTTCCGCCACTTGAACCTCCTGACACGCGGGTGATGTCGCGCGGGTTATAGGTGACACCAAAAGCCGAGTTCTCGGTGCTTGACCCCATAGCAAATTCATCGAGATTGGTTTTACCGATTGTGACCGCTCCCGCAGCAGCTAAACGCTGAACAACAGTTGCGTCATACGGCGGACGCCAGCCCTCAAGAATCTTGGATGAACAGGTGGTTGCAATGCCTCGTGTGCACATGTTGTCTTTAATCGCTATCGGCACACCTGCGAGCACCCCTGGATCACGACCTGCAGCAACATCGGCGTCAATCCGCGCAGCGGCAGCACGTGCCTCATCGGTAGTCACCAAGTTGAAGGCATGAATCTCTCCTTCGCGTTCAGCAATACGCGCTAAGTGTGCTTCAAGAACATCAGTGGCCTTCAGGACTCCAGAGCGAACAGCATCGGCGATGGCAGCCGCAGTGCTAGGAATTGTTGTCATCTCAACCGTCCAATCCAACGATTGGTGGAACACGAAAGCGTCCCTCTTCGGCTGCCGGGGCATTGGCCAAAACTTCGTCACGATCTAACCCCTGAACGACCACATCTTGGCGCAAGACATTGGAGAGCGGGTAAGGACGCGTCATAGGTTCAACGGCACTCAAATCAAGGGCATCAATATCGGCAAAATGTTCCAACATCCCAGCAAGTTGTGAGGTCATGCGGGCAACCTCAGCGGGAGTGAGATCAAGGCGAGATAGGCGCGCTGCCTTGATCACCGCCTCAGTAGAAATTCGTTCGGAAGCTGTTTCGGACACGCCTCAATGCTACGAGCAGGACAGGTAGACGAGCACTGCCGTTTCGGGCCACATCACCGGTGCCTGCAGACCCACGACCTCAAGGTAACGCCCCGTAAAGGTCGCCGGCGCCCCACGTAGAGCCTCTGAAAGCCACTCTGGCTGTCTCACAACGGCCCCCGGGACTATGACGGAGGTCGCAGTGGTCAGCGGCACGATCTGAACTTCGTACAGAGCGTCCTCAAGCAAGCCGGGTAAACGCCACATAGGTGGCGTCAGCGAAACATCGGATGACAACTGGCAATACGCCACGAGAGCTTGGCACCGATCAAGGGAATACACCCCATGAGACAATCCCGCTCCACTAGTGAGTTCGAAAGTATCAAAGCGCACGGTGTCACCACCATGCAATAGATAGCGATACTTTTTATATACCCCAATGATGTGACCAAGTTGTTCCAATTCGGAATCACGAAGTTGTGTGACATCACTTTCAACACCCAAGTGACCAAATAATGCCGTCGCTCCGCGAAAACTCATTGAATGTCGTCGCCCTGTCGTATGTGAACGCTCCGCCCCGATATGTGATCCCATCACCTCAGGCGGTATCAGCATGGATGCCCCACGTTGAATCAACTGACGATCCAAGGCATCGTTGCTGTCGCTCGTCCACACTCGTTCGACACGACTCAAAATTGCATGATCAATCCGTCCACCTCCCGAGGCACATGATTCAAACTCAACGCTCGGATGCAATTCACGAAGACGATCCAACAGCGCATATAAGGCCACGGTTTGATCATGAGTTCCGGCTTTGCCATCGGGGTTACTCCCCTGTACATGCCAACGATTCATATCCCACTTCACATAGTCAATGTTGTGATCGCGCAACAGCGCGTCCAATTGAGTCAGGACATGTTCAAAGGCTCCGGCATTCCACAGATCAAGTACCAATTGATGACGACCGAGAATCGGCTCATAACCTTCCGTCGCCAAAACCCATTCGGGATGGGCCCGATACAGATCGCTGTCTGGATTGACCATTTCTGGCTCCACCCAAATACCAAACTGCATATCTAGTGCCCGCACATGATCAATCAATGGATTGAGGCCATCAGGATAAACCTCGGGTGAAACCCACCAATCTCCCAGGCCCTGCCGATCGTTCCGACGACCAGCGAACCAACCGTCGTCAAGTACAAAGCGTTCAATTCCTAGCGCTGCACCGGCGGTCGCTAATTCTTTTAGGCGTTCAATATCGTGATTGAAATAAACTGCTTCCCAAGTGTTGAGATGAACTGGGCGCGCAGACAGTTCAAAACGTGGTGAGCGCCGACGCGCTTCATTGTGAAATCCCCACGATGCCGGAGTCATACCCGAATCCGAATAAACCCCGATGACATCAACGGTGCTGAATTCATCTCCGGCATAGACACAGATCTCACCAGCATGGAATAGTTCGCCACATTGGATGTAGCGACGACCGTCAGGTAATTTTTCGGCATACATCACATGATTGGCGCTCCACGCAGCATGTACACCCCACACTTCGCCTTGCCATTCAGTAGCCCCCGATTGCAAAGCCCAGACATAGCCGGGATGCTCATGAGATGAGCGACCGAGACGATTCTCGCTCGTCCACGCTCCGTACGGCCAGCGAAATTTCTGTAACTCAAACTCGCGAGTCCAACGACCACCGAAGACGCCGAGGTCCTCAGCATGTGATGCCAGCGGCAGAGAAACCGTGAATGCATCAAGCATAAAAGGTGAATCGCCAACGTTGCGCAAAATGCAACGCGCCGTGAGTACGCCGTCGTTGGATAAGTGCAGACAAGAAACGATTTCAAGTTCGGCTATGAGATCATGGGCCACGCACTCTAGAAGAGTGCCATGAAGATCATCAATGACTTCATGCGATACATAACTAAATCGTGGCGACCAGTGTCGTCCTCCACGGCGGTGCCCTTGCAACCCAGGCCGCCCTGTGAATGCATCGCCATGCAGTGGCACGACAGAGATCGGAGTTGTGGAGTCCATCGCTCCGAAAGTCACGGGGAACGAACCCCAGGTTTGCGGAAGGTCCGCCAGAGTCTGCCCCCAATGCAAAATCGTCGGGATGCCACTTGAGACATCAACGACAACGCTCACCGTTGAACTCTTGAGATGTTGAATCATGTTCACCCCCGCCCTACTTTGTACTCACAATGAGTCATAGTCAACCCGATCTCCGCAAGAATGAGCAGATGCCAGCAGACAGTATGAGCAAACAGCCCGATATTCGTGTTGATCCCATTCTTGGCACCACCGTTCATGTTGTTGGTCATCGCCAAAGTCGACCGAATTTGCCGACCAATAATGCTCCCGGCGAATGCCCCTTCTGCGTCGGAGGACAAGAAGCCCCTGAGCCCTACGAGGTCCGCTCTTTCGTCAATCGCTGGCCGGCAATGGCCGATGAACGCTGCGAGGTGGTGTTGTATAGCAGCGATCACCACGCCTCGTTTTCCACCCTGAGCGTTGATGCCGCAGCCAAAGTGATTGATCTGTGGGCACAAAGAACAAGCGCCCTCTCGTCACGCCCAGATGTGCACTATGTACTGATTTTTGAGAATCGTGGTGCCGAAGTAGGTGCCACAATTTCACATCCCCACGGACAGATCTATGCCTACGACCATGTACCCGATCGTCCACAACGTCTATTCGACGCTTCTTGGAAACCCGACATCACGCAATCGCGTAACGTCAACACAACCCCCCTGTGGTCGTGCGTTGTGCCCTATGCCTCGCCATACCCAACGGCAGTGACCATTGCTCCCGTTCAACGCACGAGTGACCTCGCGTCTTTGTCATCTGAGCAGAGACGCGGGCTTGCTGAAATCTTGATTGACACTTTGTCACGACTTGATCGTCTCTTTGACACTCCCCTGCCGTACATGATGTGGATCAATCAGCGACCATCTCAAGCGACGCATGATGACGCATGGATGAATATTGAAATTGTTTCACCGTGGCGACAATCAGGATTGGCGCGCTTCATAGCCGCTGCCGAAGTTGGTGCTGGCGAATACTTCAATCCGGTGGTACCTGAAGAACTTGCTGAAAAACTGCGCCGACTCAGTCGCTGAAAGGCGCAAACTGCGGCGAGCGCTTCTCCAAGAAAGATTGCACACCTTCTTGGAAATCAGCACCCATCACCGAAGCGTTCATCATCTGAATTGAGTTCGTCGTAGCGGTATCCACATCAATGTCCCAGTCGCCGTAGACCTGCTTCTTCATCTGCGCCCAACTCGTTGGTGAACAATTTTGCGCAAGATCAGCGGCGTATGCCAGAACATGGCTCATCAACTCCTCACCAGGTACGACCCCATTCACTAACCCCATCTGCATTGCTTCATCAGCAGTAATCACCCGACCTGACAACAACAAATCAAGTGCCCGTGGCATGCCAATCAACTTTGGTAGAACCCACGAGGATCCATATTCACAAATAAGACCGCGTCGACTAAACGATGTCGTCAATTTGATTCCACTAGCAGCGAAGCGAAGATCACAAAACGCTGCCAATACGAAACCAACGCCAGCTGCTGCGCCATTAAGAGCGGCGATGATTGGCTTGGGATAAGAAACGAAATCGCTAAAGCGACCACCACCTGTGGCTGGTCCCGCGCCACCTGCTGGATTAGCGCGAATTTGATTGAGCGCGTCCATGTCCGCACCTGGACAAAAACCGCGACCTGCTCCGGTGATCACGACAACGCGCACCTCAGGGTTGAGTCGGCACTCTTCAAGTCGGGCGAAAAAATGCTTCGACATTGCAGCGCTCCAAGCATTCATCCGATCAGGATTATTCAAGGTGATCACACCGATACCCGGATCTTGCACTGACAGGAGAACTAACTCAGACTGATTCGACATCCTCTTGACGATAGTCCTTGGCCAACACGACCTTGCGAGCCTGACGTGCATCGTTAGCCAAATAGGCACTTGCACCAAGAATCAGAATCAGTGCAGTCCATTGGTTCAAGCGCAATCCTCCGCCCTCCTTGGCCGCATCAATGCGTAATCCTTCAACCCAAAAACGACCAATGCCGTATCCCATGACGTACACCGCTAGCAATCGGCCCGGTCGCGCTGCCAACATTCGGCGACCCACAACAATCAGTATCACCGTCAGTGCCAAGTTCCACAATGACTCGTACAAAAAAGTCGGATGGAACAAAGTTCCCGGCGGATAGCCAGCATCCAAAACTTTGTCTGCATCAACTCTCAAACCCCACGGCAAAGTTGTGGCTCTGCCAAATAACTCTTGATTCCACCAATTCCCCCAACGCCCTACGGCTTGAGCCAAGGGCAAGGCCGGCGCGACCGCCCATAAGGTCTGCGCAACGGGAAGATTCTCTCTCTTCAACGCCCAGACTCCAACAATGATGCCTAACAACATTCCGCCAGGAATCCCTAGTCCGCCTTTCCAAATTTTGATGATGTCAATAGGGTGATCAGAAAAGCGACCCCATTCTGTGGCCACGTGATAGAGACGTGCACCAATTACGCCCGCTGGCACCGCCCACATGGCGACATTATTCACCTGCTCAGGGCTGCCGATACCGATCGAAGTCATCCGTTTGCCCCACAACCGGACTCCCAAAATCACCCCCAGAGCAATCATCAAGCCGTAGGCACGCAACTGCAAGGGACCGAGGTGAATCGCCGAACTGCCGGGGCTCGGGATGTAGGAAAATAGGTTCACCCAGTCACCTTGGAAATAAATGCCAGCGCTGATTCATTGATCAAATCCTTGTCATAATCCTGCGTCGCCACATGGAAACTGCGCTCAAGCAAAATTCTTTCCACAGGTCCACCCCACTGCTCTGCTAATTGATCGCTAGTGGCTGGATCAACGACATGATCATTCTTCGATGTGATCAGCAACATCGGAATCGAGCACGAACCATATTGCGACAGCATCGGTCTGATCCCATCTTCAACCATGGAAACCAAAGGCGCCAAAGGTGTCCCCGCGTACGAGCTTTCTTTCACATTCGGATCAGCAATGTCTGAACCAATACCTGGGAACACTTCGGTTCCTTCAGCAAGCAAACCCTTCACCATTTCTAACATTTCTTCGGCTTGAGGCTGCGATGCGGGGTTGATACACACAATGCCAGACACAGTTGGTTGGCGCAATGCAGTCCACAGAGTCAACGCCCCGCCCATAGACAATCCCGCCACAACAACTTTGTCAACCCGCGCCGCAAGTCGCGCATAAGCCGCTGCCACTTCTGCGGCCCAGTCACTCCAGCGAGTCGGAATCATGTCGGAAATATCCGTTCCATGACCTGGAAGACGCGGAAGTTCTACGTCGTATCCTGCCTCAGCAAAACTCTCAGCCACTCCACGCATTGATGACGGATTTCCGGTGAAACCGTGAATGCATAAGGTCCCAATTCGAAGGTTTCCACTGTGGCTCCAAGATTCTGCACCAACTACAACTGCCGCTTTGTCAACGTGTTTACTCATGATCTATTTCTACCGCATGAGGAACGTGAAACTAGGGTCGCTCACGACTCAAGCATGGACAATGCGCATGAAAGCCTCAACCACCGTCGGATCGAACTGAGTTCCAGCGGCGCGAGCGATGTAGCGCACGGCATCATCAACCGTCCATGCTTTTTTATACACCCGTTCACTAGTCAATGCATCAAAGACATCGGCCACGGCGCAAATACGACCAGATAAAGGGACTTCAGTTGCCCCGATCTGACGCGGGTACCCAGTTCCATCCCATCGTTCATGGTGGTTCAAGGCAACTTCTTGTGCTAACTGCACCAATGGCGAATGACTTCCAGACAAAATCCGAGCGCCGACCGTGGTGTGCGTCTTCATTACTTCAAACTCGGCTGGACTCAGAGGGCCGGGCTTCAAGAGAATTGAATCTGGTATTGCAACTTTGCCGATGTCATGTAACCGCGCTGCTAGTCGTAAGCGCTGGCACCATGCGTGATCTTGACCTAAAAGCTCTGCTATTTCTCCACACATGTCTCCCACGCGAGTCGTGTGTTCACCCGTGTCAGTATCGCGAAACTCTCCCAAGATAGCTAAACGCTCAAGAGCCTCCAATTGAAACTGCTCGAGTTCTGTAGTGCGACCCAGAACTAAACCTTCGAGTTCGCTAGTACGCAATCGCAAAATCTCAGCCTGCTGACGCGACTCCTCCGCCTCGTGGGCAACCTGCAAAGTTTTAATCCGAATATCAGTGCCCTCATTGAAGATCAGTTGATTGATTTCGAACTTGAGATCCAAGTGCTGAACGGCCTCTTCAAAGCGACGCAGACGTTTGTACACCTCCGCTAGCGAGGAGTGAGCTGCCATGAGCGTGGGCTTAGCTCCAACGACTTGCGCCAACCCAAGGGCATGGTGCAAATGTATGAGTGCTTGCTCCTCGCATGAAGCCTCGATTTCCACTTGCCCACAGGCCAACTCGACTCTGGCACGCACGGCATCATCAAAGGCGATGCTTGAAGAATCAAGAATTGCCAGAGCCCCATTCAGAAGCTGGCGCGCTTTATCAAAATTTCCGAGACCCCGGTAAGCGCTTGCCAGGGCTGCCAAAACTTCGGGAAGAAAGGCGACCGCGTGAACGCGACACAACTCAAGTGCTTTTTCACCGATTTCAATGGCGATCTCGTACTCGCCACGTTCAGCACGTAACGCAGAAACATTTGACCAAGTGATTGCGTCAAAGTCGGGGCGATTTAATTGGGCATTGGCATTAATGGCCGCCTCATAATTGACGATCGCTCGATTGGTGTCCCCTAATTCGTGATAGATCGTGGCAATCGTGTTGAGCATGTTGCCTTCGTCAATTCGGTGTCCAGTACCGCGGTAACAATCAAGCGCTTGCAAGCAACACGAAAGGGCCTCGCTGTGGTTACCAGAGTTGGTATGCACTAGCCCAATGAGATTCAAAGCCCAAGCCATCACTAATGGCACGTCATGAGTCATTGCGAAGTCGCGCGCCTCAACAGCGAGAGCGAAAGCATCACCCGGCTGGCCGTCATAGTGCGCCAAAGATGCCAGTCGATAGAGCGACTCTGCCTCACATGGCTGATCATTTTCAGAGCGCGCCACAGCGCGTGCTTGCTGAACAAGGATGCGTGACCTCTCGGGTTCGGTGGTTTCGTGAGCGTGAGCGAGATCTAGCAACAGACGCGCCGAAGCATGTGAGCGACTCCGAACTTCCTCTGCACCTATGCCAACTTGAGAAATCAACTGCTCTCCTGACCGACTTCCAATGTGATGTTTTCGGCTCCGCTTGGCCCGAACTTGAATAAAACCTTAAAAATTCCCATTTATCAGGCAAGATGTAACAAGAATGGGCCGCCAAAACTGAAAGCCAGGCAACTTGTGACGCCACCAAAGATCGACAGCAAGGGCCGTAGTCGCCGGGCTCGTCATTTTGATCGTGCCGCTCTCTATGCCTTCGTCCCTGTGATCGCCATTATTCCGGTCTGGCTTATCGCCATGACATTGCTCTGGCTCCCCATTGGATGGCTCACAAATATCGCTCTGTGGGAGATGTTGTTCGCCTACTTAGCTGCTGGATCAACATTATTTATCCCTAGCGTGCAGCGCCGTATTTTGACTCTCTTGATGGGCGCCCGCAAACCCACGTCGGGTGAGGCCCCAAAATTACAGAGCGCATTCAACGAAGTGACCCAAGCATGGCATCTACGCGATCGAAACTTTGCTGTTGGGGTCGTGGACGATACCGAACTCAATGCCTTCGCTAGTGGTGGCCACCTAGTGATTGTCACATCTTTCGCTATCACAGAACTCAACCATGACGAATTGTGTGGCGTTCTGGCCCACGAATTATGCCATCATCTCGGTTCACATACCGTTGCTCTCACCATTGGACAGTGGCTTACTTTGCCAGTTTATTTTCTGGCTCGTGTCGGCGCATTCATGCGCAATGTCTCTCATGCGGCCACAGATACATTTGCGCGCCGCTCAGAACTAGCGCGCTTGCTCGGTCGTTTGATTGCCGCGATCTTCAACGCTATGTCTCTATTTTTTAACGCTGGGTATTCTGCAATCAGATTTCTCGGAAACATGGTTGGTCGCTCGGCTGAGTTCCATGCTGATCAACGGGTTGTCCGAATGGGATATGGTCGCCAACTGGCGGCTGCTTTAAAAAGAACAGTCGTGTCTGGTATGCGGTCAACTTCGCACCCCCCAGCACGCACACGTATCGCCCGCATTGAAGCCGCCCTGCGGCCAGACCGAAAAGGTCACCCTTCAACGACTCAGCCTAAGCGGCAACCGTGAAGCTCTCGATGAGGCGGGCATCAAAGTCTTGAAGTGGTGCCGAATATGTCACAACTCGGCGAATCTCCATCGATAGTTCTTGAACAGTCCGTTGCCTGAGCAAGCGTAGAGATAGCGTCGCAACTGATGTCGACGTCACCCAACGCCACCACCGAATCACCATTTCTTGCCGCCGCTGCGGGTCGTCATTACCTGCACACCCCCGTATGGTTCATGCGCCAAGCCGGGCGCAGTCTCCCCGAGTACAAAGCCATACGTGGAGATGGAAGCATTCTTGAGGCCATCAAGCAGCCCCATTTGGCTGCCGAAATCACCCTGCAACCAGTTCAGCGTTACGGAGTTGATGCTGCAGTCCTCTTTAGCGACATCGTGGTTCCGCCCCATGCGGTGGGTTTTGGGATTGATGTCGCCCCGGGGACAGGACCAGTCGCCGAGACCCCCTTTCGTTCACCGCAGGATCTTTTGCGCTTGCGTCCCCTTGAACCGCGCAGCGATCTCGCCTATGTCATTGAGACGGTAAAAATACTTGCTCGCGAACTTCCTACCAGTGTGCCATTGCTGGCGTTCGCTGGAGCCCCATTTACGGTGGCTAGTTATCTCATCGAAGGTCGCCCATCGCGCACCTACCAAAATACAAAACGGATGATTCATCTTGAGCCCGCTCTCTGGCATCAACTGATGGAGCGTTTAACTCAACATTCTGTGTCCTTCATTGATGCTCAACTGAGTGCGGGTGCTCAGGCGTTCCAACTTTTTGACTCATGGGCTGGCGCACTTTCAAACTCCGACTATCGCGAGTTCGTACTCCCCCACAGCAAAAATGTTTTTCAGCAACTCCGCGAACTACATCCATCTAAACCGGGCATTCACTTTGGCATCGGCTGTGATCACCTTTTGGAATCTATGTACGAAGCTGGACCACAGATCATGGGGCTGGACTGGAGAACATCAATTTCTGCTGCTCGTGCACGCATGGGTTCGTCGCTCATCGTTCAAGGCAATCTTGACCCTGCCCTCATCTTGGCTGGTGCACAACCTGCCTTGGCAGGAGCGGAGCGCGTCATCAAAGATAATGCAGGGCATCCTGGCCATATTTTCAATCTCGGTCATGGTGTCGATCCCACGACTGACCCGACAATCCTTGAAGATGTCGTTGCTTTTGTCCATGAATCTACGAGAGTTGAACAATCCTGATGACTAACCAGAACACCCGCACGGCAGTTTTATTGATGGCCTACGGCACTCCCAATACACCTGCTGAAATTGAGCCCTATTACACCGATATTCGTCGGGGTCGGGCACCAACCCCAGAGCAGTTGGCTGATCTCGTCAACCGCTATGACGCCATCGGTGGTATTTCACCTCTCGCAGCACGCACTCTTGCGCAACGCGATGCTCTGCAGGTTTCCCTTGATGCGCTGGCACCAGATGAATACGAAGTGGTCCTCGGCCTCAAGCACGCCGAACCAAAAATAGAAACAACTGTCAACGATTTAGCAACACGGGGCTTTAACCAAATCATTGGTCTTGTCTTGGCCCCGCATTATTCGTCGTATTCCATTGGCCAATACATGGACCGCACGCGCGCCGCCGCCGAGCCCCACGGCATCAGCGTCAGTGGAATAGACAGTTGGGCACGCGAACCAGCATTTATTTCATTTCTTGCTCAGGATGTACGTCAGCGTTTGGCATCAATGCCAGCCAATACCAAAGTTCTTTTCACCGCCCACTCGCTGCCGCAACGCATCATCGATGGAGGTGACCCTTATCCCGACGAACTTCGTGCCACTGCCGAGGCGGTCGCCGCCGAGGCAGGACTTGCTTCGTGGTCGTCGTGGTCTATCGCCTGGCAATCTGCCGGTCGCACACCTGAGCCGTGGATCGGACCCGACATCTTGAATGTCATTGATGACCTCGCTGCGAGCGAGGCAGCGAGCGGAGTTTTAGTCTGTGCTTGTGGCTTCGTTGCTGATCACCTCGAGATTCTCTTCGACCTTGACATTGAAGCGAGCCAGCATGCCAAGTCCAAAGGTTTGGCTTTCGCACGCACGACATGTGTCAACGATGATGCCGACATCATGAACGCTCTCGCTCAACGTGTGATCGCTCTGAAGTGATGATCCTGTGACTCCTCCCGCTGACGCGCAACATGTCGTGATTATCGGCGCTGGGATCACAGGACTGACTGCGGCTTATCGACTCCTCACAATCACAACCGCTTCCGACTACCGTGGCACACCCGTTTCCGTCACGGTGATTGAGTCCGACTCTGAGGTCGGTGGGAAGATTCGCTCCTCTCCTTTCGCTGGGATCACTGAAATTGATGAGGGGGCTGATGCGTACCTAATGCGCGTTCCCCAAGCTGTCGCTTTATCTCGCGAGTTGGGGCTCGGATCAGAGATGACGAATCCAACGACCGGCCATGCAGCAGTGATGCGTAAAAAACTGCACCGGATACCCGAAGGGCTCATGCTCGGGGTCCCCACTGGCATCAACTCGCTAGCGAAAAGTGATCTCATTTCCCGGCGTGGAAAAATTCGCGCCGCGATGGAGCCGATTTTGCCTTCAAGTGGATCTCATGACGATTGTGTTGGCACTTTTATCCGCCAGCGATTTGGCAAAGAAGTACAACAGTTCCTTGTTGATCCATTGGTCGGCAGTATTTACGCGGCAGATACTCAAAACTTCAGTCTGGCAATGGTCCCACAGTTAGCAGAACTCGCAGTGGGAAGAAGCGCCTTACTCACGGCGCGCGAACGCAAAAAATCGTCACCTGCCCCACAAACGCCAATCTTTGAAACGCCTCGCGGTGCTTTGACAATGCTCACGCGTGCTCTACAACAAGCCATCCGTTCGATGGGTGGAACTATTGCGACTGACACCAAAGTTGAAAAAGTGAGTCGTCGCCACAAGGCGTACCTGATTGTCACTGATAGCCCAACAAATCCAGAGATCATCGCTGATTCAATGATTGTGACATCTCCTGCGAGCGCCTCTGCAACGATGCTCAGCGACCTCGACGAGCAGGTGTCTGCATCTTTAGCGACGACAGATCATGCCTCGGTCGTGATGGTGACAGTGAAAACACAAGAAACAGAAATTGCCTCCTTTCGTGGATTGAGTGGGTACTTAGTTGCTAAACCCGATCAAGACCGAGTCACCGCAGTTTCCTTTGGATCCAATAAATGGGCACATTGGCAACCCAACGATGGCTCAATGATTTTGCGCGTTTCTCTGGGTCGCGATGGCGTCACAACCAATGATCTCATCCACGAGTGGGAAGATGAACGTCTTGTCACTCAAGTGATTGACGAGGTGAGTCGCCACACCCAAACTGCTATCACTGCCGATATCTCTCGGGTCACGCGCTGGCCAGATGCTTTTCCACAATACCGTCCAGGTCATCTTGCACATATAGAAAAAATTGAGCGATCACTAGCCCAAAGTTCGCCTGGCGTTTTCATCGCCGGTGCAAGCATGCGCGGCATTGGTATTCCCGCTTGCGTGGCACAAGGTGAGAACAGCGCCAAGAGCGTCGTCGAGTTCCTTGCCCATCTGAAAGACTAAGCACCGTGCTTCGTCGTTTTTTCGCTTTTTTCATTTTGCCGAGTGCGGTGTCTGCGTGTGTTTTCTTGACAGGTTGCGCAAGTACCAGCAGCCCTTCATTGACCACCCTTGTAAAAAACCCAACTGTAGTTGCAGTTCCAACAAGCGTCCCCGCGCCCCCAACAACTCTGTACGCCGGACCACCCACCCTGGCGCCCAATGAATTACTACCTATTCCTGAGGCCCTGCCAGCCGAGGGAGTGGTTGAGCCAGAGGTCATCATCGGTGAATTGATCATCCCATCTTTGATGTTGCGCCAAACCATTTACCGTGGTGTTTCGATGCCCACACTTGACAAAGGTGTCGGCTATTGGCCGGGCACTGCGCTACCTGGACACGTGGGCAATGTGGTTCTCGGTGGTCATCGTGTCAGCAACCTCAAACCGTTTCGTTACCTCGACCTTCTCAAACCAGGCGACGAGATCCAAACCACGACGTCCGAGGGAACATTCATTTACACCGTCAGGCAAACAGTCATTGTTGAGCCTTCCGATATCTGGATCATTGACCAAACTACTGCTGTGACCTTGACCTTATTCGCATGTCATCCAGTGGGTTTGACAAAGCAACGACTCGTCGTCTTTGCCGATTATGCCCGTCAGGAATTGTTGTGAGACGACGCCTTGTTGGCACTTTCATCTCTGGTGTCCTCGTCGCTGCTTCTATGCCACCGTGGGGTTGGTGGCCCCTGGCTTTTATCGGCATTGCATTTTTTACATCCCAAGAAATTCTTGCTAACACTGCTCGCCAACGATTCACTGTTGGATTCATCTTTGGCATCGGTTGGTTTCTTCCTGCCTTATCGTGGATGTGGTTTTTAACGTCACCTGGATACATTGTTGCCGTTGCGCTCTATGCCTCTCTTCATGGTCTCGCGTCACTTGTTGTCGCCCGCGATCGCAACAACAAGTCGTTCTTGTTCTTGTCCCCAGTGACACATATTCTGATTGAAATCTTTCGGATGTGTTTTCCCTTCGGTGGGGTGCCACTTGCGACCTTAGGAATTTCACAAGTGAGTGGGCCACTGCACCGCACCGCAAGCGTAGGCGGAGTCATTTTATTGTCCTTGCTGACATGGCAGATCGGTGCGTTACTGGCGCGCCGTCCTCGTGATCTACGCATTCATTCTGCTCATCGCACAACGCTCAAGGCAATCTGTCTGATGGTGTTAGTGGTGAGTTATTTTGCACCTCACGGTTCCAATACCGGGAAATCGCTCCATGTAGTTGCCATTCAAGGTGGCGGACCCCAGGGAACTCGGGCCATCAACTCCGATCCCCGAGAGGTCGTCGAGCGTCATCTACAAGCATCTCGTTCAATCGACTCCGATGCCGACAACCCCATTGATCTTGTCGTTTGGCCAGAGAATGTCATTGATGTCTTGGACTTTGAAAGCAGTACTGAACTTCGAGAGGTCACCGCTCAGGCCTTACGTTTGAACTCCCCTTTCTCCGTCGGAATCACCGAAGATGTGAATCAGCAACATTTCACCAATGCCCAAGTGATCGTGACCCCTGATGGTCAAGTTGTTGATCGATACGACAAGGTGCGGCGTGTGCCGTTTGGCGAATACATGCCCATGAGGTCATTCCTCGCCAGCCTCGGTGCACCCGTTGATCAAGTCCCGCGTGATGCACTCGCTGGCACTGGGCCCGCCTATCTTGATGTGCCGACCGTGTCGGGCAGTGAGCGGATTTCTGTTGTGATCTCTTGGGAAGTTTTCTTTGCTGGTCGAGCCCGTGAAGGAATCAAAGAAGGCGCGGGGTTAATTATTAACCCAACCAATGGCTCGAGTTACACCTGGACAGTTTTGCAATCTCAACAGATCGCCTCATCGCGTCTACGGGCAATTGAGACTGGACGTTGGGTAGTGCAAGTTTCCCCTACTGGATTTAGTGCCTTCGTTGATCCATCAGGCAAGGTCCATCAACGAACATCTATTAGTGAGCAAGCAGTCATTGATGCCGATGTGGATATCCGCACTGGCCAAACCATCTATGTGGCACTGGGTGATAAGCCGTGGGTCGCCCTCGTGATCTTGGTTTTTCTCTTTGGATTCATCAGTCGGTCTAGATTTCGACCATCAAGGTGACTGGTCCGTCATTAACTAATGACACCAACATCTCCGTGCGAAAGCGCCCTGTTTGTACATGCGCCCCCAAAAGTGCAAGTTCTTCAACAAGTTGAGTAACGAGTGGCTCGGCCATCTCAGGCCTAGCCGCTGCAATCCAACTCGGTCGCCGACCACCACTGGCGTCGCCGTACAAAGTGAATTGGCTGACCACCAAAATATTTTTAGTTGTGTCAGCAACTGAAAGATTCATAACTCCGTCAGCATCGTTCATAATCCGCAAATTCCAAATCTTGTCGGCAAGTTTTTTTGCGGTCGCGGGACCATCTGAATGGGTGACCCCCACGAGCACGACCAACCCCTGTGAAATCTGCCCAACCCGAGATGTCACATTGTCAACGGTCGAATCAACCGACGCTTCCAACACTCTTTGGATCATTGCCCGCACACTCTGATCGTGCCACAAAAATAGGTATCCCTGACAATTCACTCGGGTTACTGCGATACTGACGGCGTGATTACGCTGACGTCACCTAATCACCGAATCATCGCCAAGGTATTTCCCGAGTTTGGATCGCGACTCGGCTCTCTTGTCATCAAGGAACAGCACATCTTGCTCACAGGAGGCAACGATGACGATCCTCTCTCCTGGGGTTGCTACCCAATGGTTCCTTTTGCTGGCCGCCTCCGCCACGGAAAACTTCACTTCAACAATGCGACCCACCAACTCCGCCTCAACCGTGAGCCCCATTCCATTCACGGTACGGTCTTTGACCGAACATGGGATATCCGCCGGCAAACCTCTTCGTCAATAACGTTAGAAACTGATTTTGGAATTCATTGGCCCTTCCAAGGCAGCGTGAGCCATCACATAGCAGTCACAGATCATCGCATTCATTTCGAATTAGTCGTCACAGCGCATGAAACCATGCCAATACAAGTGGGGTGGCATCCGTGGTTTATCAAACCTCAGAGTTCATCGCTGCGATTTGAATCGATGCTGCAGCGCGATCGAGAAGGCATCACCACTACTCAAGAGGTGGAGCCGCCTCAGTCGCCTGTTGATGATTGCTTCATCAAGCCTCAAGGTGATGTGACGCTCACCGTCAACGAACAACGGCTGACATTGACAAGCGACTGCTCGCATTGGGTGATATTTGACAAACCAGAAAATGCGACATGTATTGAACCACAATCCGGTCCACCTAATGCGAGCAATGACTCGCCATTTGTTCTCATCGCTGGAGAGACTTTCCGCCGTTGGTTTGACATTGAGGTTGCGAGCGACAGATAGAAGTCTCGCCATGAGGTGAAGCATTTTTCATGGATGGCACCACTGACGCTGACTTAATTGCGGCGTATCTCACTGGTGACCACGATGCTTTCACAAAGATCTACAAACGACACTCTCCGATCCTCCGCAGAACTGCACGCCTGAAGCTCTACGATAAATACGCTTGTGATGACATCTTGCAAGATGTGTTCCTTATCGTCGCAAAAAAATTGCACAACCTTGATGACCCCAAACGACTTCCCCAATGGCTACAACAAATTCTTGTCCGCGAGGTGTACCGATATAACGCCAAGGGTCTGCGCTCAGTCGCCACTGATTTTCAATCAGATTCACCGAGCGATCAAGCAGGTGTTCGTGATCCGCACTCCGAGGGTGCGTTGGTGGCATACGAAGAACTCAAGGAACTTCTTCAATCTGCTGCTGAAGGTCTAGGAGAACGCGACCGCATGATATTGAGCCTGCTCGTCGACCACGGTCTAGAAGGAGATGACCTAGCAAGTGACCTAGAAGTTTTGCCCAAAGACCTCCACTCTCTAGTCCATCGGATGCGCGACCAACTCGAGAAGTGCTTTGACGCGTACTGCGTGGCTCAGGTGGGGCGCAGGTCCTGCCCCGAATTGGCCGAGATCCTGTTTCGCTGGTCAGGCCGCTTGGATGTCCAGATCCGTAAGCGGATTGTCTACCACATAGAAGTCTGTCCAACCTGTAAAAAGGTCAGAACTCAGCAGCGCCTCGCTATTGCTGATCTGCGGGCCCGACCTAGCGCCCCTCCTCGGTGATAAGCCGACCCCACTTCTGTCTTTACCCAGGTCTGAGCAACTTCTAAAGGCGCAGGTCACAGCCGCACAGGGAGTCCCTTCGTGGCCCGACGGTAGCATTGCAACCCATGCCGAGTGCCCATGACCCCCGAGGGCCGATCAAGGTCGCCTACCTCACCTATCGAGGCAAACCCCATGTCGGCGGTCAAGGGGTTTACACGCGCCATCTCACCAAGGCTCTCGTTGATCTCGGGCACTCAGTTGAGGTTTTCGGTGGACAGCCCTACCCGTTCCTTGACCCGCGTGTGGCACTGACCAAGTTGCCAAGCCTGGACTTGATCAATGACCATTACCCGTTCCGTTTTCCTGCAATCTGGGAACTCAAAACCCGTGAAGACTTTTATGAACTTGGTTTGTTCCTCACCGGCACTTTCGCCGAACCAGCCGCATTCAGCGCTCGCGTGAAGCGCCATCTGAGCAAACGCACAGGTGAATTTGATCTGGTCCACGACAACCAGTGCTTGGGCTATGGCATTCTTGGTTTAGAAAAACTCATTCCCACGATCGTGACTCTGCATCACCCAATTACTCGTGATCGCGCCCTCGAGATGGACCACTCACCAAATTGGTACAAAAAGTTTGGTGTCTCACGTTTTTACTCCTTCGTCAAAATGCAAGGTCGCGTGGCAAGTCGCATGCCGCGCATTGTGGTCGTCAGCGAAAACAGCATCAAGGATATTCACGCCGACATGGGCGTTTCTTATGACCGCATGCGCCTTGTGCCAGTTGGAGTGGACCCTGATCTCTTTAAACCCCTGCCCACGGTGCAACGCATTCCAGGCAGACTGATCACCACGGCCTCTGCCGATGTGGCCCTCAAAGGATTGTCATACCTTCTTGAGGCAGTAGCGAAGTTGCGTACCGAGCGTGATGTCACATTGACCATCATTGGTAAACCCAAGCCTGGAAAAAGCATGGATCTCATTGACAAACTTGGTCTTGCTCCACATATCCAATTCATCTCTGATGTCACTGATGAACGCATCGTGGAACTCTACGCTCAAGCCGAACTTGCCGTCGTTCCCTCGCTTTATGAGGGTTTCAGTCTTCCTGCGATTGAAGCGATGTGCACCGGCATCTGTCTTGTTGCAACTGATGGTGGAGCCCTCCCCGAAGTAACTGGTATTGACGGCGACACGGTTTTGGGTTGCAAGGCTGGCGATGCTGACGGATTGGCAGCCACTATTCGTCGTGGGCTTGATGACCCTGAACTTCGTGCTCGTGTCGGACTCAACGGGCGTCAGCGTGTTGTTGAACGCTGGACATGGCGCAAATGCGCTGAACAAACTGTTGAGCAATATCGCCAAGTTTTAGCGATGCCTGCCAACCAAGAGAAACTTCTCAGAAATGGCCGCGTCAAATAACTATGTTGACGATCCGCTTCAATCGTCTCGGACTCACCCCTGGCGACCTCGTTCTTGATGCCGGCGCTGGCTTTGGTCGCCATGCTTTTGAGATCGCCCGATTGGGTGGTCG
Source organism: Actinomycetes bacterium (assembly GCA_014190215.1). Classification (GTDB taxonomy): domain Bacteria; phylum Actinomycetota; class Acidimicrobiia; order Acidimicrobiales; family Ilumatobacteraceae; genus Casp-actino8. The sequence continues at coordinate 3,814 of BJGB01000014.1, read as the reverse complement.
TATCGTTGCTCTCGACTACGCCGATGACGAGGTCCGTATGACTCGCGCAACCTTCGGAGCGATGATTGAGGCTGAAGAAATTCCTGGCGATCGCTACATCGGTGCACTGCGTGGTGACGCCACCAATCTTCCCTTCGCCGATCACACCTTTGACCGTGTTGTCACTTCGGAGGTACTCGAACACATCCAACAAGATGTCAGCGCTATCGCCGAATTAGCACGCGTTCTGCGACCGGGTGGAACTTTGGCCTGCACGGTGCCATCGTGGTGGCCAGAAAAAATCAACTGGATGCTCAGCGACGAGTACCACGCCCCGAAATCTGTGGGTGGTCACGTACGCATTTATTCGCAAACTGAACTTGAAGCAAAACTTCGCTCGGCAGGACTGATCGTCACCAGTTCACATCACGCTCATGCCCTTCACTCCCCATATTGGTGGCTCAAGTGCGCTGTTGGTCCGCGTCGCGAGGACAGCAAATTGGTTAATCGTTATAAGCAGTTTCTTGAGTGGGACATAACCAAACAACCTCGTTCAATTAAAGTCGCTGAAAGGACTCTCTCCCCACTGATGGGCAAAAGTCTGATCATCTACGCCAAGAAGATGCCGGTGCCCGCATGAGTCTGATCCCCCACATTGAAGGCGTTCTCAGCGCCGATGAGGTTGTTCAAACAGCAGAATCCATTGCCGCCTTGCAACTTGACAACGGCATGATCCCCTGGTTCAAAGATGGACATTGTGATCCATGGAACCATGTTGAAACGGCAATCGCTTTAGATATCGCAGGTCTCCATGACAATGCAGAGCGGGCTTACGAATGGCTCGTTGATATTCAACATGCCGATGGCTGGTGGTTCAACTATTACCTCCCGGGCGGCATTGTCGAAGAACCAAAACTTGATACCAACGTCTGTGCGTACATCGCCGCAGGTGTTTGGCATCACTGGCTGTGCACCTGGGACCGTGGATTCGTTGATCATTTGTGGCCAACGGTTGAACGCGCCATCGAATGGGTCTTGTCAATGCGACGTCATGATGGCACAATTTTGTGGGCTAAAGAAGAGCACGCCACGCCGTGGGACTACGCGCTTCTCACTGGCTCATCAAGTATCTGGCACGCTCTCACATGCGCTATCAATTTGGCTGAATTAATCAATGAGCCACGACCACATTGGGTTCTCGCCGCCGACAAATTGCGAGGTGTCATTTCAAATCGGCCCGATGCTTTTGAACCCAAAACTCGTTGGGCGATGGACTGGTACTACCCAGTGCTGACGAACGCCCTTGAAGGAGAGCAGGCTAAATCACGTCTCGCTGACCTGTGGGACACGTTCGCCATGGACGGTCGTGGAATTCGCTGCGTGAGTGATGAGCCTTGGGTGACCGCGGCTGAAACTGCAGAATGTTCGCTGGCCCATACAGCCGTCGGCGATCTCAGCACTGCCACCGATTTGTTGTACTGGACTCGGGCTCATCGCACAGACGATGGCTCCTACACGACCGGAATTGTTTACCCATCTGGCGAACATTTCCCTGCTGGGGAGCGAACGGCCTATACCGGTGCAGCGATCATCATGGCCGCTGATGCCATCGCCGCAGGTTCGCCTGCGTCGAAGATCTTTGTTCCATTATTTGTTACTGATTGAAGCGTTAGGGTCGCATCACTTTCGGCAAGACTGTTGATGTGACTATTTCAAGCATTGCGACACACTCAAACAGCGAACTTTGCCAGCGCGCCCAAGATGCATTGCGGTCAATTGGCTCTTCGGCGACTATCACTCCCGCTGGTCAGACATCAATAAGCGTTCGCTCTCCCATCAACGGAGAAATACTGGGTTCGATTTCTCACGAACTGACTGAGACCACCGTCGATCAAGCGGTGTCTCTCGCCAGCGAAATTTTCCAGTCATGGCGATGCGTCCCTGCACCTGTGCGCGGTGAAGTCATTCGTCATCTCGGCTTTGAGTTGCGCCAACATAAAGATGCTCTCGCCGATCTTGTTCAAATCGAAGTCGGAAAAATCCGCTCCGAAGCACTTGGCGAAGTGCAGGAGATGATTGACATCTGCGACTTTGCGGTTGGTCTTTCCCGCCAACTTCACGGACTCACAATCGCTTCTGAACGACCCCAACATCGCCTCACCGAAACCTGGCAACCCCTTGGTCCAGTTGGTGTCATCAGCGCCTTCAACTTCCCCGTTGCGGTGTGGGCTTGGAATGCCGCCTTAGCAATTGTTTGTGGTGACCCTGTTATTTGGAAGCCCTCTGATCTCACACCTCTGACGGCTCTGGCAACAACGACACTTGTACGTCGAGCTGCTGTCGCTGCTGGTGCACCTATTGATGTTTGTCAAGTTGTCTTCGGAGATGCCAACATTGGCGCAGCATTAGCCGCTGATCATCGTGTTGCATTACTCAGTGCAACTGGCTCAACGCGAATGGGACGCGCTGTCGCACCCGTCGTAGCGGCACGCTTCGGTAAATCGATTCTCGAACTGGGTGGCAATAACGCTGCGATCATTGCCCCGTCCGCAGATCTCGATTTAGCCGTCCGAGGCATCACTTTTTCTGCTGCTGGCACTGCAGGCCAACGATGCACCACCTTGCGTCGATTGCTCGTACATGAATCACGAATTGATGAAGTCTGTGAACGAGTCTCCAAGGCCTACAACAATTTGCGCGTGGGAAATCCTCTCAGTGCAGACACTCTGGTGGGCCCGCTGATTAATGGTGCTGCACTTGACGCCATGCAAAGTGCGATTGCTCAAGCCACTCAACAAGGCGGCGAAATTATCGCTGGTTCACAGAGACATGCCACACCTGATGCCCCACAAGCCGCCTATGTTCGACCTGCACTCATTCGCATGACTCAACAGACAGCCATCGTGGCCACCGAGACATTCGCTCCAATTTTGTACGTCATGAGTTACTCAACTTTTGATCAGGCCATTTCAATGCATAACGGTGTTCCCCAAGGCATCGATTCAAGGATCTTCACCACCGATATGCGCGAGGCCGAGAGGTTTAACAGCGCGAATGGCAGTGATTGCGGAATAGCCAATGTCAATATTGGCCCATCTGGAGCAGAAATCGGTGGGGCTTTCGGCGGCGAGAAGGAAACCGGCGGCGGACGCGAGAGCGGAAGTGATGCATGGCGGGCCTACATGCGTCGGCAAACGCAAACCATCAACTATTCCGACCAGCTCCCCCTTGCTCAAGGCGTTATTTTCGAGTGAACATATTCACATAACACCTGCGCTTTGCGCGTGAATTTACTTCCTAGCCCCGTCCGAAGCCATGCCGATTTCACGGGTAGTCTGATGTCATGTTCAATTCGGCAGAGCACCATCCAGCCTTTGAAGAATATTGCGAGTGCATTTTTGAACTTCATGAAGATGACCTTGACGTTATTCAGGCGCGTATTGGTGAACGCCTTCAAGTCAGCCGTGCTTCAGTCTCACAGATGATTGAAAAAATGAGTAAAGCGGGCCTAGTAAAAACGGATGGATCACACATCACCTTGACCAGTGAAGGACAAGAACTGGCCCAGCAAGTTGTCCGCCGACATCGTTTAGCCGAGCGTTTCCTCACTGATATTTTGGGATTGAGTTGGGCAAATGCTCATCAAGAAGCAGGCAAATGGGAACATGTCATGAGCAACGAAGTTGAAGTGGCTATCAACCGCGTTCTAGGTGGACCCACAACTTGCCCTCATGGAAATCCGATTCCAGGTTCCAGTTATATTGATCCCCACGCCGTGCCGCTATCGCAATTGCAATCTGGATCCGATTTCACTGTCTCACGAATTCCTGAAGAA
>BJGB01000013.1 GCA_014190215.1 Actinomycetes bacterium | reverse complement strand
CCGCGCGGGTCTGGATAACCACCCATACGTTGCAAGATGTCGGCGCGGTTCAAGGCTGTTGCCCTTATCTGGACTTGCACTTCATCGGGACCGGGCGCGGGAACTTCGACATCGTCAAAGGTGAGAACCTCAGGTCCACCGTGCGACCGCAGAACAACAGCTCGCATGAGCAAGGTTCTAGCTCAGCCCATCTTCTGCTGAAGTCGACGATCAAGGGCCGCCAAGTAATCCTCAGTAGTCAGCCACGGCTGATCCTTGGAGATCAAGATTGACAGGTCCTTGGTCATCTCTCCAGCTTCAACGCTTTCAACGCACACCTTCTCAAGATTTTCTGCGAACTCGATGAGCTTGGGGTTGTTGTCAAGCTTGCCGCGGTGCTTCAAGCCACCAGTCCAGGCGTACACCGAAGCAACAGGGTTGGTTGACGTCTTATTGCCCTTTTGATGTTCGCGATAGTGGCGCGTCACGGTTCCGTGAGCAGCTTCAGCTTCAACCGTCTTTCCGTCTGGCGTCATCAAGACTGATGTCATCATACCGAGCGAGCCAAAACCCTGAGCGACGGTGTCACTTTGCACGTCACCGTCGTAGTTCTTGCAAGCCCAGACGTAGCCGCCTTCCCACTTCATGGCACAGGCCACCATGTCGTCGATCAAACGGTGTTCGTAGGTCAGACCAGCCTTATCGAAATCAGCTTTGAACTCAGCGTCGAACACTTCTTGAAACAAGTCTTTGAACTGTCCGTCATAAGCCTTCAAAATGGTGTTTTTAGTGCTGAGATACACCGGGTAGTTGCGACTCAAGCCATAACGCATCGAGGCACGCGCGAAGTCACGAATGCTCTCGTTGTAGTTGTACATACCCATCGCTACGCCACCGTCGGCGCCGTAGTTCGCAACCTGAAATTCCATTGGCTTACTGCCATCTTCAGGAGTAAACGTCATCGTCACTGTTCCTGCACCAGGCACCTTGAAGTCCGTGGCCTTGTACTGATCGCCATGTGCGTGACGTCCGATCACAATTGGCTTGGTCCAACCGGGTACGAGTCGGGGAATGTTGCTACAGATAATCGGCTCACGGAAAACGACGCCACCAAGAATGTTGCGGATTGTTCCATTTGGCGACTTCCACATTTTCTTTAAGCCAAACTCTTCAACGCGAGCCTCGTCAGGGGTGATCGTGGCGCACTTGACGCCGACACCATGCTTCAAGATGGCATTGGCTGAATCAATCGTGACCTGGTCATCGGTTGCATCGCGACGCTCCATACCCAGGTCGTAATACTCAAGGTTGATGTCGAGGTACGGAAGGATGAGGCGATCTTTGATGAACTGCCAAATGATCCGCGTCATTTCATCGCCGTCGAGTTCGACAACAGTATTTTCAACCTTAATCTTGGCCATGGGGCGCCTCCGAGTGTGGTGGCCGCTGAGCGACCACGGATTATGTCACTTGTATTGTACTTGTCAACCTTAGCCCGATACGCCACCCACGGGGCAACTAGTCGCTCCGCCAAGGTGCTCGGCCGAATTAACGCCCAAGGCTCACAAATACCAAGGCCAACGCCGCACACGCCATCCCGACGAATTGGGAGCGATCTGCCTTCTCATGATCGAGACGCAAGGCCAAGATGATCGTGCTGACGGGGTACAAAGCCGTGATGGCCGAAACCAATGACAACATTCCGTGTCGGTTAGCGAAAACAAACAACACATTGGCGCCCATATCAAAAAAACCGGCCCACAAAGCAATCGCTGGGATGCGACCTTGACCAAGCCTCGAACGGCCACGGAAAGCGATGATCGTTGCCGCAATCGATATCGATGCAATTCGCGCCGCCAGCAACGGCCACATTCCCGAGTCAGATGACGTGCGATCAAGACACACAAACATCCATCCAAATCCGCAACCCGCCAAAGTCGCCACGCCAACGATTGCCAACTTCGTTGGTGCTTGCGCAGTTCCTACCGCACCAGTCACTAAAGCAATGCCAACGATTGCGATCACTATTCCGACATAAGCAAGCAGCGATGGTCGATCACCTAGAAAAAGACCCGTTCCAACGGGCAGGGCTGCACTGACCACGGCCGCGAGCGGAGCAACTACCGTCATCGACCCCTTCGCTAGCGCGTAATAAAAAAGTGTCAATCCAACAAATCCACCAAGACCACCAGCTGCGCCCCACAACCAGTCGTGCATTCCTGGTGCAGGATCACCCAGAATGACAAGAAAAATTCCTAACAGCATCAAACTAAAGATTTGTCCAGCGCAGGTCACGACCAAACTGTCAATCTTTCGTGACGCTCTCCCCCCGCAATAGTCACCAACCCCATAAACAAGGGCTGCAGCGGCAGCCAGCAAAATCTCCACCCCTCATGGTTAGCACGACCGCACATGTCAGCAATGATTTGGTTACTTTTAGTGCATGCGTCGTTCCATCATCGCCCTCGTGTCCCTTCTATCTCTCACCGCCTGCAGTGGTGGATCATCGGGCACGACATCAGAGACTCCTACAACAGATGTGGGGTCCAGCGAACCTCCGGCCGAAACAACGACAACTTTGGCCACGCCGACTTCAATCGTTGCCCCGTACACGAGCGAGATCTATAGCGACCCCATGCACTGGACCTGTCGTCCCGACGTGACCGATACCTGTGATGACGACACCAGCGTCACCATGATCAATGCAGATGGCACCACCGAAGTTGCAACTTTCACTCCAGATCCCGACGCCCCCGTTGATTGTTTTTACGCCTATCCGACATCTAGCGATGATCTCACTATGAACTCCGACCTCATCGCTGGACGCGAGAAGGAAGTCGTCTACCAACAAGTTGCCCGATTGTCTTCGGTGTGTCGTATGTTCGCACCGACATACCGCAGCGTCACTCTGGCTGGGTTATTCAATCCTCCAGCGGGAGTTGACCGTGCAAGCGCGTGGATGATTCCCTTTGAAGACATCAAAGATGCCTGGAACCATTATCTCGCCAATGACAACCAAGGTCGCGGCGTCATTTTGTTGGGTCACTCGCAAGGAACAGGCCAACTCATTCGCCTCTTAAAAGAAGTGATTGATCCCAGCGAAGCGCAACGATCAGTATTGATTTCCGCCATCATGTTGGGAGGCGCGGTTGCCGTTCCTGAAGGCGAAGATATTGGTGCGGCGATGCAAAATATTCCGCTGTGTCGTTCGAATGATCAAACTGGATGCATCATCACCTACGCATCTTTCCGCGACACAGCGCCCCCGCCCGCCAACGCTTATTTTGGTAAGCCTGGCGGAATGGGACAACCATCGCCAGAGGGCGAAATGGCTGGTTGCACCAATCCCGCCGCACTTGGTGGGGGCACGGGCGTGTTGAAGTCGGCCTTTGTTACTGCCGACTGGGCATTTACTGACCCTGCACTTACTGCTTCGATCACAACCCCGTTTATGGGATTCCCTGACCTTCTTGAGGCCGAATGTGTATATGCAAACGGTTTCTCTTATCTCGAAGTTCACACCAATGCTGATCCAACAGACGCTCGCGCTGATTCATTCAAGGGTGACTTGTCACCAGAGTGGGGAACGCACGCAGTGGACTGGGAAATCGCATCGCTGAGCATTCTTGATGTGGTCAAAGAAGAGATCGCCACATGGAAGAAAGCTCACTGACTCATCGTTACAGGCGAGGCTCACCTAGGGTACGAGTATGGATCATGTTCGATTTGGCCGCACCGGCCTCAAAGTTTCTCGTTTGTGTCTTGGCACGATGACCTTTGGTTATCAATGTGATGAGGAAATGTCTTTTTCCATCATGGACGCAGCCAGTGAAGCAGGAATTGACTTCATTGACACTGCCGATATGTACCCATTAGGTGCGCCTAGCGAACTCTACGGACGCACTGAGGAGATTCTCGGGAAATGGCTCGCTGGCAAGCGGGATCAATACCTCATCGCTACCAAATGTTTTTTCCCAACAGGGAAGAAGGCTTGGGAAGGCGGCAACTCACGACAAAACATTATGCGTTCCATTGATTTGTCGCTGAAGCGTCTCGGCACTGACCATATTGATCTGTATCAAGTGCATTCATGGGACGCCAATACTCGCATCGATGAAACCCTCACCGCCCTCGAAGATCTCGTGAAGTCGGGCAAAGTTCGCTATGTGGGCTGCTCAAATTTTCTCGCTTACCAACTCGCTCGCTCCATCGGACGCGCCGAAGTCCTCGGTCTCACTGGTTTTGAATCAGTACAGCCTCGATACAACATGTTGTTTCGCGATATTGAGCGCGAACTTTTACCGCTTTGTGAAGATGACAACATCGCCGTGATTCCCTACAACCCATTAGCGGGAGGATTTCTCACTGGTAAACACCTGCGCGGCAATCCCACTGAAGGGGGACGATTCACCTTGGGCTACGCCGCAGGTAGATATCAAGCGCGCTATTGGCATGAGCACATGTTTGACACTGTTGACCAGTTGCGCGAGATAGCGAACGAAACTGGCGTCTCCTTGGCGACCCTGGCCGTGCAGTGGGTACTCGCCAACAAAACTGTGACGTCACCGATTATCGGAGCCAGTCGACCCGAGCAATTGGCTGACGCAGTCATCGCCACACAATCCCCAATGAGTCCCGACATCAAAAAGCGCATTGACGATTTGACACACGACTACCGCTTTGTTGACGACGCCCGCTGGTAATCATTGACCAGTGAGCGCTTTTGGTGGGCATGACGGGACTCGAACCCGGGACCTCTACCATGTCAAGGTAGCGCTCTAACCAACTGAGCTACACGCCCAAAAGCAGAACAAACCCTACAGGCTCAGCCACCACCTCGCCCACCCACGAAGCGTGCTTTATTTGAGTCGAATAAGAACTTCATTGGCCAAAAGACGCCCTGCCCTCGTCAACGTGACCACCCCATTAGCCACATTGAGCAACTCAGACATCATCTCGAGATCTTCTGTAGTGAATGAATCCATCGGGACGCCCTCACGCATCCGCATGGCCAATTGCAAACCCTCAAGTCGTCGCTCTTGGTCACTAAGCATTTCAAAAGAGGACTCTGCACTATGTGACGAGTTGATCAATTCAATGAAGCGATCAGGAGTCCGCACATTCCATGAACGCCGACCATCATGATGAGCGTGGGCTGCACTTCCGAACCCGGCGTAGTTCCCCTGCAACCAATACAAACGATTGTGCTGGCACTCACGATCGGGTAGCGACCAGTTGGAGACCTCATAGTTCTCTAACCCAGCAGCAACCAACAAGTCATCAGCGACCTCATACATTTCTGCCTGAAGATCATTATCGGGGTGACGCGCGGGATCATTGGCCAACGGAGTGCCCGACTCAACCGTCAGCCCATACGCCGACACATGAGTTGGTTGCAATTCGAGGATTGAGCGCACAGTTGCCGACCAATCGGCGACTGATTCGCCGTGAACTCCATAGATGATGTCCAGATTGATATCCACAAAACCGGCACGACGAGCCATCTCTAGTGAACGATGCACATTGTCAGGATCATGCGTGCGTCCCAGCGATTTCAGGACATGAGATTGCATTGATTGCACACCGAAACTCAAACGATTGACCCCGCCTTCGATAAATCGCGTCATCATCTCATCGGTGACATCATCAGGATTGCATTCAATAGTTATCTCGGCATCACTCGTGACCGGAATTCCCGCTAAGACCCGAACCAAGTCCTCTGGTGGGACGCGGGTAGGAGTTCCACCTCCGACGAAGATCGACGTTGCCCTCGGCATTGCGGCAGATACCGCCCGATCAATCTCCATTGACAGCGCGCGTAAATAATCTTCAATAATGTGATCGCGATCTGTAAATGTGGCGAAGGCGCAATAATCACAACGATGTCGACAGAAAGGGATGTGTACATACACCCCATAGCCAGCGTTTTCGGTGACTCCCATTAGTTTGTCTGCGACGGCTTGAAGAGTATGCCGAGGCTTTCAAGTCGTTTGCCCACATCATCAGTTGGCGCATTGATCATCGCCGCAATCGCTCGTATGTCATCGTTTCGAACGGTCAGAACCTTGCCGTTAAAATCGCCGCGTTGGACTTGAATCAGAGATAAAAAGCGCGACAACATGTCAAACTCCTGACCCTTGAGTATTGCCAACTTCTGCAAATCAATGACCACTTTTTCGCTGACGAAAACTGCAGATGCATCGCCCGTCGAGTCATCTCGCGGTAGTAGTTGCTCAATGGCCACAGCGTAAAACGTGGCTAAGCGTCGCAAGCGCGGCAATGAAATCGCCCGCTCTCCGCGCTCGTATGCACCCACTACCGACGCTTTGAACTCTTCATGTGATTGAAGTTCAACATCTTGAAGCGACATCTTCTTTTGACGACGAATTGATCGCAAGCGCTCACCGACTTGGACATTAAAGGCAAGTGACTCAGCATCATGTTCGTCAAAAGTTCCCTCCTCAGCCATGTTGCGCCCTTTGCTCGCTCATCAATACTGCAGCGGCGACGGCGGCGGTTTCTGACCGCAAAATACCGCCTGGCAAACTCACACGTCGTTGGCTCAGGGCTAACTCTTGGTGAGTAAATCCACCTTCTGGTCCGATCACGATGACCGAAATCGCGGAGTCGATACTTTGACCACCAGGTTCGGCAAAGGCCACATTCGGACCCTGTGAAGCAACGAAGGCCTCTAAGGAAAGAAATACTTTGTGCACCTGTGGAATCGTCACACTTCGACTTTGCATTGCCGCCTCGCGAGCAATCTTCTGCCAGCGGAATTGATTCTTAGATCCTTTGTCTTCGTCCCAGCGCACAATGCATCGCTCAGTGATGAGTGGCACGATGTGCTCAATGCCTAATTCGGTCAATTTCTGCACCACGAGGTCAGGTTTATCACCCTTGGTCACTGCGAAAGCCACTGTCAACTCACGCGATTGTTGTGGTGCCTCACGAATTTCCGAAGCCTCACTATCCAAAATTGTTGATTGGCGGTATTGGCACATACGCCACGAACCCCGACCATCGCTGACTGAAACGACCTCGCCCCCTCGCAAGCGCAGAACTTTACTGAGGTGATACATATCTTCTTCGCTCAAGACTGGTTGAGTGAGGTCAGCCACAAAAACGTGGGCAGCGGCTTGGCGCCGCTCGTTCATGAGAAAGCCGATTTTATTTTGGAAAACAAACTCTTGTCGGCCGGCGCGACCTCTTCACCACGTTGCTGAGCGAACAAGCGTAAAACTTGCGCCTCGTCATCGGTCAATTTGCTCGGCACGACAACCTTAATGATCACTCGCAGATCACCGCGTCCAGAAGCCTGTAGTCTCGGCACACCCCGACGACGCAACATGAATTCACGTCCCGGTTGCGTTCCAGCCGGAATCACTAATGTTTCATCTCCGTCAAGGGTCGCCAATTCAAGTGACACCCCAAGAGTCGCTTGGGCAATTGAAATTTCGACTTCAGTGATCAGATCAAAACCATCACGCACATATCGGGCATGTGGCTTGACTCGCAGGCGAACAAATAAATCCCCTGCTCCCCCACCCCGCTCACCGACTGCTCCACGCCCTGTGAGACGCATCGTTGAACCAGAGTCAACTCCCGCAGGTACATCAACTGCGTAGTTTTTTTCGGTGATCACACGACCTTTACCCGAACACGGCGCACACGGCGTGACAACCACTTTGCCGAAACCGCCGCATCGGGGGCAGGCCGACATGGTGACCATCTGCCCTAACAAACTTTGTCGCACGCGTTGCACTTGACCCACACCATTGCATTGCGAACAAGTAACTGCTTGGGTCCCTGAACCTGCTCCGCTGCCTGAGCAGTCCTCACATACCAAAGCAGTGCGCACGTCAACTGAAATGTTGGCTCCAAAAACCGCCTCTTCAAATGTCAGATCGGCAGTAGTTTCCAAGTCTTCACCTCGTGGTGGACCTGTTGGACCGCGCTGGGAACCAAAGGGGCTTCCACCAAAGAAATTCTCGAAGATATCCCCGAGGCCTCCGCCGCCGCCAAAGAAATCTCCGCCACCGCCACCACCACCGGAGACGCCGGCTTCACCGAAGCGGTCATAACGAGCCCGTGAGTCAGCATCAGATAAGACTTCGTACGCTTGAGCTACCTGCTTGAACTGCTCTTCAGCGGCAGAGTCACCAGGATTCGCATCTGGATGCAATTGGCGTGCCTTGACTCGATAGGCCTTTTTAATTTCATCGACGGATGCGTTGCGCTGGACGCCCAAAAGTTCGTAGTAATCAGCCATCTTCGTTCTTTTTCTGTCCTGCCTCGTCAGCCTTCGCCGAGTCGACGCCCCAATCGATCTGAGACCACTGCAACGGTAGCGAGTGCTTGACGATAATCCATACGAGTGGGCCCTAAGACACCAACTGTTCCCATCTGTTGGCCATCAACAACGACGGGCGACACAACGACCGAGCAACTTGCCAAAGGCTCAATGCCATGTTCAGCGCCAATCGACACACTCAACCCACGATCCAAAATATCGCGCACGAGTGTCACTACTAAATATTGCTGTTCCAAAGTTTGCAGAACCTGACGTACGACATCAACTGCATCAAAAGCGGATGCCATCGAGGCGGCACCACCAACATAGACAGAATCATCCGCGCCGACATGACTGAGTGCCAACATCGCTCGGCGGCAAATATCATCCACACCTTCATCGCCACTCGAGGAGATGTCGTTGCTCCCTGACAGTCCGTGTCCCATCATTGCCTGACGAAGATGCACAGTCGCCGCGAGCAGACGCGACTCCGGGATCTCAGTATCAAACTCAAGATGTTCACTTTCAACAGCCCCATTTGACATGACGGCCACGACCATTGCCTGACGCGCCGACAAGCCCACAACTTGCACCGAACGAACTTCGGCCCGCTCAACTTTTGGTCCAACGACGACTGAGGCATAGTTCGTCAGCCCAGCCACAAGATGCGATGTGCGCGCCAGCAATTCTTCCATGCGACCATGCGCACCGTTGAAAAAATCACGGACTTGGCTGACCTTGAGATCGTCTAGTTGACCTGGCTGACTGAGATGGTCAACGAAAAAGCGATACCCCTGATCGGTCGGGATACGGCCCGCCGAGGTATGGGGTTGAGCAAGAAAACCCTCTTGTTCCAAAAATGCCATTTCGTGTCGCACAGTGGCCGAGGAGACATTAATTTCATGCGCGTTGGCGATATGCGATGAGCCCACGGGCTGCCCAGTACCGATGTACTCCTGAACGACAGCACGCAAGATTGCAGTTTTTCGATCATCCAACATGACCCTCACAATCTAGCCCCCAGAGGCCCAGTGATTGGGCGTAAAAAGGGCCACTTGTGGCAGGCTTTCGCGCCCAAGGGGTTGGGGTTACTCCCGTGCTTTATATCGCGCCAAGGCTTCGTCACGTTCCACGCCATGATCAACAATCGGCGCTACATAACCAAGCGGTACACCAGATCCTTTGCGCTTGCTATCAAATGGGGCATGAATCACCGCTGCTGAGAGACCTGCCAACTCGGGCACGAAACGTCGAACATAATCACCTGCAGCGTCGTAGCGCTCGCCCTGCAAAATGGGATTGAAGACGCGAAAATACGGTGAAGCATCGGTGCCAGTTCCCGCTGTCCACTGCCAGCCGTGGGCATTACTCGCGAGATCTCCGTCAACTAAATGTTTCATAAAGAAACGCGCTCCCCATTGCCACGGTAGATGCAAGTCTTTGACCAAGAAACTCGCCACAATCATCCGCACGCGATTATGCATCCAACCCGTCTGCACCAATTCGCGCATTCCAGCGTCAACGATCGGATAGCCCGTCTCGCCGCGACACCATGCGGCAAAGCGAGCCTCAGCAACTGGTCCAGAATCATGTACCAAACCGTCCAGTTTGCGATTGAGGTTGCGCCAACCCGTGTCGGGAAAACGAAAGAGAACATCAGCATAAAACTCGCGCCATGCCAACTCGCTGCGAAAAACATCATGCGAACGATCGGGAAGCAAATCGGCGATGAGTTGACGCGGATGTACTATTCCCCAACGCAAAGCAGCCGATAGGCGACTTGAACCGGCGACTCCTGGTTCGTTGCGTCGTTGCCCATAGCCATCAAGACCCTCTGCGCCCCGCAGGCGGAACTCATTCCATTGATCATGAACACTCTCCTCGTCATGGGGCGGCAAGACGAAATCAATCTCTGGTCGCAGAGGTGCGCCATCAGATCTCACGGCTGGAACTCCCAGCCATTGGGGATCATGTGGCGCAGCTTGCGGACCATCCCATCCAAGTGCCAACCAGCGTTTTGAAAACGGCGTGAAAACCGAATACGAGGTGCCATCGTCCTTCATCACTCGACCCGGTGCGACCGCGTAGGGAGAGCCAACTCCGCGAAGACGTCGTCCCTGGGATACCAATCGTTCGGCAATTTCAATGTCGCGTCTGCGACCGTAGGGGGCAAAGTCTCGCGCTATAAAAACATCTGCGACATCAAGTTCTTTGGCTAACTCAACGATGACATCAACTGGATCCCCATGGCGAAACACCAAGGCCCCACCCATTGACGCGTTCAGTGCGGTCAAGGCGTCGCACATATAAGCCACGCGCGGGGCGCCAGCATTTTTCATTAAATGCGGATCAACAACGAAAACAGGAATCACATCGCTGTGTTCAGCCAAAGCCGCTAACACGGCCGAGTTATCCGTCAAACGCAGGTCTCTTCTGAACCACATGATCGCCCGTGTCATCGTTGATCCCTACAAATCTGGAAAACGAAGACGAATGGCGTTGGCGTGAGCAGGAAAACCTTCAATATCGGCAAGGGTGATGACCGTTGGTGCTAATCGTCGTAAAGCGTCATTACTCGCACGCGCTACTGCAGTGCGCTTCAGGAAGGATTCAACCGTGACGCCACCTGTCACTCGCGCAAAACCGTTTGTGGGCAACGAAGCAGGAGCACCGATGACAAAATTGCCGGCAGAAAATGGAGTGTCTTGCCCAAGCAGGATCTCCCCCGCATGAATCAACAAACTAATGACCATTTCTTCACTCTCTGGACGCACCACTAACTGCAAATGTTCGGGCGCGAACTCGTTCGCAACCTGCGTTGCCTCTCGCAAATCATCAACGAGCACACAACCACCGTTGATACCTAATGAGGCCGCCGCCGCGTCAGCGCGTACCTCAGGTAATGCGGCGATCTGCTTGACCAATTCAATCTCAGTAGCACGCGCAAGGTCACTACTGGTTGTGATTAGTAAGGTGCAACTATCCGTACCGTGTTCGGCCTCAATCAACAAGTCGGCAGCGAGTCGCACAGGATCCGCTGAATCATCAGCAATAACAACACTCTCGGTCGGTCCAAGGGCCATCTGAATCGTCGTACCGTACCGTTGCACTTCCAACTGCGCCACAGTCACAGGTAACGAACCAGGACCCATAACTTTGACAACTCGTGGAATGCTCTGCGTACCAAAAGCCAAAGCGGCGATGCCTGCGGGACCATTCACGCGGAATATCTCGCGCACGCCGAGTTCACGGGCCACGCAAATCACGACAGGATCAACGGCGCCGTGTGCACCTGGCTGTGGTGGGACAACGACCGCAATCTTTTGTACACCCGCGACCACCGCAGGCGTCGCGAGTTGAGCCAAGACACTTGGATAACTAGCCTTGCCGCTCGGGCAAAACAAACCCGCTGAGGCAATAGCCGAGACTCGTTCTCCGACTGTCAAACCAGGCTCGCTCTCAAAACTCCAGTTACCAAGACGACTCAATAACTCGTCGTTGAAACGACGGATGTGATCAACCATGTCAGTGATCGCCACTTTCAAAGCGGTGTCAATCTTTGTGGGCGCTGACTCCCACTCATCGTCAGAAACGCGTAGACCCGATGGCTCCACCGAAACTTTGTCGAATTTGGCGAGAGCATCACATACTGCGGCATCACCACGTTCGCGAACATCAATCACAAGGTCCGAAATTTGCTGCCGCAATTCAGGCGAAATCACCTTATTTAAGTCACGGTCAACTAAAGCCAGTCGTTGAGCCACATCCATCTTGGACCATGTCAAATTGCGCAATACCGACTTTCGAGACATCGCTATCTACAGTACCCGCCCCGATACAGCGAAAGGAGATCGTTTAACGAGCCCACAACTCAGTCGTCCAACTTTAAGGCAGAAATGAAAACATCCCCAGGCACCTCAACGCGCCCAATCGCCTTCATCTTCTTCTTGCCTTCCTTCTGCTTGTCAAGCAATTTGCGCTTACGCGAAATATCGCCTCCGTAACACTTAGCAAGAACATCTTTACGCTTGGCCTTCACGGTCTCGCGAGCGATGACCTTGCCCCCGATCGCAGCCTGAATCGGCACATCAAACATCTGCCGCGGGATGAGTTCCTTCAATTTTTCGCACATCCGCTGACCGTAATGAAAGGCTTTATCGCGATGCACAATCATCGAAAATGCATCGGCCACGATTCCGTTGAGAACGATGTCCACCTTGGCTAAGTTGCTGCGCTGATAACCAGCCAGTTCATAGTCCAAACTGGCATAGCCCTGCGAACGGCTTTTCATCTGATCAAAGAAGTCAACGACGACCTCGGCAAGGGGAATGACGTAGTGCAATTCAACGCGCTCGGGCGAGAGATATTCCAACTTTGACATATCACCGCGACGCGACTGACAGAGTTCCATCAGTGTTCCGGTGTATTCCTTCGGAGTGATAATGCTCACTCGGAAATACGGCTCTTCAATGTAGTCAATGTTTTGCGGGGCTGGAAGGTCGGCAGGATTATCTACTTTTTCAACCTCGCCATTGGTCTTCATGACCCGATATTCAACGCTCGGAGCGGTGGCAATGAGAGCTAAAGCGAATTCACGCTCAAGACGTTCCTTAACGATCTCCATATGTAAAAGCCCAAGGAATCCGCAACGAAATCCGAAGCCCAGGGCGCCCGAGGATTCGGGTTCGTAGGTCACGCTGGCGTCATTGAGTTTCAGTTTTTCCAAACTCTCGCGCAAGTTTTCAAAGTCATCACCATCAATCGGATACAGACCGCAAAAAACCATCGGCTTGGGATCGCTGTAACCCGGCAATGGTTCGGTCGCCGCCTTACCAAAGATGGTCACGGTCTCACCCGAGCGGGCTTGAGCGACATCTTTAATTCCCGCAATCAGATATCCCACTTCACCTGGTCCCAATTCCGCGACCGGTGTCGGTACTGGACGACGAACTCCGATCTCAATGGCTTCCAACTGTGAAGCAGCTTGCATGAATTGCACCCGCGCCCCAGTCGTGAGGCGGCCATTCATCACTCGAATCGAAGACACCACACCGCGATACTGGTCATACTGGCTGTCAAAAATGAGGGCCTGCAAGGCCGCTTCGGGATCCCCTGAGGGTGCTGGAATGCGTTCGCAAACAGCATCAAGAAGTTCGGGAACTCCCAAACCAGTCTTGGCCGAGATGCGCAAAATATCTGAAGCCTTGATGCCCAAGACATTTTCAATTTCTTGGGCGTAACGATCAGGATCAGCGGCCGGAAGGTCAATCTTGTTCAGAACAGCCACGATCTCCAGATCGCTTTCCAGCGCCAAGTAACAGTTCGCCAAAGTTTGAGCCTCAATACCCTGGGCGGCATCCACCACCAGGACAACCCCTTCGCAGGCGGCTAACGAACGGCTGACCTCATAACCGAAGTCCACATGACCAGGAGTGTCAATCAGATGCAGGGTGTACCCATTCCAATCCACACGCACGTTTTGGGCCTTGATGGTAATGCCCCGCTCTCGCTCAAGATCCATCGAATCGAGGTATTGAGCACGCATATCACGCACTTCTACAGCGTGGGTAATCTCCAAAATTCGGTCTGAAAGAGTGGATTTACCATGATCAATATGGGCAATGATCGAGAAGTTTCTAATGCGGGAGATGTCCATGGGGGGTTTTGAGGGCGATTCGACCCCAGAAAAAGGAGTGAAGGCGCACTTCAGAGCCTATCGTTTTAGGGAACCTAAGAGGGTCAACAGCCGTGGTGAGATACGCCTGGCGCTGGTAACCTCCTAGGACTGTTTCAATCGCATATGAGGTCCCCGTGGCAAATATTAAAAGTCAAAAGAAGCGAATTCTTACGAACGCCAAGAGCGCTGAGCGCAACAAGGCCATGAAGAGTGAGTTAAAGACCCGCGTCAAGACTGCACGGGCGACCCTCGGAACCGAGGCAAACGCTGAAGATGTTCGTCTTGCCGTGAAGCGCATTGACATGGCTGCTGCCAAAGGCATCATTCACAAGAACACAGCCGCTCGTCGTAAGAGCCGCCTGATGAAGCACGTCAACGTCGCTGGCTGACAACTCCGTTCAACTTTGCCAATCTGGCAATCAGAACGTCCATCACAACATCTTCGTCAAGCCCAGTAGAGCCGCGCAGATCCAAATCAGCCGCGGCAAGTAATTCAAAGGCTCGCCTGACTCCGGCACCAGTTAATGATCGAAAAGTCCTCAGTGCTTTTTCCACGGCGAAACCCTTCGCTCCCAGGAGTACTTCGGCCTCAGCCAAGGTCGGGACATCAGCAACATCAAGTTTCGCCAAACGTGAATAATGGCCATGTAACTGGGCCATGATTTGTAGCGGGTGGCGCTCCCCCGCATTCATCAAACGGCGCGCCGCGAGAAGTGCTTTGGCGGCATTGCCTGAATCAATCCCATCAGTTAAATCCCATGGCTTAGTGTCTCCACGCTCTCCCAAAAATGGCTCAAGCTTTTCCTTATTGATGCGTTGATCGCCGTATGTCGATTTCAAAGTGGCAGCGAGCCCACCTAAACGCGTCACATCTTCGCCCAGCCAATCAATGAGTAAGGCAACTGCGGGTGCGTCGAGTACGAGACCGAGACCCGACAATTGTGTTTCCCACCATTCACGGCGATCATTGGCACGCGTCGGTGGAGATGGATCAATCGTTTGCCCACCACACAGTTTGAGTGCAGCCGCGATGACCTTGCTCACTCGCCCACTGCCCCACTCAATCACCATGTCCGTAAAATCTGGAGCGACTTGCAGATAGGCAACCAAGACTTCAAGGTCGTCAACTCCAAATGCCGACACTTTGCGCAGCACAATGATGCGCCGCTCGGTGAGGAATGGTGGGGTCATCGCCGATTCAGTTGCGCCAGCCATGATGTAATCGCCGTCAAACTCTTCGAGCATCAGTGAGCGATCTTGATCACCGACAAGTTCGCGAGCCTTATCCGACACGGCCTCACTGACGAGGACATCGTCGGAACCATGGAATAGATACACACTCATATCTCTAGGTTGTCACATCGGTGTCGGGGCAACATCGCCCAAAGGCCGAGACCGACCAAGATGCTGCTCGCCGCAAGGTTGATCCACATCGGCGGTTGCAGGCGTTCGCCAATCGCGGCCACTGTGTCCACCCAGCGCACACCGATTCCGAACGGCCACATCAGCACATGTGCCACAGACACTGGCGCAAATCCTGCCGCAAGGGCGACTGGCACACCCAGCAACATCACGATGCCCGCCACTGGGACAGCAAGCAGATTGCAGGGCACCGACATTGCGCTTGGCCACCCGAAGATCATGACTGACACTGGAAGCACTCCGAGTTGGGCGGCTAAAGACGGCACGATCCAAACCATGAGCCACGGATGGTGGGCCATTCTTGTGCTCTCCAAAGAGCGCTTCAAGGGTTGCGAGAGCAAGATCAGGCCCCCACATCCACCGACAGATAGCCACCACCCAACTGACCACACAAGAAATGGATCAATGACAAACAGACCCAACATCGTTGCCGCCAGAATCTTGCTCGCACTTGAGGTGCGCCCTGCGGCGAAAACAATGGCCGAGATCCCTGCCATTGTCACTGCGCGCACTACCGATGGTTCAACTCGCGTCATGATCGCAAACCAAGCCAAAATCAATAACGTCACAACCAAACGTGGTGAACGCTTGAGACGGGTGAGGACTGGTGCCACGACAGCCAAAATAAATGCCACATTTTGTCCTGATACAGCAGTGAGATGGGCTAGACCGCTTGAGCGAAATCGCGCGACCATCGAATCTGGCTGCTGAGAGTCATCGCCGTACACCAGCCCAGAGAACAGCGCCCCTTGATCTCCAGAAAGTGTTTGAGCACCTTCGCTTAGCGCGCTACGGACACGATTAGCTGCCAACATAAAACGCGATTCAAAAGCTTGCGCCCCCTGCTCAACGTCTGACAGCGCGCTCACTTCGAAACGCCCAACAATATGTCGTACCTCAAGACGCCGTTGATAACGAGAACGCGTCGGTTCACGCTGACCAATCACGGCTAGTGATTCACCAGCCACATGCAGTAGCGCACGTTTCGCCTTGCTGCCATAGAGCCACGACTCAAAACGCTGCCCAGCAATTTCGCTGACGATTCGCACACCTGCACCAACCGGTTCAGGATCAGTGACCAAAACTGCTCGACCCGTGAATGGGCCCATCTCTGCCGAGTGCACCGCATTCCATTCACTGTGACTACGCATCCCACCCACCACGGCGCAGACACAGAGCAGCACGATCATCCAGCGAATTCGGGAGAACATAATTATTCCAAGGAGAGCAACGGCGATTATCAACCACCCTCCCCGAGCGCTCCAACTGGCGAAGCCTTTTTCACCCAACCAGATTCCTAGCAATGTGGCTCCTGCCGCCAAGCCCAAGAAGTAATGCCACGCTGATGCCCCCTCAGCGTCGTACTCTTGAACTCTGTGAGTGCCCGTTTGAGTTTGAGTCCCGATGCGGACATCGTTCCCGACGGAGTTGAGTTTCATCGACAGATGGTGCGTCGTCAGGGGCCACTGTTGGCCATCGCCATCTCTTGCACTATCGGACTTTTGGCGGCCTTGTTGTTGTGGGGTTCGACTTCGGCTCTGCGCGGCGTGCCAGGTTTCATTCTCTGTGTCCTGGCAGTGCCCACCTCCTCGCTGGTCGGCATCCCCGTCATGGGAGGTGAGTTGCGCTGGATCTTGGCAGTGCTCAGCAGTTTGGTGTTGTGGTTCTATGTAGGTCATCTTGCTGCCCAACGCTCCACTCGTCGCGTGGCTACGAGTTGGCTGGAGTGGCGCCGTGAGTGGACCCGTCTAGTGATTGGCATATGGGCGGGATCATTGCTCGGTTTAGGTCTGGCGGCCACAGTTTTATCTGTCAGTCTGTGAGATCCGCTCGTTGACGATGCGAGCACTAGGTAGTGACCATGTCACGCAGAGCAGCAAATTTCGCTGGTCCGATGCCTGGGACATCTTGGAGCTCTTCAATACTGGAAAATTGCCCATGTTGATCACGAAAACTTATGATCGCTGCAGCGGTAGCAGGTCCGACCCCAGGCAATAAATCAAGCGTCGCGAGATCCGCGGTGTTGATGTTGATGGGATATGAAATACCTTGTGTTGACGTATCTGCGTTTCCGCCAGGGATTGGACCAGATTGGTTTCCTGGGACTTTTTCGCCAATTGCAGGAACGTATATCTGCTGCCCATCGCTCAACGGCACAGCCAAATTAATGGAATTCAAATCAGCACTTTTTGTGCTTCCCCCAGCAGCTCTAATTGCGTCAATCACACGCGAACCAGGAAGGACCATATAGACCCCCGGCTGATTCACCCGTCCCGCTACATGCACCGCCAAAAATTGCGCAATCGTTGTCGTTGTTGCCGAAGCAATTTGTTGACTTTGCGGAACCGTGGAGGCATAGACCAAGGAAGTTTCAACGGGAGTAGGCGGTGAGCGAACTAAGAAATACCCACCAAATCCAACTGCCCCGACACAGATACACCCCGTCAGAATCTTGCCCCAGCCCAACCACTGCAGGCTTTCTTGAGCGTGTCGCAACAAACTCATGACTGTGCCGACACGCACTTTCATTGACTCTTCGTTGGAGGACGTAGGACGCCACTGTTCCACTTCGCACCATTCTTTATCTACCGCTAGATGTCTCAGTCCATAGGGGCGAGATATTAACGCTGGTGTAGCGGCGTCAGCCTTCGACTGGAGTGCGCCAATGCATGGAGATCACTGCTCGGCGATTGCTCTCGTGCCGTACCTGATCTTCAATCACTGCTTCATCCCATCCCAATAAGGGGCCAGCAATAATCGCGACGCGACGCAGAGTGTCGTCACTTACTGGCCCGAGTGTGCCGATCACCAAACGGCGATCAACGATGTCCGACAATGTGCGCGCACCTTCATCGGCGACGGCGAAGATGATTTGCGCTTCAATATCCAAGCAGTCAGCGACGACGCGTGCAGCGGAGAGGGGTGATTGCTCAACGACATTTGCAATCCGAGTCCACTCTGTGCCGTACAGGCGAGCAATATGCTCACCGATATCGAGGGGAATGCCCAAAACCTTCATTGAACGAGCAGCATCAACAATAAAAGGTTCTGCATCTTCAGCCCAAGCAAATGTTCCAGCAGCAGCAGTTGCGCGCGAATCGAAGAATCGAGAATGTGTACCTTTGAGTTCGTTCGCCAGCAGTGCATCAACCATTTCTTCGGCAGTGGCGCGGCCAGTTGTCCATTTGCCACCACCGATTGACCACAAATTGTCAACTCCATGATCCACATGGTGATACAACTCGTGGGCTCGACTCGCCGAGTAGGTTTCTGTGTCATCGGGTCCATCATCTTTGGAGCCAGAGTCTTTGGCGTGAGTCGCGCGTATTAACGGGCGAACTCCGACAGTTGTCATCTCGACGTCCGCAGCGGTCAATTTTTTCTCCTCTGCGCGCATTGTGGAGTTCACGGTGTCCAAAATAATTTCAACATCACTCGGATCAACAACAACAGATGACTCATCACCGGAAATCGGTGTATCGGTCGGACCAATAAATGATTTACCCATCCACGGCGAGACAATCACATGACGACCTGACTGAGCGCGAGCGAACACGGCGTCGGTGACTCGACCTGGACCTCCGAGTGGGCGCGTGAGAATGTGCACACCCTTAGAACGATCTACCCCAACCCCAGTACCGCGCGCCAACTTGCCCAATACTTTGTCGATCCAAGGACCCGCAGCGTTTATGACAACTTTGGCAAGCACGCGTTGTGATTCTCCGGATAACAAGTCCGTCACTTCTACGCCCTGAATAACCATGCGATCAGAGTTAGTGGAGATGAAGTCATCAACACGCATGTGATTCATTAAGACCGCTCCTGCGCCGGCGGCTGATTTTGCATAAGCCAACAACAAGCGTTCGGGGTGAATATTCAAGGTGTCGTGATACGCGAAAGCACCTTGCAAGCCAGTTTGGTCAAGCCACGGAACAGCAGCCAAAAGTCTCGCCCGACTGAGCCAACGCGGGTGTGGTATTCGCAAACTGTCAGGGGCCTTCAAATTGCGGTCAAACGCCAAAGTGTCATAGAGCAGAACCCCTGCGCCAATCAGCGCTGTGGGAGGTTTGCTCCAGCGCCATGCGGGCATGATGAAGCGAGTTTGTTGCACCAAGTGGGGCGCGCCTAACGCTAGAACTCGTCGTTCTCGCAAACTCTCGCGCACGACAGCAATGTCATATTGCTCAAGGTAACGAATACCGCCATGAATATATTTCGTGGTCGCCGAACTCGTGCCAGAGCCAAAGTCGTCGCGCTCAAAGAGAATTGTTTTTAAGCCTCGTGACGCCGCTTCCCTGGCTACGCAGATGCCAGTGATCCCACCGCCAATAATCGCCACATCAAAATTGGTCTCATCAATCGTGCGGGTGAGAGTAAATGCAGATCCAGATGTGTTCATACGGTGCGATACCAACTCAATCGGACATCAGTACAAGCGTGCAGTGAGTTTTTTTCGCCACACTGCACTGCGCGGATCGTCAAGACCCATGACTTCAAGGATGTCAACGAACTGTTGGCGCGCATCATCATCAAGTTTGACCGAATCAAGTAATTTTTCTAACTGAGTGTCGTAGTCATCAGGCGGGCGCAACGACAAGCGAGCTGCTGCCGAGGCTTTACGAACATTCTCCGTCTCTGGAACACGGGCAAGTAGCGACAGTGCCCCTTCACCTTCGCCGCGGGCTGTCAAAATAGTCGCCAAGGCCACAATAGCGATCTCGTTACCTGGTTCGATATCAAGAACGGCCAACAAACTCTGTTCATCACCACGCGCGATGAGAGCAGCGATCTCTTCTTGGGTAGCTGTTGGCAACATTTGCTCAAGGAACTGCGCTATTGCTGCTTCACTCAACTGACCTTGGAACTCACCCAAGATTCCGCCGTCGCGCAAGGCGAACAATGCTGGAACTGCTTGCACCCGAAACGCCTGCACAATCGAGGGATTGTCATCCACATTGATGCGCGCCAAAAGAATTTTTCCAGCGGTGGCATTAATCATTCGCTCAACCACTTCACCAACGGCCACGCAGGCATCACTGCGCGGTGACCAAAGATAAACCACGACTGGACCTTGGGCTGATCGGGCTAATACATCAGACTCAAAATTTGCTTCCGACACATCAATAGTCATGCCATGACGCTACCGCAGAAGAGTAATCAGCGTGCCCTTGACCCACTGATAACCAAGCAAAACTGCCCAACCGAGAGAACTTCTAGATACCGTACGGGGGGTGAGTAGCCAAGCCAGCGACGAGAATATTCCGGGATTGAATATCTCCAATGTCACTGCTTGGCTCGAAAACAATGTGAGTGGCGCACGTGGGCCATTTATCTTTGAGGTCATCGCTGGCGGCCACTCAAATCTGACTTTCAAAGTCACAAGTAGCAATGGACAAATCTTTGTTCTTCGCCGCCCTCCTCTCGGTCATGTTCTCGCCAGCGCACACGATATGGGTCGCGAACATCGCCTCATTTCAGCTCTGAGTACGACCAACGTTCCCGTCGCTCCCGCAGTTGGATTTTGTAAGGATCTCGAAGTCAATGGCGCACCGTTTTATGTCATGGCCTTCGTTGACGGTCTCGTTATTCGCGACCGCGAAACTTCTGAACGCTTACTTCTCCCCGATGCCCGACGTCGCGCCAGCGAATCAATCGTTGACACGATGGCCGCAATTCACGCCGTCAGTCCGATCTCGGTCGGTCTTGATGATTTGGGTCGTCACGAGGGTTACATCGCTCGTCAACTTAAGCGTTGGTACGGACAATGGAATCAGCAAAAAACGCGTGATTTGCCGAGCGTTGATCGAGTCCACGATGAACTTATGTTGCGTATCCCCGAACAAGGTCCAGCGACTTTGGTTCATGGCGATTATCGCCTCGACAACTGCATGATTGACTCCAGTGGCCAAGTCATTGCGGTCCTGGATTGGGAAATTTGCACATTAGGTGACCCGATGGCTGATCTTGGATTACTGATGGTTTATTGGTCTGGACCCGGTGACCTTGATGCAGTACTGACTGGCATGTCCTCAACTGCGCCTGGCTTTCTTGACCGTATTGATATGGCGCGGCGCTACGGCGAAGTCAGTGGTCGCGATATTTCGCAACTTGATTTCTACGTCGCATTTGCTTATTGGAAGTTGGTCTGCATTCTTGAGGGCGTGTACTCGCGTTATCTCGGTGGCGCCTTAGGTCAACGTGATCCAGCAGAACTTGAGCCTTTCAATCAGCAGGTTCTTTCGTCAGCAAAAAAAGCCGAAGAGATGTTGAGCCGATTGCGATGAGCGATCCAATCCGTGATGTTGAGTTGCATGGCGAGTTGCCAAAACTCAATAGACCGATTTTGATAGTGATGTTGCAAGGTTGGATTGACGCCGCTGGTGCCGCGAATGACACCATGTCGTTGATTGAGGGACAAATTGACCCACTCCCTGTAGCAACTTTTGATCCCGATGTTTTCATTGATTATCGAGCGCGGCGCCCCACGATGGAAATTCGTGAAGGCCGCAATAACGGTCTTGACTGGCCATCAATTGACATGTATTCAGGACATGACACCAATGGACGCGATGTGTTAATCCTCAGAGGTCACGAACCAGACTCGGCATGGAATCGTTTTTCGGCTGCAATTCGTGAGTTATGCCTGAGAATGGATGTGTCCATGATGGTTGGTCTGGGCGCCTACCCCTTCCCCACCCCTCATACCCGAGCGATCAATCTCTCCTGCACAACTCCGACTGTGGAACTTTTGGAAAAGGCTCCGTTTTTACGCAGCACAGTCGACGTTCCTGCTGGCATGGTCGCAGTACTTGAACAGGTTCTCCATGACAGTGGCATCCCCTCCATCAGCGTGTGGGCCCAGGTTCCGCAATATCTGCCTGGCATGACGTACCCAGCAGCCTCATCAGCACTTTTGCGGGGATTGGTCTCGGTCGCCGATCTCCATTTTGATGGTTCCAAACTTGATCAGGAAGCGGTGATCCAACGCGAACGTCTGGACCGTATGGTGGCCCGTAACTCCGAACACGCTGAAATGGTGGCAAAACTTGAGGCCGCCTATGACGCCCTGATTGGTACGCCAGTCAATCCCAACAATCAGAGCCAACTCACCGAAAGTGATATCCCTTCGATTGAGGAACTTTCCGCCGAGCTTGATGCATTTCTTCGCGACGCCAACCCCGAGTAGTTTGTTCATATGTCACTTGGCCTAGATGTGCCAAGCATGAGAAAGCACAGGGAGTAGTTATGAAAGTTGACGGCGGAATTAGTTCCAACCTGCACGAGGCAATTACCAGCGCCAAAGATGCTGAAGCCGCTGGTTATAGCGGCGCATGGACTGCCGAAACCAGCCATGATCCATTTCTTCCATTGTTGATGGCCGCCGAACACACCACGAAACTCGAAATCGGAACCTCAATCGCTGTGGCTTTTGCACGTAGTCCGATGACGCTGGCCAACACCGCATGGGATCTTCAGGCTTATTCGCAAGGTCGGTTTATTCTCGGTCTCGGTAGTCAGATTCAGCCACACATCACTAAGCGTTTCAGTATGCCGTGGAGTAAGCCAGCGCTTCGGATGCGCGAAATGATTTTGGCTATTCATGCGATTTGGGATGCGTGGCTGACTGGTGAACGACTCGAATTTCGCGGTGAGTTTTACACGCACATTTTGATTTTTTTTTTCAAGCAGAAGACGGCATCCGATATGGGTTCATTTGGTCCACCAAAAATCTTCCTCGCGGGCGTCGGCGAGCTGATGACTGAGGTGGCCGGTGAAGTCTGTGATGGATTCATCTGCCACGGCTTTACGACTGAAAAATATCTCCGTGAGGTGACGATTCCAGCACTTGAGCGGGGTCGCGCCAAGGCTGGCAAGACAATGGAAGGCTTTGAAATCGTTGGTCCAAGTTTTGTCGTCAGCGGTAATGACGAGCGCGAGTTAGAACGTGCCTCCGTTGGCACACGCAAACAAATCGCTTTCTATGGTTCGACTCCCGCCTATCGCCCAGTGCTTGAACTCCATGGTTGGGGAGATTTGCAAGATCGCCTCAATGCGTTGTCGAAACAAGGTCAATGGGATGAGATGGGGACTCTGATTACCGATGAAGTTCTCAACACTTTCGCCGTCGTCGGTGAACCAGAACGCATTGCTCCAGAATTAACACGGCGATACGGAGATGTCATTCAACGTATCTCGTTTTACGCCCCATACAAATCTGATCCAGAGCGTTGGAGCAAGGTGATGGCCGACCTGCAGTCGGCGTAATTCACACTTGAATTACTCGCTGAGTAATTCAAGTTCCCCAGCAAGATATGACTCGCGACATTTCGCGCGTTGCAATTTGCCGCTACTTGTCTTGGGCAGTGTTCCAGGGCGCACCAGCATGATGTCACGAGGTGGTAGACCAGAAACCTCCAATGCCGAATGGTGAATGGCCCGCCGAACCGCAGTGAGATCTTCGGCCTTCACTTCGGCCACGACGATCACTGTTTCTTTACCCTTGTATCCGTCCACACCGAAAGCAATGACATTGCCTGCCCGCACGCCATCCAATTCCCCGACGGCGCGTTCAATATCTTCGGGGAAGACATTGCGGCCCCCAACGATAATGACATCTTTTATTCGGCCGCAGATAACCAATTCTCCATTCAGCAAATATGCCAAATCGCCAGTGCACAACCATCCTTCGTGGAACATACTTGCCGTTGCCTCGGGACGCTTGTAATAACCCGGAGTGACACTGGTTCCTCGCAAGAACAATTCACCAACGACGCGTTCTGGAAGTGTCTCGCGAGTCATCGGATCCACAATTTTCATTTCTAATCCGGGAACAGCGTGACCCAACAAAGGCAGGCGTCGCACCGTGACATCGTCTTGATGTGATTCATCAACAACAACGGGAACAGCAATGCGATCGCGCTCCATAGCAATGCGATCCACCGTGTCACATACGAGACCGCGATACCGCGGTGGGAACGCACCACCAATGGCAACCTCTGCCATACCAAAGGCAGGGAAAATACTTCCGGCCGATAACCCGAAAGGTTCGGCGGCACGTACAAAGGCTTCCACCGCTTCTGGGTCTACTGGTTCAGCACCAGACAAAGCCAAAGTCAAAGATGAGAGGTCGAGGCCACTCATGCGCTTGAGGGCACGCGTCGCTAAGACCCAAGCGAAGTTTGGTCC
>BJGB01000012.1 GCA_014190215.1 Actinomycetes bacterium | reverse complement strand
GAGGTGTGTCGGCGAATTTCGCACCACATTTCGCATCATCTCCCGCCTTCGTGAGGCTGGTGCGTAATTCCAAACCCCAATGTTGATGGGGTAGTGGTTGGAGTTTCAGTAAACGTTTGGAACGCGAAACGCCGTTTTTTGGAACGCGTGTTGCGGGGGGGGATCGAAGTAAATAAAATAGGCACCATGTCTACTAATCCTAAATCCAGGTCTTTTTCGCGTAAATCTGCAGGGGTATTGCTTCTTGTAGGGGTTTTAGCGGGTGTCACTGTTGGTGGTGTTGGCGTGATTGCTGCATCATCAACGAGGTCTGTGACGGTGTGTGCAGATCAAAAAACAAATGTGTTGCGTTATGCCAAGAATGGTGAGTGCACAAAGACGGAAACGAAAGTGGTGTTGAATCAAACCGGTGCTACTGGTCCTGCTGGTGCGAAAGGTGCTACTGGTGCTACTGGTGCTACTGGTGCTACTGGTGCTACTGGTGCTACTGGTCCTGCTGGTGCGAAAGGTGACACGGGTGCTGCGGGAACGAACGGAACGAACGGTACGAACGGGGCTAGCACGAATTCGCAAACCAAAAATATTTGTGGTGTTAATGGAACGACCGCATGTGCAGTTGGGCTTAGAGGTCCTGGTGGTGGGATTGTTTTTATGACTCCGTCAACACCGGGGAACACATCTGGTTTGTTTTATGAAGCTGCACCATCAACCTGGTCGTCGCCGTCGGGGGATCCAACGTCGGTGTGGTGTAATAACTCAAGTGCGGTGCTGGGTGTTGCTTCTACCGTTGGTGGTACGGGCGCGATGGATGGTGCTAACAAAACGGCTGTGATGTTGGGTGTGTGCACGAGTGGAGCAGCAAATCTTGCTGATGCGTACACAGCAACAGTGAATGGTGTTGTGTATGAGGATTGGTTTTTGCCGTCAAAGGGTGAACTGAACCAGATGTATGTCAAAAGGACCGAAATTGGTGATTTTGCTTCTGGCTACTATTGGAGTTCGTCTGAGTACGACGCGACCTTCGCGTGGAACCAGAACGTCTACTACGGGACCCAGAACAACCGCGATAAGGCGGACACGACCTACGTGCGTCCAGTGCGGGCTTTTTAACTATTCAACTATTCATCTATTTGTGTTCGGGCCGCCATCGGCGGTGAGGACACAAGAAAATTATTTTTTGAGATGTAAACCGTTGGGGGATGCTCTTTCTACTCTGATCTCACTCCAGTAACCTCTATAGAGATGACGTGAGGTGTGTCGGCGAATTTCGCACCACATTTCGCACCATCCCCGCCTTCGTAGCTCAGTGGATAGAGCAACGGTTTCCTAAACCGCAGGTCGCAGGTCCGATTCCTGCCGAGGGCGCCAGTTGAACTCGCTACATTTAAGCTCACAGCCACTCCTTGTCTTTAGGTGTTGTTAGGGCCGCCGACTACGATCACAGTGTGGCTCAGCGCAGTACCGTTCTCGTCGTCGATTTTGGGGCCCAATACGCGCAACTGATCGCTCGCCGAGTCCGCGAACATCACGTCTATTCCGAAATCGTGCCGCACACGATCACAGCAGCCGAAGTTGTCGCCAAAAATCCGTCGGCGATCATCTTGTCTGGCGGCCCCAAGAGCGTGCACATTGACGGTGCACCCCGACTTGACCCTGCGGTCTACGACTCCGGTGTCCCGATTCTCGGTATCTGCTACGGCGCTCAGTTGATTGCGCATCAACTCGGGGGTGAGGTGGCCCGCGGAACCCGTGGCGAATATGGACGTACGCAAATGACTCGCATCACCGGCTCGCAGAGCACATTGCTCACGACAGATATCCCCGCCGAGCAAGACGTGTGGATGAGTCACTTCGACGCAATTTCGCGAGTGCCCGTTGGCTTTATCGCGACTGCCAGCACGCCTGATGCGCCGATTGCTGTTGTAGAAAATGCCGAGCGCCGTATCTGGGGTGTGCAATATCATCCCGAAGTCGTCCATACGCCCCATGGTGCTGCGGTCCTGAAAAACTTTTTGCATACTTTGGCGAATTGTGAACCGTCGTGGACGATGGGCTCGGTGATTGAAGAGCAGATCGCTTTGGTGCGGGCCCAAGTTGGCAAGCAGCGAGTTATTTGTGGCTTATCGGGTGGAGTTGATTCGGCGGTGGCGGCCGCTCTCGTGCACCGTGCGATCGGTTCACAACTGACCTGCGTGTACGTTGACACCGGTCTGATGCGCAAAGGTGAAAGTGATCAAGTCGTGGAAACCTTCAAGCGCAATATGGGCATTGAACTCATTCACGTTGATTCAGGCGCCAAGTTCTTTGATGGGCTCAAGGGCACAACCGAACCCGAGGCGAAGCGCAAAATTATCGGTGAATTATTTGTGCGGGTGTTTGAACAACACACTGGCGGAGTCACGGATGCCGAATTTTTGGTGCAGGGCACCTTGTATCCAGACGTCATCGAAAGTGGTGGCAGCGACGGCACGGCTGCAGTGATCAAGAGCCATCACAATGTGGGTGGTCTGCCCGAGGACATGACTCTCAAGTTGATTGAACCTCTGCGTGCACTTTTCAAAGATGAAGTGCGCCGCCTCGGAAGCGAGTTGGGTCTCCCCGACGAGATTGTCTGGCGCCAACCATTTCCCGGTCCTGGGTTAGGCGTGCGGATCATTGGCGAGGTGACCCCCGAAAAAGTGTCAATTTTGCAAGAAGCCGACGCCATCGTTCGCGAAGAAGTGCGCTTGGCTGGGCTGGAACGCGAGATTTGGCAGGCATTTGCGGTGCTGCCCGATATCCGCTCTGTGGGGGTTCAAGGCGACGAGCGGACTTACGCTTATCCGATCATTATTCGTGCCGTGACCAGCGATGATGCGATGACCGCTGACTGGGCACGGCTGCCTTATGACCTTCTTGAGCGGATGTCGAGTCGGATCATTAATGAGGTTGACGGGGTCAATCGGGTGGCCTACGACATCACCTCGAAGCCACCTGGGACCATTGAGTGGGAATAGCCCGACCGCAACACAATCGTAATATTTGGTAGCCTGAATGGGTGATGTTTAAGCCCCCCATCAAATCACCGTTGCGTCATTTGCTCACCGGCTTTCTGGTCTGCACCCTGCTTTTGGGTGGGGCGGGCATCAGTCTCGTGGAGAGTCCTGCCGGCGCTGGCTCAGTGGATGACGCCAAGCGCAAGGTCGGTCAAATCGCCGATCAACTTGAGGCGGCTGAGGAAGAGGTTGACCGACTCTCTGAAGAATTGGCGATCGCTGTTGAGAATAAAAGGCAACTTGAGGTCGAAATTGTCAGCACCGAAGTTGAAATCGCGGCCAAGCAAACTGAACTTGGTGGAGTGCAGGGTCAAATGTCAGACCTGGCGATTGAAGCATTTGTCGGTGGCGGACGCGGTGGAAGTATTTCTGGATTGTTGGCTCCTGGTGGGGGCCCAAACGAATCCGTACAACGTCAATATTTGACGGAAATCGCATTGAACGTTGGTCTAGCGAGTTCTGATCAACTCGATGCTCTGATTACTGATCTTGACGATCTTCAGGGCCGTTTGGAAAGAGATCGCGCAGACGCCGAAGATCTTGCCGCACGAATCGCACAAGATGAAGTGACGACGCAAAATGAGATCGATAAGTTAGTGGATCTCAATGCCAAAGCTGAAAGAGAACTTGGCCAAGCACTATCGGCCGAGCGTGCCCGACGAGCGGTAGCGGCAGCAGCAGCCGCCCGTGCAGATGCGGAGCGGATTACTGGCGGTGGTGGCGGTAACGGCGGTGGCGGATCCAATCCCGAGCCCTTTGATCCCGACTCAGTGCCACCGAGCAGTTCGCGTGGCGCTATCGCTGTGGCAGCGGCTAAAAGTCAGATTGGAGTTCGCTACATAAAATATATGTCGCGCGAAGGAGTGGGCTTTGACTGTTCAGGATTGACCGGATGGGCGTGGGAACAAGCTGGTGTCTCGATTCCACACCAATCGCGTCAGCAGTTCAACACCACCGCTCATGTGCCAATTGCGTACATTGAGCCAGGCGACCTGATCTATTTCTATTCCCCGATTACTCACGTCGGCATCTACGTTGGTGGCGGGATGATGGTTGATGCGCCCGGTCCAGGGCGTTTCGTGCGGTTGGCGGCAGTGACCTTTAGTAAAGTTGTGGGCGTTTCTCGTCCTGGCTGAGAAGCTGTTTTCTAGCGCAGACTACGGTCTAGTGGAATGAACTTTCAAATGGGGATTGTTGATGGCGCCTGAAGTCAATTACGTGCAAGGTATTGACGTCGCCAAGGTGTCCGGGTGGTTAGCCGACAACGTCGCAGGTGCTCGAGCACCCTTTAGTTTTCAACTCATCGCGGGTGGACGATCCAACTTGACATTTCTAGTCACTGACGACAACGGCATTCGTTACGTTTTGCGCCGACCACCACTTGGTCATGTTTTGGCCACAGCCCACGACATGGCTCGCGAACATCGGATCATTTCTGCCGTCGGTCAAACTGATGTGCCAGTCCCCGCCACGCTCGGTCTATGCGCCGACGAGAGCGTTAATGGCGCACCGTTTTATGTCATGAATTTTGTGGACGGGATAGTCCTTGACAATGCTGAGAAAGCGGAATTGCTCGACAAATCTTTACGTCGCTTGGCGTCATTCAATCTCATTGATGTTCTCTGCGCACTTCATGATGTGGATATTGATGCCGTAGGTCTCGGCAATCTCGCCAAGCGTGAGGGATATATTGAGCGACAAATTAGGCGTTGGAGCACCCAATGGGAAAACTCGAAGACTCGCGAGTTGCCTGAAATTGATGAGGTTGTGCGTTTACTTTCGACCAAAGTGCCGCGACAACAAGATGTTTGCATTGCCCACGGCGACTTTCGTTTTGGCAATGTTCTCACCGATGTGGTGACT
The DNA here is from genome assembly GCA_014190215.1 of Actinomycetes bacterium. GTDB lineage: Bacteria > Actinomycetota > Acidimicrobiia > Acidimicrobiales > Ilumatobacteraceae > Casp-actino8. The sequence goes on along the minus strand of BJGB01000012.1, from coordinate 19,995 downwards.
GGTCGTATCGCCGCGGTGTTGGATTGGGAGTTGTGCACCTTGGGAGATCCGCTCGCTGACCTCGGGTATATCGGTGTCTATTGGAGCGATGGCCCAGCGAGTGCGTTGCGTGCTAACGATCCGACGCCGGCAGGAGGTTTCACAACCTATCGCGAATTGGTTGAGCGCTATGCCACAAAAACTGGGCGCGATGTTTCAGGTGTCGATTACTACGTGGCTTTTTCGTGTTGGCGTTTAGCTGTGATTAGTGAGGGCGTATACGCGCGATACTTACACGGTGCGATGGGCAATCAAGAAGGGATTGATATGACGGTGATGAAAGCGGGCGTTGACGCGCTGACGATTCGCGCCCTTGAGGCAGTCGGGAGATTGGTATGAGCGCAGATGTACTCAGCGGTTGGTCAAAGAGTTCGCTGACTGCGGCCTCTATCACTCACGACACATACCGTAAAGGCAGTGGTCCTGGGATCATCGTTGTCCACGAGATTCCCGGTATCACACCCGCTGTCGCCAAATTCGCTAATGATCTTGTGGATGCTGGCTTCACTGTGGTGATGCCAGATCTCATTGGAGTGCCAGGCAAGTCGCCAAGTCGCGGATACATGTTGTCGTCAATGTCCAAAGTGTGTATCTCAAAAGAGTTCACTAACCTGGCGCTGAATAAAACATCACCAGTCATTGCTTGGTTACGCGCTGTGGGTCGTCAATTACATAATGAACTTGGTGGCAAGGGGATTGGTGCACTTGGTATGTGCTTTAGTGGCGGCTTTGCCTTGGGGATGATGGTGGACGATCATCTCATTGCTCCAGTGCTCAGTCAGCCGTCGCTACCTTTCAATATCAGCAAGAAAAGTGCAGCTGATCTCAATTTGTCAGCTGATGATCAAGCAACGATTGTTCGACGTGCGCAAGAAGGATGTCAGGTGCTCGGACTGCGCTTTACTGGGGACAAATTAGTGGGGGATCGCTTCGCCTCACTGCGCACACTTATCGGCGATGCCTTTATCGCCATTGAATTGCCGTCGCAGAATAAGAAAGATCATTCGGTCTTGACCGAGCAACGTGATGAGCCCAGCGTGCAACGGGTGATTGCTTTTTTCAACGAGAAACTGAAATAACGCCAGTTCTCACGTCGATTGTTCCCAGTACAACGACGACCACCGTTGTTGTGCCTTACGGTGATGAGCGTAGTGATGTTGGCGATTATTCTGATGACTGAACAGCAAGAGGATGATCAACATGGCCGCACTTGGAACTCCGTACCCGCTATTTCAGCAGGCTTACTTCGTCAATGACATTGAGCAGTCAATGAAGTATTGGCATGACACTTTCGGTGCTGGTCCCTTTTCGGTGACAGACCACCATGTCTGTGATGAGTTCACATATCGTGGTACGCCACAAGAGGCCGATGTTTCATATGCCTTTGGATATCTTGGCGACACGATGATTCAGTTCATTTCTCAACATGATGAGACGCCATCGATCTACCGAGATATGTATCAGGCCGGACAAGAGGGCTATCACCACTGCGCCTATTTGGTCACTGACTTTCCCGCCGAGCGGCAACGACTGATTGATCTTGGTTTGGAACCTGCGTGCGAGTTGTACGCCAACGATGTTCATGCCTCGTACTTTGATACACGACACATCAATGGTGGCTTCACGGAGATCCATGGTGACCCACCCCATGTCCTGCAGACATTTGCCGAATGGCGGCGAGCACACGAGATCCATCGGCCCGGTGACTCACTCATCTTTCGTCGCAAGAAGGGTCAACGCGCTCAATGAGTTTGCGGTTCTCGGACAGCGGTTGATCGTGAAGTCACCGTATCGCACACTGCTTGGCCTAGATAGTGGCTGTAGTTCCGAGAAGTCCTAGCAGATCAATCAAAACGAGGTTTCAGGGCTCCGATATTGCGGCGTGCAATCACACCTTTCCAGACTCCAGTGCCGTAGGCGACATCATCGGCGAGTCTGAGTATGCAATAAGTGAGTGGGTCAAGTTTGGGTTTCTTTTTCCACCATGACCACACAGAAGGAAGGATGATTGCTGCCACCACAGCGCGTCGGCTGCGGCGTAAGAACAGTGCTGCGAGCACAGTGAGCGGCCACCAACTGCGGGTCATGGCCGAAGCGATTGTGCGTCCCGCATAAATATTTCCTTTACCTGCCAGGTGCAGCGCCAAAGATGGTGAATCTTTATGTCCAGCAATCTTTTGATACAGCGCACCTGTTGAACCAGCAGCAATACAAATTGCGGTCACCTGATGACCCAAGCCGAGAGCGCCCCACGCAAGAGCACTCCAACGATTGATTCGCAGTGGGGCTACAGCTCCTGGGTGGTGAGTGTCTAGTTGCGCTGCAGCCGAACCATAAGAAACACGTTGACGCCAGGCTTGCGCGAAAGACTGACGCGACGCGTGATGCACAATCACGCTCGGTTCATAACGACAGATGACGCCGGCATTGGAGAGTCGCCACACCAAATCAACGTCTTCTCCGTAACGCAAGGTTTCATCGAACCCATGGTGTTCGCGCACGAGCGCTGTGCGGACCATCATCGCCGCACTGGGGACATAAGACACTCGCGTGCCCTGACGAACTCGAGCCGGCTCTTCACCAAGATCAAGAGGCGACTCTGCTTCTTCGTAACGTTCAAGAATTGAATGTCCTTGTTGGCTCGCAACTCGTGGGGCCACAAGCCCGATCAGCGGCTCATCAAAGTGGAAAAGCAAATCAGCCCAAGGTCGTTGCATCATGCTGAGCGATACATCAGCATCAAGAAAAAAGACGATCTCAGATGTGACTGTGTCTAGAGCAGTGTTGCGCGCTGCCGCCGGACCGCCACAGGTTTCGCGGCGAATAAGTTGAGCACCTTCAATGTTCGCAATCGGTGGTGTTGAACCATCATCAACAATAATGATCTTGCCAACGCCACTCAGTGAAGTCACTAGGGCCGCAAGTTGATCAATAGATTCATTGTGTGCGGGGATGACGACAGTGACATCTGTGGCGTGAAGCACAACTTGTTGCGTGGGCGTAAGTTGCGGGTGAATCGCTCCGGCAGCAAGAAGTCGTGCGACGACAGTGCTGGCCGACGCCGGAAGTTCGTCGCCTTTTTCAAGCGCCTCTAAAATCTCACGGGCGGCAGGGGAAAAACGAAAAACTTTGAGTGGTGAACCTGCAGAAACGGTGTCACCTTGGGCAGATTGATATCGCCACCATGAAGAGTCAACGTCGTACTTGGTCACTTTTTCACACCCATTGGTCGCATGCTGAGAGTAATGATCGGGTCCAAGTGTCAAGTATGTGAAGACCCGCTTCGGCGTTAGCAGTCCTTGGATCTCCAAGAATTCCGTTCGCACTCACCGTCTTGACGCCATGTGTGCGCATCGTGCCGATGATTTCCCCCAATGGTCGAGTATCACCACTCGTTGCGCGACTCATGTCAACTTGCTTCGGCGAAATGATCAACATCACCGATGTCTCTGTGTGACCTGCGTGCGTGTCAGTGTTGTCAACACATGGCGGCGACCAAAAGAGGACCTTATGTTGATCATGGGTCAGGATTTTCATGGCGTCAGATATGGCCTGTGAGTTACCACCATGTCCGTTGATAAAGATCACTCCGTGTGCCCATGTTGCTGACCTCACTAGTTCAACCAAAACATCAGTGGTGGTTCGAGTTCCGATCGACAATGTGCCTTCAAATCCAGAGTGTTCGCCACTCGCAGTGACAGTGACTGGTGGTGCAAGAAAATGATGTGGGCGAGCCGATAGCAGACGTTGACCTAACTCGACAGCGATCTGAGTATCTGTGTCGAAAGGCAGGTGAGGACCATGCTGTTCCCATGAACCCACGGGAATGATCAAGACGGGGCGTACCTTGTGCACCTCATCGTGAGAGGTCATGGGAGATAACCCCACTTGCGCAAAGATTCAAGAATTAAAGTTGCTGCTGCCGAAGGCTCGGCATGAACTGTTTCTCCGTGTCCTTTGCTGGATGATGTATCGGTGATGTGCTTGACTCGCTCGAGGGCGGTGAGGCCGATAGGCGCAAGAGTCACTCTGGGGCGCGGGCGATAAGGCCGCAGTGCGGGAGTATCCATCCGACCGCCGGTCGCAGTGATGACTTGAATCTCCTGTTTACTGGCGGACATCGTATTTTTTAGTGACGCGCGCCGTAAGCGAACGGTTGAGCCTTCAACAGAAAGCACCGCTGAACCACTGATCAAAAGTTGTTCGCGGCGGCCCCCGTCAAGTCGGCGGACTGCAGCGAATGAAGCGTTCGCATTCTCGGGTAACTCGAGTGCGACTAGGCCGAGTGCTTGATCAATGTTTAAATCGGCTGCGATGAAAGAAGGGACCGAACCCGATCCACGATCATTTGAGTAGTCGCCGCACCACACCATGCGAGGTTGAGACATCGCGCCGACAAGGTTGCGGGCGATGACGGAGCTGTCACTTGTCAGATCAATATCGATTCGTACTGCGCGATGTGCACCGCGCGAAAGTGCGTCTCGCAAAACTGCTTCGGCACCCACTGGACCAGCGGTCAGCACCAGCACCTCGTCGGAAGAGTTTTCTGCAATCCGCAAGGCCCACTCAAGGGCGGCCTGGTCTGCGAAGGAGAAACCAGCGAATCGTTCATCGGGCGTGTCTGACTCAACAGGACCTGAATAATTCACCCATTTGATGCAGACTGCAATCGTCATGATCAGATCACCCGATTACGTGCGATGAAAGACGATGCCAAAGCCGCCTTCAGGGTAGGTCCAAGTGATTGCGCCTTCTTTGTTGCAGACGAGGTAGCAGGTGCCACACTCGTAACAGTTCTCATAGTTGAACAAGATGCCGCCGTCACTAGTGGGCACAAAAAGGTTGGCGGGACAGGCAACGACACATTCGCGAGTAGTGCAACCCCGACAAGAATCATCATTGACCGTGATGTGGGCACGCTCATGAATACGGAATTCAGAAGTATCAATGCGATCCTGAAACGAAATATCGGGCCAGATAGTCATCAGCCAAATCCTTTCAAGCCGGTGAGAGCGTCACGTACGAGTTCGCTTAGTTTAATGCCCGCTTTTTTGCGCTCTTGGCTAACGATGCGACGGACCCCAGGTTTGGGAGTGGGGTTATCGACGCGAAACATACGTTCCACGACGCCTGTCACGAAGGCGGGGTACTTGTGTTGTATGCGATCGGACAATACGAGATGGGGTATCTTGCGGAGTTTTTTGTGATCTTGCAAAACAAATGTTTTGTTGAGACGATCTGTATAACTCTTTAAAGAGTTGGCAGAGACATTGTTCGCATTAATCGCCGCAGATGCGGATTGACCTGCGTACATTCCACTTGCCATCGCGAAATTGACACCTTCAAGCCAGATGCCGGCCGCCAAACACAAAGCCGCAGCATCACCAGCGATTAATAAACCATCGGCCACCATCTTGGGCATCATCTCTAAACCGGCTTCGGGGATGAGATGGGCGGAGTACTCAACGACTTGCCCACCTTCCACAAGGGGAGCGATAGCAGGATGTCGTTTGAGTTCGGCGATGATGTCCTCTGGACGTTTTTTCTGTGCAGACAATTTAGAAAGTTTGAGCACAACCCCGACAGCGATGGTGTCAAGGTTGGTGTAAATAAAACCACCACCATTGACTCCAGATGTGCCACCAAGAATTTCTATGTCGACACCCTGGTTATCACGCACTCCGAAGCGCTCATCAATGATGTGCTTTGAAAGTGAAAGTGTTTCTTTGACGCCGAGAGTGTAATTGTCGGCATCAGCGGTCGGATAGAGGCCGGCTTGCTTGGCCAAGAAACTATTAACTCCATCGCAAGCAATCACAACAGATGCCGTGAGATCGCCATCGGGGCGATCAGTGGAGACTCCACAGACTCGACCTTGATCATCGCGCAGTAGCCCAGTGACAGTTGTCGAACAAATGAGATCTGCTCCCGCTGCTACCGCCTGTTGCGCTAACCAGTTGTCGAAATCGGGACGATATGCAGTTGCACCGTTATAGGGCGCCTGACCCCAAGCATTACTGCGGTAGTCAATGTTCAAGGCGCCAGTATCTGAGAGCACCATCGTCGAGCGACGTACAACCCAGCGTTGAATGGGGGCAGTCTCAAACCAATGTGGAATGAGTTCATCAAGGATGCGCGGATAGATCACGCCGCCGTACATATTTTTGGAACCTGGAAAAGGTCCACGCTCAATCAGAACGACGCGTTTTCCTGAACGGGCAGCGGCGATGGCAGCGCAAGATCCTGCGGGACCAGCCCCGACGACGATGATGTCAGCGTCAGTCACGAGGCACCTTCTATAACATTCACGCCGAGCAATTGTGCGAGTTCATCAAGAACTGCATTGGCATCGGCGACGATTGCCAAATCAGACATCTGCATCATCGGGCAATGGGCATCAGTGTTGACGCTGATGATGTGCTCAGGTTGGCCGAGACCACTGGTGTGTTGCACTGCTCCGCTGACACCAAAGGAGATATACAAGTCAGGTTGCACGATGACGCCAGTCGTACCTATTTGACGTTCGTGCTCGGCCCAACCGCGATCAGTGATAACACGCGTGACACCCATTGATGCATCGAGGGCGGTGGAAATAGATTGCAGTTGTTTGAAGCGTTGACCGCTGTCAAGACCCGCACCACCACTGACAATTCGTGGGGCTTCGGAGAGGTCCATTGTCGAGGCGTCTGGAGGAAGTACCGCCACAGAGGAAACGCTCGATGCGCGCGATGGCGCAGAAAGACCGGAGACTTCAACGGTGGTGATGACTGGTTCGTCGCCGTGTGAGTCAATGCCGCGAATGCCGATCTGCAAAGTGGCGACGAATGGTGTTGTGGGGGTGAAGTCGGCGATTGCTAGTCCACCTTGGCGCGCCACGCTGACTTTGTCTGTTGTCACGGCAATGGAGCCCGCGAAAAGTGTCCGCTGCAGATGATGGGCAAGTTGCGGAGCGAGATCTCGACCATCGGGACTGGCGGGCAGGATGAGAGATTCTGCGGTCAGACCAACCTGCGCGATGGCTGCGGCGATGACGTGCGCTGTAGGTGATGACTCAACAAGCCAGATTTGAGTGGCCACATGGGCGAGTGAGGTTGCTGCGGTAGCGGTGCCTGTGCCGACGAGCAGAACATTGCCTAGGGCTTCGCAGACGGTTTCATCTGAGCCAACGGGGGCGACTCCATGACGGACAGGAATGACAGCAAGCATGACTCCTTCAGATTACGCCTCTTCTGCCCCTATGTGCCCAATGGGGGAGTCAGAGGTTGGATCGGGAGGATCGCTTTTTATTCACAAAACGCACCAGTTCAATGAACGCTGTGACGGCGAGCGCCGCGCCGAAAGCCAGCAGGAAGGCTGTCGTGTGGTCATCTTCAAATTTGGTTCCAAAGGCATACCCCAAGATCCCCGCGTATGAGGCCCAAATGATGGTGGCGACGCCAACCCATCCCATGAACCACCGTTGTGGTTGCTGGGTGAGACCGCAAGACAAAGTCAGAACCGTGCGTCCGCCCGGAATAAATCGGGCAGTGATCAATAGCAACCCACCGCGTTCTTCAATTTGCTCAGCGGCCCAATGCAGTTTTTTGGCGGTGGACTCTTTCTTGGCTGCACGGCGCTCCACGAATCCGCTTGCGCGACGACCGATTAGATAACTCAAGTTGTCTCCAAGGAATGCTCCCACCGCGCCCGCGACGATCACGAAAACAATGTTGTACGGCGCAACGCCCGCGCTACTTGCTGCCACTCCACCAATAATCACAGTCGTCTCGCTGGGGACCACTGGTATCACCGAGTCAAGCAGAGCGATCACCACAATGACCGCTAAAAACCACCAATTTCCGGAGACTCGATCAAGCCAATCGGTGAGACTATTAATAACTCCAGAGGCTGCGAGCACGTGACGACCTTAGTCGGAATAATTTGTCCGCACGTTAATCTTGGGGCGATCTATTTAGTGGAGAGTTTTGAAATTGAGTTCATACCGAGGAGCCAGCGCGTTCGCCCTCAACAACGGCTGCATGCGCGCGTCGCGGTGCAACACAGTCTCCGACGCGTTCAACGCTGACACCAGCGTTCTTCAGATCGTTGTATAACCACTCAACTGGGTTCGGCGGTACGGCCAAGACGACCCACTCGGGATGACGTGTTTGGTTGATGCCAGTGGGGTGATGCAACAACGTCAATTCTCCATTGGCAAAGCCCATCGGAACGAGATCAGTTGTCTGCACGATGCCCTTGGCGCCAGCGCGGATCCACCAGTTCTCCATGTCAAGCGTGATGCCGAGATCTTGACCAACCACCATGCCTGGAGTCACGATTTCAACGACACATCCGCGATCCGCCAAGACCTCGGCGGTGGATGTGGCGTGATGGAATCCGATTTCATCGACTATCACCACACTGTCTCCCGATTGTGGTCCGCCCATTGGCGCAGATCCATCCAAAATGGCGCGCACATCACACACGCGTAGTGCTGATTCGTCGTGTTCCGGATCAGCGACCCACCATGGACGAGATGGTTCGGCACCAGTGGCAACGATGACATGATCAGGTTTTTGTTCGTCAATCAATCCTGGCCAGACACCCGATCCGTAGATGATGGTGACGCCGAGTCGTGCACATTCGGTGAGTTGATTACGAATCATGTCGCCGAACTCGGCGCGGTTGGGAACAGTTGCGGCAATGCGCACCTGACCCCCAGCGACAGTTTCTTTCTCGTACACGGTGACTTGATGACCCTTACGTGCCGCTGCAATTGCGGCCTGTAAACCAGCTGGACCTGCGCCAGCAATCATGACTTTTTTCGGCTTGGCGGTGATCGCTAGATGGTCGTTGGCTCGCCACTCATTTTCACGACCAGTGCGCGGATTCTCAATGCATCCAAGCCAGCGGTTGAGTCCCATACGTCCAACACACTCTTGATTGCAACTGAGGCACAGACGAATATCGTCGGTCGCTCCGGCACGGGCTTTAGCGGCGAAGTCGGCATCGGCGATTTGCCCACGCACAATACCCACCAAATCACAGTGCCCTTCAGCCAATGCGCGTTCGGCTTGCAATGGATCCTTGAATCTTCCAACGCCGACGACTGGGAGATCAACGGCTTTGCGAATCGCACTGGAAATGAACGTTGCATAGCCAGGAGGAATATGCATGCTCGCTTCGATCATGAACAAACTGGCAGTGGCCACTCCGATTGATGTGTTGATGTAGTCAACGTTTCCGGTGGCCTCAACAATTTTCGCAACCTCGACTGCCTCATCAATAGTTGTTCCACCATCAATGAATTCATCGCCACAGAGCCGCACTCCAAGAGCCAATCCGTTTCCGATGGCGTGACGCACTGCGGCCACAATGTCAACCAAAATACGCGCCCGATTGGCGAGCGAACCACCATATTCATCGGTGCGGCGATTGGTCGCTGGGGATAAGAAACCGCGCACGATTGATGAGTGGCTGCATTGCAGTTCGACGCCGTCAAAGCCACCCTCGGCACAATGTTGAGCGACTAATACGTAGCCGGCGATGATCTCTTCAATCTCGGCGTGGGTGACGGCCTTGGGGACCTCGCGAAAAAGTGGATCGGCGATAGCTGAGGGAGCCCACACAGGAAGACGGCTAAACATGCTGCTCGCCTGACCGCCGTTGTGATTGATTTGTGCAAATATCGGCACCCGATGGCGATGGACGGCATCCGTGATCTTTTTGTAGCCAGGGATGACATCACGATGAAACCCGTGAATGAGTTTTTCGTAGGGCCAGTCGGTGGGATGGGTGCTGTGTTCCTCGGTGATAATCAGACCTGCTCCGCCAGCGGCACGGGCGGCGTAGTAATCGGTGTGCTGATCGGTGGGCTTGCCATCCTTGGCGTAGTTCGTCAGGTGCGCACTAAAGACGATGCGGTTGCGAGCCTCAACTGGTCCAAGTTGTAAAGGTGTCCATAAATAGCGGTAGCCCACGACTCTGACGCTACGCCTCGCCTAGGGTTGTTGCATATCTCAAAGGGGTAGAACATTGTGAAAAATCTTCAGGGCAAGGTAGCGGTTATTACCGGAGCAGCCAGTGGTATCGGCCGGGCGATGACGGACCGTTTTATCGCGGCTGGGATGAAAATCGTTCTTGGCGACGTGGACGAGGTGAAACTGCGCAATGTGGAAGCCGAACTGACAGAAAATGGCGCCGATGTTTTTCCGGTCACGGTTGATGTGTCCTTGGGCGAGAGTGTTGAAGAGTTGGCCCGTAAGACGCTGGAGAAATACGGCGCGGCACATGTGCTCTGCAATAACGCCGGAGTCGCTGGCGTCGGTGATCAGTGGACTGGACCGATGAGTGTTTGGGATTGGGTGATCAACATCAACTTGTACGGAGTCATCCACGGAATCCGTTCATTCCTTCCGATCATGCTCGATCAAAACGAAGGTCACATCGTCAACACGGCTTCCATGGCCGGGCTTGTGGCGATGCCAGGCTTCGGTCCCTACAACGCCACCAAGCATGCCGTTGTTGCGATCAGCGAAGGATTGTTTCTTGAACTTGAAGCAAAAGGTTCGGGCGTGAGTTGCAGCGTGTTGTGTCCTGGTTTTGTGAAGACAAATTTGACGACAGATATTAAGTGGAGCGATCGTCTTGGCGCACAACCTGCCGAACCGACTGACCCCATTGCCTCAATGATGAATGAAATGTTAAAGGCTGGCGTTGAGGGCGGAATCGCCGCTACTGATGTGGCGCAACAGGTTCATGATGCGGTCGTGGCTAATCAGTTTTGGATTTTGACTCATCCAGATTTTCGTCAAGCCCCTGTTGAGCGTATGAAGCGTGCTTCAATCGCCGAAAATCCAACCCTCGGTTAACCATTTTTCGGTTAGTGGGCGGCTGGTTCCGTGCCGTCAACTTTTTTCTTCGGCGGTGGCACCCCAATGGAAACCGAGGCCTCGGCCCACTCTGGCCAACGACGACGACTGACAATACTCAAAGTACGCAGCAACTTCATCGCCACTTCGTCTTCTTGAGCAGGTCGTGACTCGATGACACCATCAGCAATCATGCGGTTGATGACTTCTTCGCCCAGTTCGGTGCGCACGATGGTGAGCGTCCAGTCATTGTCCTTACCGATACCGCCCGTAGAAATATCTGCATGTTCAGCAGCGAAGTCTGGACAACTCTTGCAACCTTGACGCGTCCATTGGTGACATTCCTTGAGATTGATTTCGTGGAATGAACCATCCTTCATCCAAATCTGGAAGGCACCCTTAATGTTCATCTTCACCATGTCTTGTTTCCTTAAGCCGTATTTGGCTTCAAAGAGTTCGACAAAAATGGCATCGTCAAAAGTTTTTGAACAGAGCAAACCAATGTTGAATAAAAACGGTTTGCCAACTTTTCCTGCTTTGCGATCCCACATCACTGGTGGCGATGAAGTTTGGCATCCCATGCCGACAAGGGCCAACTTCGTGAGTCCTTGTTCCTTGGCTTCACGTAAAGCCAATGGATTGGCGCAATAGGTATAACGCGAACCAGCAGTGGCCAAAACTTCTTCTTTATTGCGAGCTAAAACTGGTTTCGCTTTCCATGCGTCATCAGGCTCAACGCCACTGACGAGGGCCGCTTCGATGTAGTCGTTCTCCATCAACCAAATCAGCATCGCCGAAACAAAGCCACCATCTTGGCCTTTTTCGTGTTGTTCTTTGTCGGTTGCGCGTGTCAACAATAACTGACGCCAGATTCCCGACATTTCTTCTGGCTCACGTGTGCGACCAAAAAGGTGAGTGTCAGCAGATTCTTCCCATTTACGAAAACGTGGGCAGGCGCGGGTGCAGGTCGTGCAACCCTTTTCACCGTGGATGCAATTGTCTAGACCGAGTTCTTCCTCAATATGGAAAGGGATGTACTTGCCCTCTTCGTGCTCGTAGCCAATGACATCATGCGGGCAGGTGACGACGCAGCCAGCACAGCCAGTACACAGACCAGTGGTGATGACCTCCTCGTAGAGTTCTTTCCATTGGTGTGTCCAACGTTCGGCTTTTACGGGTGCGGACTCAGTAACAGTCATGGCTTCTAATCTACGCTGTCAGGTGGTCATGATGGGTAGCCGAAACGGCAACTAATGACCGAAGAGTGATGGGAGAAGAGTATGGGAATGATTGGCGAACGGGTACTACGTACTGAAGATCCAGATTTGGTGATGGGCCGCGGCACATTTATTGACAACCTCGCATTGCCAGGTGCAACCCATGTGGTTTATGTCCGTTCCGCGATGGCCCATGCGCGTATCCGTGGCATCGACATTGCCGTGGCTCAAGACATGCCAGGGGTACTCGGAGTCTTTACTCACGCCGATGTAGTCGCCGATGGTTTGGGCCCGCTGCCGATGGATATGCCGTTGTTGCCTGCCGGCATTCGCCGACCTGCTCTAGCCGATGGGACCGTTCGCTTCGTCGGCGAATTGATTGCCGCAGTGGTCGCAGAGTCTCGTGCACTCGCTGTTGATGCTGCCGAAGCGGTCTATGTAGATTACGACACACTTCCAGCAGTCGTTGACCCACAAGAGGCACTCACAAGTGATGTGTTGTTGTTCCCCGAACACGCCAGCAATGTGGTCGTAGAACTATCGGCGGGCCAAGAGGTTGATTTCAGTAGTTGCGAAGTGATTGTTGAATCACGAATTGTGAATCGCCGTATTGCCCCGAGCCCACTTGAGGGGCGCGTCAGCGCAAGTCGTTGGGAGGAAGCGGGGCCCGACGGCATTCGACGCCTCACTCATTGGCAGGCTTGCCAGGGAGCACACCCGATTCGCAATCAACTCTGCGCATTTTACGAACTTCCACCTGAACAGATTCGGGTGATTACTCCTGACGTCGGTGGAGGTTTCGGTGCCAAGGCTTTTTTCTATCCTGAGGATTTATTGTTGCCGTGGCTAGCCAAGCGCGTTAATCGTCCAGTGCGCTACACCGAAAGCCGGACTGAAAGTATGAACGGCCTCGGACACGGTCGCGGGCAAATTCAAGATGTGCGTATTGGTGGAAATCGCGACGGCAAGATTACCGCTTACGAGATGAAGGTGATCCAAGAGTCTGGTGCTTACCCGCGCTTTGGAGCCTTCCTTCCATTCATGACTGGGCGTATGTTGACGGGCACCTATCACATACCGAACGCGTCGATGAAGTCACAATCAGTGGTGACAAACACCGTGCCCACATTGGCTTATCGCGGTGCTGGTCGTCCCGAAGCGGCAGCAGCGATTGAGCGTGCTGTCGATATGTTCGCTGCGGAAGTCGGTATGGATCCAGCAGAGGTTCGACGCCGCAATCTCGTAGCTCAGGACCAATTTCCTTATACAAATGGGACGGGCACGGTATACGACAGTGGTGATTATCCGGGTGCTCTGGAAAAGTTGCTCGTTGTTTCGCGATACGACGAATTGCGTGCTGAACAGCAGACTCGCCGTGAGAGCGGAGCGGGCGTGCAACTCGGACTCGGACTCGCTGTGTATGTCGAGATCACTGCCATGTCGGGTGGTGCCGAACTTGGGATTGTTGAAGTGATGAGTGGTGCCGATGGCACAGTGCATGCCCAAGTGATCACGGGTACGACGCCATATGGACAAGGTCATCGCACAACATGGGCGATGTTGGTAAGCGATCGCCTCGGTATTCCGTTTGAGAACATTACGGTGGTTCACGGCGATACTGACTTGGTCCGCAGTGGTGAAATCACTGGTGGATCGCGCTCGGTACAAATTGGTGGCACCAATGTGTGGCGCGCCGCTGGAGTTGTTGCCGACAAAGCCCGACAGATTGCTGCACGGCTCTTAGAGGCATCGGTTGAAGACATTGTTCTTGAAGATGGACGTTTTCATGTCGCGGGCACACCCTCTGTCACGCGTTCGTGGACGGATGTGATTGCTACAGCAATGGCTATGGGAGAACGTTTGGATGGTGAAGGTGATTTCACTCAAGCATCCGGCACATTCCCCAGTGGCGCGCACCTCGCAGTAGTGGAAGTAGATATTGAAACTGGCAAAGTCAGACTTCGTGAGATGTTTGCAGTTGATGACGCTGGTTGCATCGTGAATACGTTGTTAGCCGAAGGTCAAGTTCATGGGGGACTAGCCCAAGGAATTGGGCAGGCATTGTATGAAGAATTTATCTATGACGCCGACGGCAATCCATTGACCGGAAATTTTGCAGACTATGGATTTCCCTCGGCTGCCGAAGTGCCAAGTTTTGTGACGATTCACATGGAGTCGCCATCACCGATGAATGATCTTGGTGCCAAAGGGATTGGTGAGAGTGGAACTATCGGTGCCACGCCTGCTGTGCAGAATGCCGTCGTTGATGCGGTGAGCTATTTAGGAGTGCGCCATATCGATATGCCTTGTACCGCAGAGCGGGTATGGCAGGCCGTGCATAGTTGCTAGACGGCGTCAGATCCTTCTTCGCCGGTACGGATGCGGACAATGCGATTGATATTGCTGACCCAAATTTTTCCGTCGCCGATTTTTCCAGTAGTGGCGGATGATTTGATTGCGTCCACGACAGCGTCAACCTGTGAATCATTGACGACAATCTCGAGTCGCACCTTAGGAACGAAATCAATGTTGTACTCGGCACCACGGTAGGTCTCAGTGTGACCACCTTGGCGTCCAAAGCCACGAACTTCGCTGACCGTGATTCCTTGAACGCCGATTGCTTTCAAGGCGTCTTTGACATCATCTAATTTGAACGGTTTGACAATTGCGGTGATGAGTTGCATAAGTTTCTTCTCTCTGTCCTTTTTAAATCGTACTACTCAGACCTGATAGGCGGTTTCAGCGTGCTGGCTCTGGTCAAGCCCGACCATTTCCTCGTCGAGCGTGACCCTGAGACCCATGGTCTTGTTGATGATCATCGCCACAATGTAGGTGACGCCGAAACTAAAGGCGAACACCGCACCCGAGGCCAGAAGTTGCTTGCCAAGCAGTGATGAGCCACCACCGTTGAACCAACCATCAGCACCGAGCGAGTTGATTGTGGTGTCACTGAAGAGACCGAGCAACAATGATCCGAGCAATCCACCGATTAAGTGCACGGCGATGACGTCGAGACTGTCATCAAAACCGAAACGATTTTTGAGCGCCAGACTTAAGTAACAAATTGCGCCAGCAGCAAGTCCGATCAGTAACGCCGAAGAAGTACTGACGAATCCGGCACAAGGCGTAATGGCTACAAGTCCGGCAACTGCACCTGATACAGCGCCGAGAGTAGTGGCGTGTCCAGCCTTCAATTTCTCGACCAACAGCCAACCCAACATTGCTGCAGCCGCTGCGACGTGGGTATTCACAAGTGCCTGAGCAGCGAGCCCGTTGGCGGCCAATGCCGAACCAGCGTTGAAGCCGAACCAGCCGAACCACAAGATGCCCGTTCCAAGAACTGTGAATGGCAAGTTGTGTGGAGGCATAGCTTCACGGGGCCATCCCTTGCGAGGCTTCAAGATGAGAATGACCGCTAGTGCTGCTGCACCAGCATTGATGTGCACAACTGCACCACCAGCAAAGTCCAGAGCACCTTCTTTAAAGAGCCATCCGTTGGGACTAAATACCCAGTGCGCCACAGTTGGGTACACGAGGACTGCCCACACTCCGATGAGCACTGCATAAGCAGAAAACTTGAGACGATCAGCGGTTGCGCCCGTAATCAAAGCGGGAGTGATGATGGCGAACATCATTTGATAGCCCATAAACAAAATGGGCGGGATGGCAAGAGCAAATGCGCCTGTGTAGCCGGGGAGTTCACCGACAGTGGTGATGTCTTTGAGGAAGACGAAATCGAAGTTGCCGATCCAACCGTTCGTTCCTCCAAATGCCAAACTGAAGCCGACTGCGACCCACAACACGGTCACCAGTCCCATCGCAAAAATATTTTGCATCAGCATGCCTAAAACATTTTTACTGCGCACCATTCCTCCGTAGAAGAATGCAAGTCCGGGGGTCATAAAGAGCACAAGGGCCGCGGATACTAAAACCCATGCAACGGCACCGGAATCAATCGTGTAATTCATCTACTTCTCCTGATTAGTTGATTTAATCGTGCGTGGTCTCGGGGCACGAGATGTCAGCGAGGAAAAAAGTAGTGAACATAGGTTGCACAATTGTTTCGGCTATGTGAATGCCGTGCGCGAAAAAGGGGGTTTCCCCGAGCTGACAGTTGCGTGTCAACTCGGGGAGTGCCCCTACTGGAGAGGAGAATGTTCTCCATTGCTACTAACGAAATCGTCAGTGAGCTCTTGCTCGACCCTCACCTAAATGGCGTCTGGGCCTTCTTCGCCTGTGCGGATGCGAATGAGGCGACTAACTTCTGCCACCCAGATCTTTCCGTCACCGATTTTTCCCGTGGCTGCTGACGCTTTGATGGCAGCGATGACAGCATCAACGCTGCCGTCATCAACGACCAACTCGAGGCGAACCTTGGGCACGAAGTCAATCTTGTATTCGGCACCGCGGTACGTTTCGCTGTGGCCCCCTTGACGACCAAAGCCTCGGACTTCACTCACTGTGATGCCCATGACTCCGGCTGCCTTGAGGGCGTCTTTCACGTCATCCAATTTGAATGGCTTAACAATTGCTGTGATGAGTTTCATGTTGTTGTGTTCCTCTCTTGTCGTTCCGTCAGCTCTTCACAAACTCGGGATAGGCAGCGACGCCCATCTCGGGAAGGTCAAGACCCATGATTTCATCTTCTTCGCGTGAGCGAATTCCGCCCTTGCCCATCTTCTTGGAGATGGTGTCTTGCAGTTTGAAGAATGTGTAAGCAACTCCTCCGATGACCACAATGAGCACTGCCACACCGAGCACCTGAGCACCCAGTTGGCCCCAGTCACCCTTGATGATTCCTTCAACGCCAGCGCTATCAGACAAGTTCCAGCCAGCGCCATAACTACCGTTAGAGAAGATGCCGACGCAGAGAACGCCGAACAAACCGCCGACTCCGTGAACGCTGATTGCACCCACTGGATCATCGAGCTTGAGTTTGCGCTCAACGAAGAACACGCTCTCAATCACCAAGATGGCGGCAAGGGAACCAATGACTGCTGCTGCCCATGGAGCCACGAATGCACATGGCGCGGTGATCGCCACGAGACCTGCCAGCATTCCGTTGGCCATCATTCCAGGATCCGGCTTACCTGAACGCTTGATGATCCAGAACATCGCCACGATGGCACCAAATGCGGCAGCGATAGCCGTGTTAGTCGCCACGACGGCAAACTGCACATCGGTTGCGGCGAATGTGGAAGCGGCGTTGAAACCGAACCAGCCGAATAACAAGATCAACGTTCCGAGCATGGCCATCGGAATGTGGTGACCAGGCATGGCTCGAGGCGTTCCATCTTTGGCGAACTTGCCAATGCGTGGTCCAAGGACTTTGGCTCCAGCGAAAGCGGCGACGCCACCGACTGCGTGGACAACACCAGATCCGGCGAAGTCAACGTAGCCAGCACCGAGGCTCATGCTGCTCCAAGTTTGTGACAACCAGCCACCGCCCCAAGTCCAAGCGGCGAACAATGGGTAGTAGATGGCTCCGCAAAAGAAGCCCCAGGTCACAAAACTTCCCCATTTCCAACGTTCGGCCATTGAGCCAGTTGGGATGGTTGCCACGGTGTCCATGAAAGCGACCATGTACAAGAAGAAGCCAAGAAGTGCTGGGGTAATTCCGCCACCTGACATCGCCCAGCCGCCCTTGAACAAGAACACCCATTCGCCACTACCAAGCAATGGAGAACCGATCGGTTCATTCAGTCCAAACGCGCTGTAACTGAAACCACCGAAGGCCAGCGGGAATCCAATGAAAAAGAATCCGATGAATCCCAAACCGAAGATCGCAAAGTTTGTTGTCATGACGTGAGCCGCGTGTTTGGCGCGGCAAAAGCCAGTTTCTACTAAAGCAAATCCTGCTTGCATGAAAATCACCAATGAAGCACCGATGATGACCCATAACAGGTTGGTGGCCGTGGCCAAGGAATTGATTGCACCCTCGGCATCGAAGTCACCTTCTGCCGCCAGAGCGATGCTTCCAGAGAAGACGAGTGCGCCTGATGAAATAGTTGTGGCGATGAGGAGACGACGCAGAAGCGAGGTTCTCTTTCTCGTCAAATCGGCAAAGTAGTCCGATGAGGTGTCGTATTGAACGACATCCGAACTGGAACGGGTGATCATGGTGTCTCCTAGGGGATAGTGGTTGATATGGGGGATGCACGTCGCCATTGACGGGCGTGACGCCCGAAGTTATTTCGGGGACCCGACGACACTGTCGGAGCCTTTGCGTTGGCATCAACCTAGAAGGTTGATGTTTCTCGACTGTCCGAGAATTGTTACGGGAGTGTGAGCGCTTGGTTCGTCGTAGAAAAATGCGAGACGGTCAGACGAGACCAGAAACGGCATCATCTAGCGCCGATCGATAATGCTCGCGGGCGGTGAGGGCGCAAAGAATATATGCAGAGAGAGTGATGTACACATCGCCCACCGTCAACTCGGGTGGTACTGATGGATCTGGTCCCTTGACCGCATCTTTCATTGATTCACTGAGTGACAAGATATGCATGATGTCGTCAAGCGACTCGGGCATCATCGTGGTCGCCACTCGCACAGCGTCGCGGCCATCATCAATGATCGAATCAATAAAGCAAGCAACGGCGACAATCTCTACGAGTCCAACACGGTCAATGGCACGACTCAGCATAGGGTCAAGACTGGGATCATCAAGATGTCGTTTAAGTTCATGAAGCGCATGCAGGTGTCCGTTTAAACCGTGATCAGAAAAGTCGGGTTCGGCGCGATGGCGTTGCATGGCAACACCGACCTCGGGCACGCGCACCTCAACTTGTCGGCGGTCAATGGTTCGCCACCACTCATCGGCGTCATTGTTGAGCAGCTCGTCGAAGAGATGCGAAGTATCAACCGATGTCCATGGCTCAAGTGGCACGCTATTTGTTGACTCGTGGCGTTTGGCAAGTTTGAGACGCAATAGTGGCGGAGTAATCAGCGTGGTCACAAGAACCATCAGCAAAAGTGCGCCGTACAACTCATCATCTAGGACTCCTTTTGACAGTCCAATGGAAGCGAAGATCAATCCAACTTCCCCGCGTGGGATCATCCCGATTCCAATGAGTAACTTGTCGCCGGGTGAGCGACCAATGCCAAAGCCTGCGACTAACTTGCCAATGATCGCCACCACCGTCAGGACCGTTGCCAAAGCCAAAACGCTTGGCTGGAACATGGCGTCAAGGTCAGCATTGATTCCGATGCTGGCAAAGAACACGGGAATAAAAATATGTCCGAGGGGATTGAGGCCCTCGGCGATGCGCTCATGTTGCTGGCTGCGGCCCACTGCCAAACCAGCCATGAAGGCACCGATGATGAAAGCCAATTTCGCTTGATTCGCTAGGAGTGAAAAAGCCAGCATCAGAGCAAAGGAAACCGCCACGATTGTGGTTGAAGATTTTGCGACTCGGTCAATACGGGTGAAGGCTTTCGGAATGACGTAGATCGCTAATAGACCAGTGATCACCAAGAAGCCGAGAGCTAATCCGATTGTTTCAAAGATCACGCTGGCACTGATCGAACCTTCAGTAACGACTTTGACGACGACGGTCAAGATAATGAGACCGAGGACATCATCGGCAACTGCTGCACCCAACACGATGCGTGATTCGCGCAACGCTAAAGCGCGCAGATCGCCCAAGACTCGTGCGGTGATTCCGACACTGGTGGCAGTGAGTGCTGCACCGATGAACAAAGAAATTTTGCCGCTCTCACCAAAGGCGCAAGCCACACCAAACCCAGCAGCAAATGGAACTAACACGCCGATCAGAGCGACCAAGAGTGCAGGCTTGCCAACTTTTGCCATCTCACCGAGATCCATTTCGAGACCAACTTGAAAGAGCAGCAAGATCACGCCGATTTCGCCGAGCAATAACACCATGTTG
>BJGB01000011.1 GCA_014190215.1 Actinomycetes bacterium | reverse complement strand
ATCAGTAATTGCTTGAACAATTGTGGGCTCTGTGGGAGAGCATAAAAGGAGCCTGGTTCTTTACGTGAGGGAACTAGGAACTCACGAGCCCCCTCGGGTGTTGAGGGCACCAACATCGGAGTCTCAACCTCAACAAAACCCTGACGCTCCATGGAAGCCCTGACCGCAGAGTTGACCTTGGCTCGCGTCCGTAAATTGCGTTGCATACGTTCTCTACGAATGTCAATGTAGCGATATTGCAAGCGAACATTTTCGTCTACGTCATCCGCGCGTGCGTCAACTGGAAATGGTGGGGCCTCAGCCGAACGAAGAACTTCTACAACACAATCACCGATTTCTACTTCGCCAGTCGCAATATTGCTGTTGATTGTTCCTTGTGGTCGCGATCGCACCACTCCGGTAATCCGTACAACATATTCGCTACGAACATCAACGTCGTTGTCGATCACGCATTGGATAATTCCAGTGTGATCGCGAAGGTCAACAAAAGCCAATCTGTCCCCATGCTCGCGCCTTTTAGCTACCCAGCCGCAGACACTCACAGTCTGCGAGATTTCACTCGGGCGTAAATCACCACACATATGTGAGCGCATTGAAGTTTGGCGGATTGAGGTCTTGTCTTCTGGCGTAGTCATGAAAGTGCTTTCGTTATTGTGGGGAGTAAGTCTTTACGAGAGACGGTGTACTGCTCTTGGTCAGAACGCAGTGGTCGGATGATTGCGGTAGACGAGTCAACTTCATCACTTCCAATGATGATTGCCAAAACAGCACCGCTTCGATCAGCGGATTTCATTTGACTCTTGATACTTCGACCTTGATAAGCCCGGTCCGCAGAGATACCAGCGGAACGCAATTCATGGGTGATCAACATGGCTTGTCGACCGCCAGTGATATCCACGACAAAGACACTCACATCGTCGGGCACGGGAAGGAAAACACCTTCATCATCACAGGCCAAAAGGGTACGGTCGAGACCAATTGCAAATCCCACACCAGCGGTTGCAGGACCACCTAAGGCTTCAACTAGGCCGTCATAACGCCCTCCTCCACCGAGGGCATTCTGCGCTGAATCCATAGTTCCACCGACGAACTCAAATGTTGTGTGACGGTAATAATCCAGTCCGCGCACCAACTTCTCATTGATGACAAAGGCGATACCGAGTTCCCGCAATCCCACTTGAACCGTGTCAAAATGTGCTTTCGCTTCAGCGCTATAAAATTGTGAGATACGGGGAGCACCGTCAATGATTTGTTGGTCCTCAGGTCGTTTTGAATCCAGGACGCGCAGTGGATTCTTCGTCAGAGTTGCCTGACTGGCTTGACTCAGGTGCTCAAGATTATTGCTGAAATAATCTTTCAAGGCCTGCATATAACGTTCTCGATCTGAGGGTTCGCCGAGACTGTTGAGGTGCAGAGAGATCTGCAGTAGACCAAGTTTGGCCAAGAAGTCCCAAGCGAGAGCGATCACTTCAATGTCAACATAGGGATCCTCGACACCAAGAACTTCAATACCAACTTGATCAAATTGACGAAAACGACCCCGTTGTGGCCGCTCATAACGAAAATTGGGACCTGCGTACCAGACCTTCCATGGCGTGGCGGGACTGTGCTGCACGAAGGCCCGACAGACACTGGCAGTTTGTTCGGGGCGTAAAGCGATGTGGCGATCACCCTTGTCCACAAAGTCGTACATCTCTTTGGTGACGACATCGGTGGCTTCCCCAACACGATGAAATACCCCGACATCTTCCAGTAAGGGAGGAATAATCTGCCCGTAACCAGCCGCTGTCACCGCATCAGAAAAGATTCCAACGAAGCGCCGCCAGCGGCCCGACTCGGGAGGCAGGATGTCACGCATTCCAGGACTTGTTTGAAACTCAGGCACAGGCTCTCAGGTTAGCGGTATCTGGGCGTTGGTCTCGGAGAATATCTCGCCAAGAAGCAGGTAAATCAGCGAAAATAGTCAGTCTTCAGAGTCTTCAAGGGAGCGTCCTGTACCTGCACGGTAGGCGTCATAGACCCCATCAATCCTCTTGATTGTTCTCAGCACTGATTCAAGGTGCGCAGGGTCGGCCATTTCAAATTCAAAGTGCATCTTGGCGACTCGGTCTCCCCCAGTGTGGGTACTACAGGCCACGATATTGACATGCTGCTCAGATAAAGCATTGGCCACATCGCGCAGCAGTCCCGAACGATCAAGCGCAAGAACTTCCACACTTGCCCGAAAGATCGTGCCTATTGCGGACTCGTCCCATTCAACGTCGACAAGACGCGAGGATTGTTCATCCACAAACGAATCAGCATTCGCGCAGTCCGAGCGATGAACGCTCACTCCCCGACCACGAGTAATGAAGCCCATGATTTCATCACCAGGTACAGGGGTGCAGCACTTCGAAAGCCGAACCAGAACATCATCAAAACCATCCACATGAATACCGACACTACGAACTTTCGAAGAAGCCGAAGATCGTAACACTGATTCCGGAAGGCGTTCTATTGAACCAGAATCTTGGAATCTGGCAAAGACTTCAAGGGCAACTTCCTGAGCGTTGACTTGACTTTCAGCGATCGCGTATAACAGTGCTTCAAGATCAGCGAATGATCTTTTTTCAATCTCGCGCTGTAAGTGCTCGCTGTTCATGGCTTGGATCACTGGCAGGCGTTGACGTCTGAACTCATTCTCTAAAAGCTCGCGACCGGATTCCACGAGGTCATCACGTTTCTCACGCGTGTGCCATTGTTTGATCTTGTTGCGGGCCTTAGGTGAAACGACAAAATCCAACCAATCTGTTGATGGGCTCGCGCTTTCAACTTTTGAGGTGAAAACCTCACATGTATCGCCGGACTTCAAGACATGTGTGAGCGGTACCAATCTTCCATTGACGCGCGCCCCGATACAAGCATTTCCGATCTCTGTGTGAACCGAATATGCGAAGTCAACTGGGCCCGATCCAACTGGGAGATCAATGACTCGACCCTTCGGGGTAAACACGAAAATTTCATCTTGTTCAAGATCAGTCTTCAAACTTTCCATGAATTGAGCTGGATCGGAAATATCGCTCTGCCAGTCAATGATTCGATTCAACCAGTCAATGTCTGGGGTCTCTTTTTGATCTTTGTATGCCCAATGTGCCGCTACGCCCCACTCCGCACGTTGGTGCATTTCACGTGTTCTGATCTGAATCTCCAAAGGTTTACCGCCAGGTCCAATGACGGTGGTATGCAGACTTTGATACAAATTGAACTTCGGCATCGCCACGTAATCTTTAAAGCGACCAGTAATTGGCTTCCATTGTCCATGGATGCTTCCTAAAGTGGCGTAACAATCCTTGACCGATGCAACGACTATTCTGATGGCCATAATGTCAAAGATCTCATCAAAATCTTTAGATTTCTGGATCATTTTCTCGTAAATGCTCCACAGGTGTTTGCCACGTCCAGTGATGTCGGCATCAATATTCAGCGTCAGCAAGCGTTCGCGAACGTCAGCCATGGCCTTGGCCAAATAAAGGTCGCGCTCGGGACTACGACTACTGACAAGATGATCAAGTTCTGCGTAGCGTTTTGGGAACATTGAGGCGAAAGACAAATCTTCAAGTTCTTGTTTCAATCCTTGCATTCCCAAACGATGTGCCAAAGGAGCGTAGATATCCATGGTTTCGCTGGCAATTCGCTGTTGCTTCTCGACAGGCATCGCCGCAATCGTCCTCATGTTGTGCAGGCGATCAGCCAACTTAATGATCAGAACACGCAAATCCTTGGCCATCGCCACGAGCATCTTGCGCATAGTTGCCGCTTGTTGCTCCTCCTTAGAATCAAACTGCAGACGCTCAAGTTTGGTGACGCCATCCACGATGGCCGCAACGTCACTTCCAAACTCTTTTTCAACATCAGAAATAGTGAGTTCAGTGTCTTCAACAGCGTCGTGGAGCAGTGCGGCGGCAACAGTTGTCTCATCGAGGCCGATATCTGCCACGATCTTGGCGACCGCTAGAGGATGGTTGATGTATCCCTCACCACTTTTACGGGTTTGGCTGGAATGAGCCTGTCTGGCGACCTCAAAGGCCTTAGTAATCAAGGCGGTGTTAGCTTTTGGATGTCGACGGCGAAAAGACTGTAGAACAGGGTTGACCTCGTCCACGGCAGAGTTCAACTGCCGTCGCCAAGGAAGAAGTCTGGTCACCGTTGCCATTATCTAAGTATCGCAGGCAGGAGTCGAATATTGCGACTACCGAGTCAGAAGGAAAAGAGAGCCTCAATAGGAGTTGTGCCCAATTTGAGTCGCCCTGCAAGGAAAGGTAGTTCAATAAGAACGGCTAGAGCCACGATCTCGGCTCCCAAAGCCGATGCCAAACGACACGTAGCGGCGGCTGTTCCGCCCGTTGCTAAAACATCATCAACGATGAGAACTGTCTGTCCATGTTGAATGGCATCACGGTGTATTTCCAGTTTGTCCGAACCGTACTCGAGGTCGTACTCCTCGCGCACGACCGCCCACGGTAGTTTTCCCGCTTTACGCACAGGGATGAAACCGGCACCAAGAGCGACTGCTATCGGTGCTCCGAGGATGAAACCGCGAGCCTCAACGCCGATAACGAGGTCGATTTTCTGGTCGCTAAAACGCTCAGTGAGAAGGTCAATGCAAGATGCGAAAGCTTTGGGATGGCTAAGTAATGGCGTGATATCCCGAAAGGTCACGCCAACAGATGGATAATCCGGAATTGCGCGAATGAGGTTTTTAAGAGCTTCAATGTCCATCTCGTCGATTGTCTCTCTAGCGTCGTCGCTTTTTGCGTGGGCGCGGCGGATGGGTCAATAGCGCCGTTGAAGTAGGTGCAAAATTGCTGGCTTGGGTTCCGTCTGTAGTCGAAGCTTGGCGGCGAACTGACTTCGCGCCAGTTGCCGTTCCTGACAAGACCATATGCGCAAGTTCGGCACCTACTGCATGCTCACCTCTGAAATTGCGGTAACTCGCTTCTCGCTCTTTAATCAGCGAGAGTAGCGGAGATGCAATGTAGATCGAAGAATAAGAACCGGTGAGTAATCCGACCAGGAGGGCAATCGCAAACTCGCGTAAGGCAATCGCACCGAATACCCCAGAACCTAGGACGAGAAGCGATAGGACCGGCAACACAGCAGCCAAGGAGGTGTTGATCGAACGCATCAGTACCTGATTCATGGAAACATTCGTGATGTTTGCCATTGAGGTTCGTGAACCTGCGAATTTGTCCAGATTCTCTTTCACCTTGTCAAAAACTACGATCGTGTCGTATAACGAGAATCCCAAGATGGTGAGAAAGGCCACCACAGTCGCAGGAGTTACCTCAAAGCCAATGATTGAGTAGACGCCGACGCTGATCAGCACATCATGGAGCATTGCCAAAATCGCTGCTAGAGCCATGCGCCACTCAAAACGCCATGCGATGTACAACGAAACCAAGACGATGAAAGCAATGAGTGCGCGAATAGCCTTTTCCGTAATTGAACGTCCCCATGATGAACTCACGGAACTCACGGAGACCTCATTGGCATCCGTTTTTGAAGCCGCCGCCAAATCGTCTTTAACTTTGAGTTGTATCTCAGGAGTCTGATCTCCCACTTGAATTCTCAGTGATTCCGTCGATCCATTTGTCAAAATCTGGATCTTTGCATTATCGGCTTCAATTCCGTTATTAGAAAGAACGGTACGGGCCGCATCAGTGTCCATGGTTGCGGTGACGGGGACTTGCCAAGCCACGCCGCCCTCAAAGTCGATGCCGAGATTCAAGCCACGTGTGAACAAAGAGCCAATAGTCATCAGGACAAGAATTGACGAGATTGTGAAACCGATCTTTTTCTTGCCCATAAAGTCAAACGATGTTTCACCATGGTAGAGGCGTCCAAAGGCACTGCGTTGTTGAACTGCATTCACTTCTTCCATCAGGCACCCCCTACAGGCTGAACCGTATTTTCAATGCCGAAGAAGCGACCCCGTTGCAGCCTTTTGTTGCGCGAGAGTAGCAACATCGCTGGACGAGTGAAGAACCAAGCGATGACGATATCGCACATCGTGGAAAGCCCTAAGAAGAATGCAAAACCGCGCACCGATCCAACTGTGAGGTACCACAAAGTAAACGCACCAATGAGAGAGACAATGTCAGCAGCCAAAATTGTGCGCCATGCTGATTTGAAACCCCGTTCGGCAGAGTTTTTGAGGCTTCGACCAGTTTTCAACTCGTCTTTCAGCTTTTCAAAAAATACGACGTACGAGTCCACGGTGACTCCGATGGAGACAATGATTCCCGCGATACCAGCCAGACTCAGCGCTAGACCATTTGTGCTTGAGAGCAGAGAGATGACATTCCATTGAGTGAGGCCTGAGAGCGTGATCCCTAGGACCACCACAAGTGCCAATGAACGGTAGTAGAGCAACATAAAGAGCAGCACCAACGCCACACCAATGAGGCCCGAAACAATCGCTGCGTGAAGAGAGTCTTCACCAAGAGTTGGTGAGACGAACTGCACTGCTTGCACTTCAAGACGCACTGGCAACGAACCACTCTTAAGAACTCGAGCCAAATCCTTTGCTTCGGATTCTTTGAAACTTCCCGTGATATCTACACCACCAGAAAATGATGGTTGGTTGACGCTTGGGGCCGATTGAACGACACCGTCAAGAACGATCGCCATACGACCTGTCGGACAGACTGTGGTTTTGGCGTAACACTGAGCAGCGCCAATATTCCATAAATCAGCACCAGTGGAACCATTGCGCAAAGTTACGCGTACTCCCCATCCGCTTTGAATGATGTCAGCCTTGGCATCGTTGTTGAAGACTTCGCCGGTGCCAAAAGCGGGTCCGAGTTGGTAGGTCTCCGAGCCATCGGTGTTATCGACGATGATGATGGCGTTGGGGTCTGAGGGGTCGCCGAGGAAGGTGGAGGGATCAATACTTGAAGTTGGGGCTTGCGCGGTCGGTGCTTCGGTCACTGCTGAACCGTCGTCAGTGGTGACGACAGTGTCAACGGGTCCACTTGAGGTTGTTGGTGGTGCATCTGTCGAACCAGATGCGCTTCCAAGGACCGTTGAGGCGACCATCGGTAATGAACGAGATGGTCCACCACCGAGAGTTGTAGTGGGCACTGGAATCGTCGTCGTGGCTCCACTAAGTGTGGTGGTCACGGCGATGGTGCTGTCAGTGCCAAGGGTCGTTGTCGGATCAATTCCACTGCTTGTTGTCGTGCTTGCATTTGGATCTGTTGGAGTTTTCTGCAGAGCCCCAAGTACAGGACGAAGAAGAACGGCGCCCGTCACTTGAACGAGGCGGAGAGCCTCCTCTTGATTAGCGACACCTGGCAAGTTGACAACAATCGCATTTCCTTGACGGATGATTTCTGGCTCGGCCACGCCCAGGGAGTCGATTCGTTCGCGAATTCGTTCAACAGCAAGGTCAAGGCTGACAGAGTCAAACTCGCCGACTGGCTCTTGAGTGACCGAAATTCCGCCCTGTAGATCAAGACCTAAAGCGGGTTCATTGCCAGCCACAAGATTGCCGGCAAAGGATCCAAGAACCACTACCAATAGACCCGTGAGGGAGAAGACGAGACGACGTGTCATGACTGGTGATGTCACTGCACTTCTGGATCTTGGGCGCCATCAGTGATTGCCCCACCTGCGGGCTCAATCGTCGGATTGATGCGACGCAGCAAAGAACTTCGAGCAACTCGGATTTCGGTTCCTTCTGCGATCTCGAGCCACACCGTGTCCCCATCAAGGGCATTGACGAAACCGTACATACCCGAGTTGGTAATCACCTCGTCACCTTCACTGATCTCGCGCTGAAGCGACTGCGTTTCCCTCAAGCGGCGACGCTGGGGGCGGATCATCAAGAAATACATGGCGCCACCGATGGCGGCCATGAATAACAAAGTCACGGCGAAACTACCGCCACTCTTTTGTTCGGTTGCGGCGGAGATGAGTGAAAAAGTGTAAGTGGTCAGCATCAGTAGTCCAAAGATCGGGGGCGAATAACGGTTCAAATCCTAGTCGGCGAGACCCGTTTTGTGGCACTCCTCAGGCGAGAGCGTCCACAGAATGGCGTTTAGCCCCATACTTTGAGTACTTCGTGCCTTAATGACGCAAATTTGCCTGCTGAAATTGCGTCTCGCATCTGTTTCATCAGGTCCAAAGTCCATGCAATGTTGTGCAGGCTGAGCAGACGAGCGGCTGTGGGCTCATTGACTTGGAAAAGGTGACGCAGGTATCCCCTGCTATGGCGGCTGCAGACATCGCAGGGACAGGAGTCGTCTAGAGGACGATCATCAAGCACATGGGCGGCATTCTTGATATGTAGTTTTCCGTCTTTAGTGAAGGCAGTTCCGTGGCGTCCGATTCTTGTTTGCATCACACAATCAAACTGATCAACCCCGAGTCCAACGGCCTCCACCAAAGAAGCTGGATCTCCAACACCCATCAGATAGCGCGGTCGGTGCGATGGCAGATGTTCAAGGGCCGCGGCTAAAGCGGGCAACATCTCTTGGCGGGTTTCTCCGACTGAGAGTCCTCCAATGCCATAGCCGTCGAAGCCGCTGATACCACCGCTTGTGACACTTACTGTGCGTTGAGCACTTTCGGCACGCATCACTAGGTCGGTGCCTCCTTGCACGATGCCGAACAGTGCTTGATCGGATCGCTGATGTACCGCATGGGCGCGTTGAGCCCATGCAGAAGTTCTTTCAAGCGCTAAGCGAAGAACTGACGGCGGTGAAGGAAGTGGTGCGCACACATCAAGCACCATTTGGATATCAGCGCCCAGTAGTTCTTGAGTCGCTACTGCCGATTCTGGCGTGAAGCGCTGAAAACTTCCGTCGTAAGTCGAACGGAATGTAACACCATCGTCATCCACTTTGGGATCCAAGGAAAAAACTTGAAAGCCACCTGAGTCTGTGAGGGTCAAACCCTTCCAGCCAGTGAATTTCGCAAGCCCTCCGAAATGGGCAATCGTTTCAGCACCAGGACGCAACATGAGATGGTATGTATTACCAAGAACGATTTCCGCATCTAGGGCTTCGTAATCGCTGGCACTGAGATACTTGATTGCTCCCCGAGTACCAACGGGCATAAAGCAAGGAAATTGGTAAGAGCCATTTGCCGTCGTCGCGACACCTGTGCGAGATGCGCCATCAGTGGCGGTGATATCTAAGGTAACGGGATGCATTAGGAACCTTCAGTTGCGTGGCGGTTGAGCAACATTGCGTCACCCAAGGAAAGGAAACGGTATCCAGATTCCAACGCCGTTGCATATATATCGCGCCAACGATCACCAATAAACGCGTCAATCATCAGTAATAAGGTGGTACGTGGTAAATGAAAGTTGGTCATCATCATGTCCACCGCTTGCCAATCAAAGCCGCGGTGAATAAAAAGGTTGGTGCGCCCCGACAATTCATCGCGAGCGATAGCACTCTCTAATGATCGCACTGCTGTGGTCCCAACTGCGATCACTCTCTCGGCCTTGTCAACTTGCTGCATCACTTGCTCTGAGACTGAATAAAACTCCGTATGCATTTTGTGGTCAAGAGGATCTTCGACCTGGATTGGTTGAAATGTGTCTAAACCAACCACAAGTTCAACATGCGCAATTTGAATACCACTCTCTGAGAGTGTCTGCAAAAGTTTGGCTGTGAAATGTAATCCAGCTGTCGGTGCTGCAGCAGAAGCAGGGCGGCGAGAGTAAACCGTTTGGTATCGATCGCTTGAAGACAATGCGCTGGTGATATACGGCGGTAGTGGAATCTCACCAATTTTGTTCAGTAAGTTCAAAATGTCACCAGTAAAACACAATTCAACAATGAAAGATTCTGAATCTTCTGCTCTTCCAAGAAAAATTACATCAGTACCAGAATGTGCATGATGTAGAACTTCACCCTCTCTTAATCGTCCTCCTGGACGCACGAGGGCTGTCCAACGTGTTGACGAAGGATTTAAAGGATCAAGTAGCAGTACCTCAACGGCACCTCCGCTTGAGCGTTGCAGATGCAATCTGCCAGGGATGACTCTGGTGTCATTAACAACCAACAAGTCACCGGCTTGCAGATAGTTGGGTAGGTCATGCACCTGACTATGTTCAACATTGAGTGAGCCAGAACTTCGGCCACAGTCAACAAGGAGGCGAGCGCTATCTCTGGGTTCACTCGGTATCTGTGCGATGCGATCGAGGGGAAGTTCGTAATCAAAGTCTGAAAGCTTCATGACCCAACTTCAGGAAAACAAACTAGGTGACTGGGTGGGAGGAGTTAATCCGAGATGCTCCCAAGCCACGGCCATCGCCACCCGACCCCGCGGGGTTCGAGCTATGAAACCCTTTTGAATGAGAAAAGGTTCATAGACGTCTTCAAGGGTTTCTGGTTGCTCACCGATACCGATTGCCAATGTAGATAGTCCGACTGGTCCCCCGTTGAACTGTTTGCACAGCGACGTCAAAATTGCACGGTCAACTTTGTCAAGTCCGCAATTGTCAACGCCGAAGACCGCAAGACCTTCATCTGCGATAGCACCGTTAATCTTGCCATCGCTGCGTACCTCGGCGAAGTCACGGACTCGTCGTAGGAGCCTGTTGGCAATACGCGGTGTACCGCGACTGCGAGTGGCGATGAGGCGGGTCCCATCATCATCAATAGTCACATTGAGAATTCCCGCAGCGCGTCGGACAATAGCGTCAAGTTCATTGTCGTCGTAATAATCAAGACGCGCAACGAGACCAAAACGATCACGTAGTGGTCCAGTAATCATTCCAGTTCGCGTTGTAGCACCGACCAATGTAAATTTCGGTAGCGCCAAACGAATACTCGATGCGGCCGGACCTTTACCGACGACGATGTCTAGTTTGAAATCTTCCATCGCTGGATAGAGAATTTCTTCCACGACGCGACTCAAGCGGTGAATTTCGTCAATAAATAAAACGTCTGATGGTTCAAGTTTGGTTAATATCGCTGCCAGGTCACCAGCCCGTTCCAAAGCGGGGCCAGATGTGATATGCAGACGAACTCCCATTTCCGCAGCGATGATTCCCGACAAGGTGGTCTTGCCAAGTCCCGGAGGACCTGCGAAGAGAAGATGATCGGCGGACTCGCCTCGTTTGCGGGCTGCTTCCAGAACGATATTGAGTTTTTCTTTTAGTTCACGTTGTCCAATGAATTCATCAAGATGTTTCGGCCGTAATCCGGATTCATCGGACTCTTCAACAACATCGTTGACCTGTGGATCGAGAAACTCATCCCGCACGACGAACTCCTAACATTTGTAAAGCATCCCGCAGAAGGGTTTCGGCACTTTCTTGTGCAGGCAGTTCACGCAGGACCTCTCGAATCTCGCCCTCGGTGTAACCAAGTCCAAGTAGTGCCTCGCGCACATCAGAGACAACTGAGGAACGACCTGAGTGACCAGTTTGAGAATCGTGCAGGAGAGGCAGTGATAAACGATTTTTTAGCTCAATCAGCAAACGTTCAGCAGTTTTTTTACCGACACCGGGCACAAGAGTGAGTGCCGCAAGATCTCCACTCGCTACCACTTCAAAAAGTGCACTTGGTGCCAAAGTTCCAAGAATTGCCATTGCTAGAGACGGGCCAACACCGTGAGTTCCAATAAGCGTTTGGAAAGTTGATTTTTCGTCCCTAGTAAGAAAACCAAAGAGAGTTTGGGCATCCTCACGAATGTGATGATAAATAAATAAGAACACAGGTGACGTGGGCTCTAGTTCTGCCAACGTACGAGGAATCACGGTCACCGAGTAGCCCACTCCTGCTACCTCAATTAACACCGACCCCTCGGGGTGACGTTCTAAAACCGAACCACGCAAAGAGCCGATCATCTCACGCCGTCTTCCTGCTTCGAACCCGACCATGAATAGTCTCTGCACCCGCAGCAATGAGCTTTTGGTGCATAGGCGCCACCGCTAGGTGGCAAAGAGCTAGAGCGGCCGCATCAGCTGCGTCTGCTGGCTGAGGCAAAGAGTTCATCCCCAAGCGCATCTGAACCATTTTTTGAACCTGTATTTTGTCTGCCCCTCCCCAACCTGTGACTGTTTGCTTGACCTGGTTTGGGGTGTATTGCACGACATCGCAGCCCGCTAGTGAGGCTAAAGCGAGGGCCAGACCACTGGCTTGGCCGACGCTCATGGCGGTACGAACATTTACCTGAAAGAAAAGTTGCTCTACGACCACGGTCTGTGGGCAGAACTCACTCAGAAGCAAGGACAGATCGGCATGCAAACTCGCTAAACGCTCAGGGAGTGGCGACGTCGCAGCAGTTCGCAGTACCCCCATGGAGACGCAATGTAACGATTGAGGACCCGAGGAATCAATGACGGCATAACCACAACGGGTCAAACCTGGGTCAATTCCAAGGACCCGATGGACCTGACTTGACCGCTCAGCGACCGGGGTGGATACGAACATGCGTACGATCCTAACCGATTGCTAGGACACCATGCATGAATGTGCGAACCTAGGGTATGACTCCACGTGCTATCACAGTAGGTAATCGACGATTATTCCCGAAAGCATACAAATACAGCTTGCCGTTCGGGATCACCTTGGCTGTATTGATTGCCAGTTGCGGCGGTGGGAAGAACTCACAGTCCGTTGACTCAACGACAGCTCCCCAAGATTCGACCACCGTCGTGTC
Source organism: Actinomycetes bacterium (assembly GCA_014190215.1). Classification (GTDB taxonomy): domain Bacteria; phylum Actinomycetota; class Acidimicrobiia; order Acidimicrobiales; family Ilumatobacteraceae; genus Casp-actino8. The sequence continues at coordinate 14,048 of BJGB01000011.1, read as the reverse complement.
AACTCCATTGAAACCGCAGTGCTCAGAGCCTGGGGTTGTGGCCTGCTTGCTCCCGTGGCCGAGTAATCGACTGACTGTGGCGGACTCCACCACGGTGACAGGATTACGTTTGTCAATACCATCCGACGCGGTACCGACAAATATTGATGGCATTGCTATGGATGTCACGGATCAAAATCGTGCCGATGGATTCTCGCCCAACTCGCTGATCGTCTTTGAGGCACCAGGTGTCGATTTGCTAGGAAGCGGTGTACCCGATTCAACTGATATTGGGCGCTCGCTGGAGGATTCAAACCCGATCAAGATTGTTGATCAGCAAACACAAGCGAAGTGGCCATTTTGGGGAGAGTTGGATGTTCAATCTCAATTGGTCACCTTGCGTCCGGCGACAGCATTTCTTGAAGGGCACACGTACGAGATCACTATTGGGTCACTCCTGACCGGTACCGGCGGAGTTGAAGTACCTCTAGCGACATCGCAGTGGTCTTTTACTATCGCTAGTGAGCAATCTTTATCTGGACGATTGCTGCATGAGCGCTCAGTGGCTTATGAACAAATCGGTGATGGTGCGCCAGCCTTCAAGGTTGATTCTGTGACGCCAGGCGCGGTGCGGACCGTCGAAGGAACTTTTGACATACCGAACTTTTTGTCTAATGACGGATCACCTGGCGGTCATCTTTTGTTTGATGATCTAGGAAATCCGATGATCAACGAGGAGTTCCCTAAGTATTCTGCCGCCTTTCGATGCGTCGTTCCCGATCAAGTCACTGCTCCCGTGCCCGCACTGTTGTATGGTCACGGACTCTTGGGTGATCGCGGTCAAGTGGATTTCTTTGGCACGTTTGCGGGACAGGGTCTCATCACAGCTTGTGCGGTTGATTGGTTGGGCATGGCAAGTGAAGATATTGTCAATCTCGCAGAGATTTTGGCTGATATGAGTCGTTTCAATGAACAGGCGGATCGCATGCTGCAGGGTCTCATTGCATTTCAATTACTTGGGCGGCTGACCAATAGTGCCGATGGTTTCGTGACCGATCCTGCTTTTCAAAATGCTGATGGCTCGCCAATTATTGCCCAAGATTCAACCGTCTTTGTTGGTAACAGCCAAGGTGGCATTCTCGGAGGTGCCGCCTCGGCGATATCAACTGAATGGAAGCGCGCCGTGCTTGGTGTGCCCGGTATGAACTATTCATTGCTCCTGCCCCGTTCAAGCGATTGGCCACAATTCCAGGTCACATACGAGACGGCATATACAAAAACCGAAGACCGGCTCATGGGTCTCGCGTTAATTCAACTTTTGTGGGACAGAGGAGAAAATGGTGGTTACGCACAACACCTCTCTGGCAATCCATATGAGGGCTTTGAAGCCAAAGATCTGCTTTTGGTCGGAGCCTTTGGGGATCACCAAGTAGCGAACGTATCGACTGAAATCTTGGCGCGCACGATTGGTGCAAAGGTCCATTCCCCTGCTTTGTTGGATGGCCGGAGTTCCGATGTTGTGCCTTTGTGGGGTATTGACCCAATCACTTATCCCTATTCAGGATCGGCATTGGTCATGTGGGATTATGGGACGCCCGCTCCACCGATCGGACCCGAGCCGCCAAGCGAGCCCGAATTCGGTCTTGACCCACACGGCGCTGGAAGCGATGAAACGCTTGTACTTGTTCAGGCGCTGGGCTACCTCTTATCGGGGGGATTGCAGAATGTCTGTGGCGAAGGTCCGTGTATCGGAACACAAATTGATTCGCAGTAACGGGATCAGCTGATTGATTCCATAATTTCGTCACTGATATCGAAATTCGCATACACGTCTTGAACATCATCGTTTTCTTCGAGAGCCTCAACAACTCTGATGATCTTGGCAGCAATGTCGGCGTCCGTGACAGCGATGGTGTTTGATGAAACCATTGTTGATTCTGCGGAGAGAACTTCAATGCCAGCAGCCTCTAAGGCAGTTTTCACTTCGTAAACAACATTTGGTTCACTGAGAATTCGCCAGGATTCGCCGTCACGACTGATGTCATCTGCTCCAGCCTCAAGGGCAGCCATCATAATTTCATCTTCGGGAGCGGCACCCGCAACATAAATAACTCCTCGTCGACTGAACTGCCAGCCAACAGCACCCGGTTCTGCCATAGCGCCACCCAATTTAGAAAAAATATTGCGCACATCGGCTCCGGTGCGATTGCGGTTATTCGTCAGAGTATCGACCATCATCGCTACTCCGCCTGGTGCGTACCCCTCATAGGTAATGGACTCATAGTTTTCGCCCTGAACATCGCCGCTGCCTCTTTTGACAGCACGATCAATTGCGTCGTTGGTCATCTGTCCCGCTTTTGCTTTCTGGATGACCGTGCGCAAAGTTGCATTCGAGGAAAGATCGGCGCCTCCTTCACGAGTGGCAACCTCAATCTGTCGAGCGATCTTGGCGAATAGTTTTCCGCGCGCCTGATCCGCTGCCCCTTTCTTATGTTTAATTGTTGCCCATTTTGAATGTCCGGACATGGTTTACCTCGGGTTCGTGACGGAGAAGTTCTCGACTATTGAAAGAAAGATTTTATGGATACGCAAGTCTGACACGAGTTCGGGATGAAACGAGCACGCCAATGTGTTTGCCGTGCGAACAAGAACAGGTCGATCCCCCCATGAAGCCAAGACTTCAACATCGGAGCCAATGGCTTCAATGACAGGGGCGCGGATGAACAGTGCATGAAAGGGCGTATCGAACGAGTGCACGCTGATGTCTTGCTCAAAGGAATCATTCTGGCGACCGTACCCATTGCGTCTGATGTCTATGTTAAGCACACGCAAAGAAACTTGGTCAGAACGACCATCAAGAATCGTCTCCGCCAACATGATCATCCCTGCACACGTACCGAACATTGGGAAACCATCTTGACAGAGCCCCTTGAGTACTTCACTTAAGCCTGAGGCGACTAACAGGTTGCTCATTGTGGTGCTTTCGCCACCTGGAATTACGAGGCCATGCAATCCGCTCAGATCCTCTTGTGTACGAACCAAACGAACCTCAGCACCACATTTTCGCAGAGCCTCCGCATGGGCTGCAAACGCTCCTTGAAGGGCCAAAACTCCGATGTGTAATTTTGGTTTCACGCAAGACCTCAATAAGTCGGATGTTTTACCAACCGCGTTCTGCATAGCGTTGATTAATTTCGTCCATTCCAATTCCGGTCATCGGGGCACCAATACCCGTGCTCACTCGGGCTAACACATCGGCATCCATAAAATGTGTCGTCGCTTCAACAATCGCCTTGGCACGTAACGCTGGATTATCACTTTTGAAGATTCCCGAACCCACGAAAACTGAACTCGCTCCAAGCTGCATCGCTAAAGCTGCATCTGCTGGAGTGGCTAGACCCCCCGCACAAAATAGTGGCACAGGTAATTGGCCGGTTTCAGCAATCTCTTGCACAAGCGATAGTGGAGCTTGCAAACGCTTAGCCCATTCGAACAATTCCGCTGAATCGGCTGTACAAATCTTTTTAATGTCACCAAGAATTGATCGTAAATGTCGTACCGCTTCAACAACATTTCCTGTTCCGGCTTCACCTTTGGAGCGGATCATGGCCGCTCCTTCGCTAATGCGGCGTAGCGCTTCACCCAGATTTGTCGCACCGCACACGAATGGGGTTGTGAACTTGAATTTGTCAATGTGATGAGCCTCATCGGCAGGAGTGAGCACTTCACTTTCATCGATGAAGTCAACGCCGAGGGCTTGAAGAATCTGTGCCTCAACAAAATGACCAATACGCGCTTTGGCCATCACTGGGATCGTTACGGCTGCTTGGATCCCCTGAATCATTTCTGGGTCACTCATCCGTGCAACTCCCCCATCACGGCGGATATCGGCGGGAACGCGCTCAAGGGCCATGACTGCACATGCGCCTGCATCCTCGGCAATTTTTGCTTGTTCTGGAGTGACGACGTCCATGATCACGCCACCTTTGAGCATTTCAGCTAAGCCCCTCTTCACAGGGAATGAGCCGGTTACGGAGCGCGTGGAACTTGTTGCCATATTTTCAGGCTAACGCTGAAGCGGCAAGAGTGACGGTTCGAAAGAGTGTGATCAGGGCCACGCCGTTGCGGCGAGGGACTCGCCAGCGGGTACAACGACACCCTGTCCTTTGCGTATCAATTCAACGAAGGTCCGACCAGGGGTCAAAAGAATAGGCTCACCCGTCTCATCGGTCAGAGTCCAAGGAGCCATTTTGTCGGCTCGTGCCCATGTTCCCTGAGTGATTTTTCCCTGTTGTAGGACCCACGCCACACCAGTGCCAGTTGTTTGGGCTTCAGGGCTCTTTTTATTGGCCGCACTAATTTTGTACTCAACCGTCAGAATCAGGAGATTTTCTGTAGTCACTTGTTCACCGTTGCTATCTAAGTGAGCCCTGTCATCATGACGCCGCGCAAACGCACGTTTATCCGCATTCCATTCCCAAGAGGCTTTCATACTGCCGTCCATGCGAAGTTTGATACCTACAACATCAACCCCGCTATTGAATGAAGGATCAGTGGAATAAAAAAATTGTGGTGGCGGTGTGCCGCCACGACCAGCCGCTACCGTCCATATGTCGCTGGTGTTTGTATAAAGGTTGTGCGGGGCTTTCCTTTCGTCGGAGCGAAAAAATCCGCTCCCTTTACCCGCCACTTTGGCACTCAAGTTGACAAAGTTTGAACTCTTCACAGCAGCTGTGACACCCGCATTTCCACCACTCCAGACAAACAAAACTCCGTTGAGTGAACTAAGCAGATCGATATCCTGCGTGCGCCCTGAACGAATCGGTCCCACGGGATCAGAACCTTGAGAATGAAATACCAAAGCGAAACGAGTCAAGGCTTCTACATTTTCCTCAAAGACAATGTCGGCTTGATTCAGTCCAGACTGCGGGCGGGCACTTGGGTGATTATCCACCTTGACGACTAAGGCAGGTCTCATGGCTAGGACGCCATCAGCCATTGGTAACCCAGTTAGGGGCATCACCGGTCCCGCAATGGGAATGGTTGTCGCCGTAGTTGATGAAGTTGATGCAATAGTGCTTGTCGTTGATGATGCTGGAGCGCTGTCAACAGATTCCGATCCACCTCCACAAGAGATCATCAAAAAAGTACCGACACATGCCAAAGAAAAAGGAGAACAAGAAATTTTCATAGATCCTTTAATAATGCAATTCTCTCATCAAGCGGTGGATGGGTGTCAAACATGCGATGAAAACGAGCGAATTTGCCCTCATCGCGCACACCAGATAGTGGCTGCTCGATCCACATGTGCGCAGTGGCCATTGAGGCTGAGTGAGTCGTCGTCGTGTCAGATTTCAGTTTCTCAAGGGCAGCTATCAAACCTGGTGGATATCGCGTCATCTGACAGGCGGAAATGTCGGCAAGTGTCTCACGCTTTCGACTGATAGTTGCCTGCATCGCTTTGGCAATTATTGGCGCCAAGATAAGAAGCACGATGCCGACTATCGCCAAAGGGTTGGCACCGTTATTACGATCGCCATCGCGATTTGAACGGCCACCGTTCCACCACATCATTCGTAGAGCGATATCGGTCATGAGGGCAATGGCGCCGACCATCGTCACGGCCAAAGTTGATACCAAAATATCGTAATTACGAATGTGAGATAGCTCGTGGGCGAGAACGCCTTCTAGTTCAACACGATCCATCTTCTCTAACAATCCGGTTGTGACTGCTATCGCTGCGTGTTGTGGATTGCGGCCAGTAGCGAAGGCGTTGGGAGCTGGGTCGTTAATGACGTACACCCCGGGTTTCGGTATTCCACCAGCAATGCACAGTCCTTCAACCAAATTGTGCAGTCTTTGATATAAGGCTGGGTCTGCGGGAGTTGCACGACTGATGGAGAGCGCAATTTTGTCAGATTTCCAATACGACGTGAAAGCCATAATAGCGGAAATAATTAGAGCAATAATCGTTGTAAATAAACCTCCTCCGATGAGCACACCAACTGCAAACCCAACGATTACGACGAACAACGTGAACCCTATAACCAGCGCTACGCTCCGCCGTTTATTCGATTTAATTTGATCAAACATGCGGGTCTAAAATTTGACTGTCGGAGGAATTTTCGCAGAATCTTCAGCTTCGAAAAATTCACGATGAGCAAAGGTACCTAACTTGGCAATCAATATTGTAGGAAAAGTGTCTAACTGATTGTGGTAGCCGAGAACTGAGTCATTGTAAAACTGTCGAGCGTACGCCACTCGACTTTCGGTGGATGTGAGTTCTTCTTGTAAGGCTAGGAAGTTCTGGTTGGCTTTGAGGTCTGGATAAGCCTCAGAAAGGGCGAAGAGTTGCCGTAATGCTCCCGTCAAGGCGTTATTAGCTTGAGCCTGTGATCCTGGAGCAGATGGAGCGGCGACAGCAGCATTACGCGCATTGATGACTGCCTCAAAGGTGGATTTCTCATGCGCTGCATAACCCTTAACGCTTTCAACCAAATTGGGGATGAGATCCAAACGCCGTTTGAGTTGAACGTCCACCTGTGACCAAGCGTTATCCACCATGTTCCGAGTTCGAATGAGGCGGTTGTACAAAACAACTGCTAACAACGCAAGGATGACTACGACTCCAAAAAAGTACAACATCCCCCTATATTACGCCACAACTCGTCGCCGATGTGTTCAGAGGGCAATCAATGACGACGAATCAAGCCCAAAGCACCCTGGAGCAACTGCCTGGGAACACTGCGAAATTTATGAGAACCTGACTTTGTTCCACCAACCCGGGCAATGATCTGACGATAAATATCTAGGTAGGACTCGGCCAACTGAAGCATGGAGAATTGTTGAGATCTGTGGTGACCTGCTCCCACCAAACGCTCACACAAATCTTCATCTGACAACAACCGTTGCAGTGCTGCCTCAAGATGGAGCGGTTCATTCGGGTCCACTAAAAGTGCATCGACTTCATGCGTCGCCACGTTCATATAACCATCAAGGGCGCTAGCGACGATAGGCGTACGTGCGGCCATGGCCTCAATCAATACGACTCCAAAACTTTCTCCCCCAAGTGATGGAGCGCAAAAAATATCCGCTTCATTAAGACGCCGCGCTTTTTCGGCATCAGAAATTCTACCGAGCCAGATTAAACGAGGATCGCCTGCCCAGTCTCGTTTCAGTCGCTCGGTCTCGGGCCCATCAGAGGCAATCCAGAGATCAACGTCTTTGGGTAAAGGTGCGTGCGCTTGGAGAAGGACTTCCAAACCTTTACGAGGTTCGTGTCGCCCACAAAAAAATATTGAGCGCCTCGTTCCTGTTTTCTTGATGACCCGTTGAGAACTATCAAAGCGATCCAGTTCGACACCATTCGGTAAAATTTGATAATCCCCTCCGAGATAACGCTGTGCAAGCAACACAGCGTCCTTGGAAACTGCGACTCTATGATCAATAGCACTAGCAAACCCCTTGAGAGGCGCACTGAGATATTTATAACTCAGACTTTCGCCAGCGGCATGAAAAGTTGCCACAATCGGTGCTGTGCGCATCACCAATGCAGTGATGCTGGCACCCGGAGTTAAAGGTTCGTGGATATGCAGGACATCAAATTGCTCATCTCGCAAAACGCGGATTGTGCGCAGGGCCGCTGAAGGGTCTGGAGCAAGTGGTGCGATGGACCCGTTAGCAACGGTCGGCAAACTTTCGCCGATAGGCGTAACGAATGAGTCAGGGGGTGCTCCATCACATGGGCCGAGGACCCTGACTTCATGTCCCATACGGCGTAGCGCCCTCGCCAAACCCATGACCTGACCCTGCACACCGCCAGGCGTTGTGAGACTGTACGGACACAGCAGACCGATCCTGAGATGATCTTTCGCTTCTGGAGTTTGGCGGGCGCTCGTGGACGACATGACCTTGCCAAACTAGCGAGATACACGGCTCAAGTGGTGTTGGGCTACGGTCAAGTCATGCCTTTGCCTGCCTTATCCCTGATTGCATCACCAACCAAGCGCCTACAAATCTTAGAACTAGCAGAACTAGCCGAACGGAGCGGCTTCCCCGCTTTGGCGTGTCCAACCTTAGGCAACGCATTTGGCCTTTGCGCAAGTTTGGCCCACGTGACACATGAAATGCGCTTCTTCACATCCATACAAGGCATCTATGGAGCCTCAGCATCAGACATTGGTTCATTAGCCAGCCACATTGCTGAGGTCTCGCAGGGTCGGTTCGCTTTGGGCCTAGGAGTGAGCCATGAGGCAATGGTGAAACGCTTGGGAGTGACCATGGGGCCACCTTTATCGGATATGAAAAACTTTGTTGAAGCTCTTCACGCCGCTGAACGGTTTGGCGGTCCGCTGCCCCCTATATACCTGGCGACTTTGCGTGATCAAATGCTTAATTTAGCGACGGAGATAGGTCAAGGTGCTTTATGGGCTAATGCCAGTTTCACTCACTCGGTTCAACAGGTTCAAAAAGTGCCAGCAGACAAAATTGCAGAGGGTTTTTATTTAGCAAACATGATTCCAACCGTGATAGCTGATGATAAGGCGACAGCACGAGCTGCAAATCGGGCCACAATGGCGGTGTATGTTCGGCTTCCAAATTACCGCAACTACTGGAAAGCCTGTGGCTATATCGAGGAGATGGAGTCGATTGAGGCGGCGATCGCTAGTGGAAATAATAAGGATCATTCCGCATTGATGAGCGATACATGGCTTGATGATTGCACGCTGAGCGGATCAGCCAATGAGGTTCGCGAGGGGCTTGACCGCTGGTACGACATTGGGATACAACCAATTGCAGTGATGTCAAGCTTGAGTGGCGGGCAAATTAAGGCGATTGGTGAATTGTTCGACATCTATCGTTAGCAGGCTTAGCCCAAACGAAGAGTTTCAAGGGGTTCTAATTTTGCAGCGCGATTAGCGGGATACAAACCAGCCAAGACCGAAATGGTGATCGCCAAAATGATTCCTGCTGGGGCCAACCACGATGCCATGACGAAAACCCATCCAGCTAAACTCGCTCCAATAAATATGGCCAGCATTCCGAGTAAGACGCCCATAATGCCTCCGATCACTCCAACTGCAATTGCTTCAAGCAAAAATTGAATCGCAATAATCTGGCGCGTGTGACCTAAGGCGCGGCGGATACCGATTTCTGCCGAACGCTGAATGACGGAAATTGACATCACATTGGCGATTCCAAGTCCACCCACAATGATCGCCAAAAGGCCCATCGAGATCACGATGAGTTGTAGTTGGCGATCGCTTTGGGCAGCAAGTTCGAGGGCTTCACTTTTAATTTCAGTAGTGATTTCTTGAGGACCACCAAGATTGACCGCAAGACGCAAAGCATCAGCAGATTCCTTTTCGGTCCCTTCCACACAGCGCACATACATTTTGTTTGGCTCAGCGTCATCGTCTAGAAAATCAATTTCCGCACTGTGAAATGAGATAAAGACTGCATTATCAAAACCCGGTTCCAATTCAACCGAATCTAAGATGCCGACGACTGCATAAGGGATACCGCGTAGTTCAATCGTTCTTATTTCACCTGGCAAAAACTTAAACTCTTGCGCTAATCCGACGCCGATGACGGCAGAGCGAGCGCCTTTTTGAGCGTCGAAGTCGCTGATCCAGCGACCGCTGACCAAGGCAACCTCAAGGACCTCAGGCAGGTAAATATCTGTACCCAAAACAGGAATCGGCACTGTTTCAAAAACATCAGAGGCTTCTTCATAAGGTGAGACGACGATGTTCGTTAACTCAACAACTGCACTCACCTTTTCGACAGTGGTCACAGTCAGGGCTCGTTCAACGGCGTCCGTGGGAAGAGTTGGGTTTTGACCACCAAAAGAACTTGAGGCGGCAGCCTCAATAAGATTGGTGCCTAACTTATTGACCTTTGCCTTGAGATCGCCCTTTGCTGAATCAGTCAGTCCAACGGAGGCAATGATTGCCGCCACACCGATCATCGGACCGAGCAGCAAAAGCAAGGTGCGTACTTTGCGTGCGAACAATCCATTAAAGGCGACACGAAGCAAATCCTTGAAAGTGCTCATCGTCGTAAAATCTCGTCTGTGACAATGCCACCGTCGAGCATTGAAATCTTGCGTGCAGCTGAATTGGCAATACTGGCATCGTGTGTCACGATCACAACTGCTCGCGAGGTGGCCTGCAAACTAGAGAGAATCTCCATTACATTTGCTGCGTTTTTAGAATCAAGAGCACCTGTTGGCTCATCGGCAAGGAGGATTTTTGGTTCGGTAACAAGGGCCCGTGCTAGAGCAACACGCTGTTGCTCGCCTCCAGAGAGCTGCACCGGTCGGTGATCGGCACGTTTTCCGAGTCCGACTCGCTCGAGACTTGCCATTGCCCGTTCTTTACGTTCAGCGGGTTTCAAAGAACGATATAAAAGAGCAGTTTCAACATTGCCAAGGGCATCCAAATGGGGAATGAGATGGAATTGTTGAAAGACAAAACCGATACTTTGACCGCGCACTCGTGTACGCGCTGCATCGGCTAGGCGTGTCACTTCTTCGCCCCCCACGGTAATAGTCCCCTCAGTTGGGACATCTAGACATCCGAGCAACCCGAGCATGGTTGATTTGCCCGAACCCGACGGTCCAACGATTGACAAAAAGTCTCCAGCGCGAATGACCATTGAGACATCACGGAGTGCCCATACCGCTGCCTCACCCGTGCCATATACACGCGACACATGGCTGAGTTCCATAAGTACCGATGGATCAGTAACAGTTGACATAACAGGGATCAGGGGGCCTCGGCCGCTGCGCCGGAAACGATATCAACGATGATCAATTCATCGCCCTGTAGTCCCTCTTTAATCTCTACCCACTCACCATCAATCAGGCCGATCGTCACATTCAAACGCGTGATTGTGCCTTGATCATTGACGACCCGAACTTGATCGCCATCTGCAGAACGTAGTACCGACGCGACAGGTACGGCTAAAACTTGCAATGCTTCAGCAAGGGTGACGTCTATTGAAACCGTGGCACCATCAACCGCGTCGAAGGCACCTGACACGGAGACGGTTCCTTCGTATTGCTCTTCGCCACCTGGGCCAACTATTGCACTGTCACCTAACTCAGTGATCACACCTGGAAGAATCTGTCCTCCGACCTTTAAGTCAACAGAGACTGCCTGGCCAATAACGAGTTCTGCTCGGTCAGTCGGACTGACCTTCATTGTGATTGTGAATTCAGGCTCCGTCAGGCTCAGTACAACATTGCCTTGAAGAACAAATTCACCTTCATCAACTTCTACCTTGCCAATACGCGCCGGCCAGTTTGCGACCAACATGTCTGCTGGTAAAAACACGACATCATCATTGATTGTGTCAATGGGTACCGTGACACTTGAGGATCCCGCCTTCATGATCACTGTCCCGCTCAATACCTTGAAGTCCTGACCGTTCGTGGCAGTACCGGACACCTGATAGTTGACTGAGGTGTCTTCGGTGACAGGAGCATCAGAGACAATCCGGAATGAACCGCTACGACCTTCAGCGATTGCTGAGCCCCCAATCAATGTCAGTTCTGGTAAATCGCCACTTTGAATGACGACAGTGGATTTTACGATAGATCCAAGGTAGTAGCGGTCGCTTTTTCCTACTGGAGGTACATCTGCAGTGATGGTGAAAATCAACTTTTCATCAAGTTCAACGGCGTCATCCTTTCGTATCTGGATATCAATGTCAACGCTTTCATCGCCAGCCGCAATGGTGTAGACGTCGCTATCTGGGGTGAGATAGTCAATATCGCTCTGAGCGTTTCCTGACAGTGTGACGTTAAATCTGATATCTCGATTTGATTTCACTGAAGTGCGTACTGTGAAGGTCGCGTTTGAACCTTCATCAATAGTTTCACCACTGGCCTTCACCGTCAACAGCGGTCGCAATTCTGAACCATTGGCGGCGATGACCACGCGCACCGATTTGACTGCACCAGAAAGATAACTTGTATCATCGCCGAACTGCTGGGCGATAGCGAACGTGATATCTTCTTCGTCTTCAATGACCGAATCAACGAAGATATCAGAGGTAACTGAGACTGAAAGTTGTCCTGCTGGCAAAACAATATTCGCCAAAATTTCCTCGTAGTCATCGTCATTGGCGATGTCGTCCCCGCCTGCTGCCGAACCGCCAATAGTTAATGCCACAGTGAGGTCTGTCAAAAGGGAGATATTGGAGGTGACAGTGAAAGTGATTGACCCACCCTCGGAAACAGAATTCGCGCTCGCGGAGACAGTTAGTGTCGGCTTTGTAGAAGGAGCTCCGCGATAAGTGGATCCGGTTCCAGAAGGTACTGAAGGCGTGACAACGAAGGCCGCGGTATTGGCACGTCCGACTGAGTACGCCGCACTATTTGAAGACAAAGAAACCGTGACAGTTTCATCACTCTCATTGGCCGAACCGCTATACCCCCGATCAAACTGCCATTTAGCTAATGCTGACCTCGTTTGTTCGGTGAATAATGAATCAACACTGTTAATTGGATATCCATTGTCGTTGAGAATGGTTTCAAGTTGCTTGACATCAGGTCCAACGCTTCCGACGGTCAGTTGCCTATAGAAGGAAAAATCTCCAGCGACCGCTACCGCTGTTCGACCATCAAGTGCAAAGACCCCATCGCCAGCTTCAACGGTGTCGCCATCTTCAACGCTGATTTGACTGACCTTGCCATCAACGGCGGAGTTGATCTTTTTCGTTTCATCGCGCCGCACTTCGCCAGACACGGTTAATACATCGGAAAGATCACGACGCTCGACAGCGCGAGGCGTGATGAGAAGATTATTGGAGGATCCATCTCCCCCTGAGTTATTGAACACAAGGAGTGCAGCACCAATAAGTGCTACCAATCCACCTGCAATAACAATCCTCTTAGTTGTGAACATTTAGGCTCCATCCTCTATGGCGTCGTTGATTCCTGTCTCAGTGAGGCACTGATTCAGATCCCGATCGTTTAATTCACCGTCGGCACTTTGAAATTGTGAAGGAGTGATCAAACCAGAGGCATCAATTGTGGTTTCAATCTTCCAACCTTTTTTCTTCAAGCAGTCAGAGATAATGACAAAACCCTCATTTTTCACCTTGATCTCTTCAGGAGTCAGATTCGCCCGACTGGTGGAGACCTCCTCAAGGACATTCACAATGTCGCTACGAGCAGCGCATTTTTGAATCAGTTCCAAATAAGCGGGATCTTGATAGGCGGGGTTATTGGGATCTTGAAGATCACCGCGTATTCCTTCACCGGCGTCGTCGAGGCAGCCAGAGAAACTTTTAAAGGCGTCGAATAGTTTCAGTTCTGGGGGGCGCTTATCCTCGTTGAGAGGAATCGTGTCCGCTGTGGCATCGTCGGGAACAGACCCATCTGTTTCTACTTGAGAACCATCGCTCGCTAAGGCCGGCACCAAAGTCGAGCGCATTGCAGTGACCTCTTCTGGGCTCATCACTTGGATGGCGTCAACATCTCGAATGATTGAAACAGCACTGCCGCCTGCGGTGCATCCAGACCCAACAAACAACATCGCCGAAGCGAGTATGAGCCATTGCGCTCGTCTCATAAAATCCCCACCTGACAAGATTAGTTGATTAACGCGGTTTAAGCGTCATCATCTGCTGTTATTGTCCCGTCGATGGGATGCGGGTACCCAGGATCGCTTGGCCAATTCGGCTGCAGAAGGTGCCACTGAGAAGGCGCTTTACGAATCAAAGTCTCCAATTCATGAGCCAGGTTCTGCGTAATACGCGAGACATCAAGTCGTAAACGACCTTCGCGTTCACACACCATAGGAGCACCGATGATTCCGTGGTGGCCAAGGTTTCGATCAGTAAAAAAAGCTGCTGTTGGCAGGAGTGCGGCACCAGTTCGTAATGCAAGAGTTGCTGGCCCAGCGGGAAGTGTTGTCGTCTCCCCGAAGAACTGCACAGGGATTCCACCACCCGTCAGATCTCGATCACTCAACAGGCAGACCACTTCGTTGTTTCTCAGGGCTCGAAGAACTTGCGTACCAGCGCTGGGTCCAAGGGGAATGACTGTCATGCCGAAC
>BJGB01000010.1:12877-26817 GCA_014190215.1 Actinomycetes bacterium | reverse complement strand
AACCCTCAACTCACAGCACTCGGTTTTAACCAGGCTGAATTAGTGGGTGGGACCCTAGAAAAGCAGCATTTTGATGAAGTCTGGGTGTCGCCTCTTCTGCGGGCGCAACAGACAGCGGCCCCACTCTTGGAGATGTTGGATCTACCTCTGGGAGTGGAATCAACACAGGCTTGGCTTGAAGAGATTCGCAATCCGTTATGGCACGGCACACCGCGCGAAAAAGCCGATGCCGCCTATCAGGAAGAGAGAAATCGCCCGGCTGAAAAACGCTGGGATGGATTGCAGGACGGAGAACCCGTTCGGGACTTTGTGCAGCGAATTCATTCTGGGGCAAATTCATTTTTGTTAGAGCGAGGAATCACGCGCTCTGCCCAGCAATTACCAGTTTGGCATATTGAAAAACCTGAACGAAGCGTTCTTCTCATCGCTCATGCCGGTACCAACAGTGTGTTTATTAATCACATGCTCGGCTTAACGCCAACACCCTGGGAGTGGGAGCGTTTTGTGATCGCCCACGCCTCAATCAATCGTTTGTCATCATTTGAGATTGGTGATGGTCACACTTTTGGTCTGACAAAACTGAGCGATGTTGAACATCTACACGCAGATGAAAGGACTTATTGATGTCTGAACAGGATTTGGATCTGAATGCTCTCAAGATGTATTCATTTTTAGTTTTCAGTAAATTGGAAGGCGCAGTAACTTCAGGGATGATTCATTTGGGGGATCGGCTCGGACTCTATGGAGCGCTAGCGAATTCACCGTTTGCATTGAGTTGTGAACAATTAGCTGGTAAAACCTCTCTACATCAGAGGTGGGTGCAGGAGTGGTTACATAATCAGGCCGCCGCGCGTCTGATTGAAGTATCAATTGAGGATGACGGCAATGAGCTCTATTCTCTGACTCCTGAGGCAGCCGTCGTTTTGGCGGACGAAAATCATCCAGCGTTCGGCATGGGCATGTTTCACCGCCTGCCGCAGACGATGGAAAGTCTCAGAGCCCTTCCAGAAAGTTTTAGAACAGGGTTGGGTTACGACTACGACAGTCACGGACCTGAAGGGGCAGTCGGAATTGAGCGTAGTTTCGAGCCATGGAGTCGCTCTTATTTGTTGCCAGTCGTTTTGCCAGCTTTGGACGGAGCGGTTGAAGGCCTGATGGCTGGTGCTCAAGTTGCCGATATCGGGTGTGGAGCTGGGGGAGCAGCGCTTCGTATGGCGAAGGCCTTTCCGAGCAGCGTTGTAACTGGTTATGACATTTCCAGATTTGCTCTTGATCGCGCTGTTGCCAAGAAAGCTGAACAACAACTCAGCAATGTCTCGTTTGTGGATCCACGTTCCACTCCGCTTCCTGAAGATGAGTCGCTAGATCTCATTACGGCCTTCGACTGCATTCACGACATGACCCATCCCCAAGATGTGATGCGAGCGATCCGACGATCACTGAAACCTAACGGGATATGGCTTTTGGTTGATATCAAAGCCCTTGATACATTCGCTGAGAATAATGCAAGGAATCCGATGGCCTCGTTGATGTATGGCATCAGTGTGATGAGTTGCATGTCCTCGGCCATGTCAGTGGCTGGCGGAGCCGGACTTGGAACATTGGGCCTGCCCGAGTCCAAGGCGCGGGCAATGGCTGAAGACGCTGGTTTTAGTAGGTTTCGTAAATTGGACATTGAGCATTCATTGAATGCCTTTTACGAAGTCCGTCCGTAATTAGAATTTTGAGTAGGGGAGATCAATGGACATTGAAGAGATCAAGCAAGCCACATCGGTACTCAGCGTGTGGGCACACATCGCCACAGTGGGTGCGGACAACGAGCCGGACGTCGTTCCTGTGCATCCCTGTTGGGAAGGCGAGATTTTGTGGATCATGGTTGGGCTGAATTCAACAAAGTGTCGCAACGTTTCTGCTAACCCGCGTGTTGCTTTGCACTGGCAGGTCACGGAAAATGGCGATGGAGTGGAGGTGTGGGGTACCGCGGAAGTGTTGTCCGATATTGAGACGAAGCGGAGGTTATGGAACGGCGTGTTCGATTATGACCTCAATGGGTTTGCGCCTGGGGGTCCCGAGAATAGTCCCGATACGGCATTCATGAAAGTGACAGTCAATCGAGCGATCGCCATGAAAATGTATGGTGTCGGTGGATTTGAACGGTATACGCGTGCGTAACCTCAATCAGTTGTTGGTGTCACCATGACCCGTCTCTCAAAATTAAGCAGATCAATTGAGAGCAAGATCGCAATCATCACCGGTGCGGCCAGTGGTATGGGTCGGGCAACTGCCTTGTTGTTCGCCGACGAGGGTGCCAAGGTCGTTGTTGTTGACCTGAATGTGGATGCAGTCAACACAGTCGTGAGAGAGATCACCGACAGATATGGCTCAAATGCTGCAGTGGGTTTTGCTCTCGATGTATGCCGAACTCAAGAAGTAACGGCGATGGTTGAATCCGTCGTTCAGATATACGGTGGTGTAGACATTGTGATCAACAATGCTGGCGTCTCCATGGGTAGCGGATCCGTGCTCAACGAAGATGATTTTGCTGAGGCTTGGGATCGTACGATTGCAGTCAACCTCACGGCGTACATTTACCTCATTCGTGCATGCCTAGTGCACCTCAAGAAATCCTCCACACCTCGAATCGTCAATATTGCGTCAACAGAATCAATAGTCGCCACACCGACTTTGTCGGCTTATTCAGCTTCTAAGTCTGGTGTCACAGGACTCACAAGAAGTCTCGCTGTTGAACTTGGTCGAGACGGCATCACTGTCAATTGCATATGTCCTGGACCGATTAACACTGGTATGACTCAAGGGATTCCAGATGAGATGAAAGAAATTTATGCCAAGCGCAGAGTTTCCCTTCGGCGTTATGGTGAACCCGAAGAGGTGGCGCATATGACGCTCAGTTTGTGTTTGCCTGCGATGAGTTTTGTGACTGGTGCTTCAATCGTTGTCGACGGTGGAATGACGATTCGACACACCTAGGACATTCAGCGCGCCGGATCAATCATTCCTGTCAGTGCACTCGGATGGTGCGGACCAATAATGAGTTGTTCCAAAATTCCAATGCCTGTGTGTGCGCCCATGGTCGCTCGGCAGATCGCTTGTATATGAAGGTTCGATGGATCGCAAGGGTTCGTCACGGGAAGATTCCAGCGTTCACTACCGACAGCCAATTCACCTTTCCAGTACCCATGCCCCCAATCTTTGTTCCCGTAACCAATACCCGTCATATGAAATTCGAAAAGGGGTGTCAGTTCAACGGTGCTCACGGCATCATCGTGATCAATCAGGTCAATAGAAAATGTCTCGGCCCATCGCGTACCAGTTCGAAGTTTACTGCGATAGACAACCTTCTTCATTTCCTTCGGAGTGCTGACCCCGTCGGGAATAATAAAGCCAGTCTCATGCCAACGATCGCCCGAGGAATACTCGTTGACATCGAAATGCGTCGCAAAGGTTGGAAAATTCACTGGCGCCCACAACCAATAAAACTGGCGCTCGCCCACTGGGGCGCCAGCATCTGCAGGTGGGCCAATCGGGCGCACGCCCCAGGAACGATCCCGCGATCCAGAAGTCGCGGTGGGCTCAATGTTGTGGATGATTCCATCAACCTCAATCCATCCAGACCAGTGGCCAAATTGCGTCAGACGGGTGTAATCAAAAACTGTACGCTGTCCTGCTTTCACCAAGAAGTGCGGTTCTTGTACCGGCCCACTGCGGGCGGTGAATGTGAGATCGCAGCGTATTGAGTGTTCGGGACTGTCTACGAGAATCTGATGCCTTTTCATAGGTTCAAGAACTTTGACC
The DNA here is from genome assembly GCA_014190215.1 of Actinomycetes bacterium. Classification (GTDB taxonomy): domain Bacteria; phylum Actinomycetota; class Acidimicrobiia; order Acidimicrobiales; family Ilumatobacteraceae; genus Casp-actino8. The sequence goes on along the minus strand of BJGB01000010.1, from coordinate 23,004 downwards.
TCAATGGGCCCGACCTTGTTGGCTTGCGCGCGATCCTGCGGAGCCCGAGCGGACGAATGCAGAGAGATCTGTTCTTTGCCATCGATGATGACAGAGAAAGAAGCATCAGTGATATGCCGATTTGGATATAGACCTAGGGCCACGGCAAAAAAGACCGAAGCATCCGATCGGTAGCCATTGAAGAAATAACGGTCGTAGTGGTTTGGATCGCTTGAAGCTGTTTCATTGACGGGGGCACTACTGGAATGGATGGGATAGTCGTCAAAGGAGGAAAGCACAATGTGACCGTAGTCCCAATAGGTGGCACATATGAACCCCTCCGCATACTGTGGGGGCGTGAAAGCTTTTCAAGTGCTTCGTCAGCGTCCTGTGATTAGCTCAGAAGGCTATGTTCGGATCACGAGAACGGCTCTGTGGCTGCTGTGCATCATCGTGGTCAGTGGAGCCGCGGTGCGGCTCAGTGGATCGGGGCTTGGATGCTCGGATTGGCCCCGTTGCAATGCAGAGAAATTTGTCGATGTGTCAACTTTTCATGGCGCCATTGAACAAGCCAACCGACTGTTCACTGGTCTTGTTGCTGCCGTCGTGATTGTGGCTGTTCTCGCCGCCAGATATCGAATCCCATATCGAAGAGATCTTTTATGGATGGCATGGGGACTGGTGCTCGGAGTGGCAGGGCAAGTCATTCTCGGCGGCATCGTTGTTCTCACTGATCTCAACCCGATCGCCAACCAGGGTCATTTTGTTCTGTCCATGTTTCTCGTAGCGAACGCTTTTGTGCTGTTGAAACGATCACAGGAAAACATTGTGAATGTTGAGCGGCAGATCTCAACAGTGGGTGTGTGGGTTGTGCGCTTGGTGTGCGTCTGTGGCGCCATTGCCATTTTCACGGGTACCGTTGTGACGGGTTCGGGTCCTCACGCTGGCGACGAAAAAGCTCGGCGCTTAGGGATCGAGGTTGCCTCCGCATCGAAGGTGCACGGAACATCTGTGATCATCATGATTTCTTTGATGCTGATTTTGGCTGGCTATGTCCGGCGAACACAAGGACTGGTGGCGATGAGATCGGCACTCGAAATCGTAATTCTCGCATCAGTCCTTCAGGCAACGGTCGGCTATGTCCAATACTTCAACGATATTCCGGCGCTACTAGTGGGACTCCACGTCTTCGGCGCAACCATGTTTTTTATTTCCTTAGTCAACTTGTGGCTCATCGGGCATCAGACGTTTGCTGCCAAACGAGAAATAGTAGAGCGGAAATCAATCATCGTCTGATGAATGATTTCGTGAACCGGCAAGATGGCGTTGATGCGACCCATGACTTGGCCAGTTAAGGCAATTGCTGCCTCCATGTCACCGCCAAAGTAAAGATCAAGGGCACGACTCATCTCCGTTAAGGGCACGTGTTCTTGTTTTTCTAGTGCACTTGTGCGCTCGGTTCGTATCGCTCGCAAACCAGGCTTTGAATGTCGGTTGAGAAAAACAGTGTCCGTCTCAGCACCATCGAGAATTGCTTGTTTCCAATTATTGTGCACAGGTGATTCAGCAGCAGAGACCATTCGCGTCCCCATTTGCACTCCCTGCGCACCCAACGCAAAAGCTGCAGCCATAGAAACTCCGTCGCTGATTCCCCCAGCGGCGATAATCGGCACGTCGACACTTGAAGCCACAAGTGGCAGAAGAACCATCGTGGAGACATCTCGCGGATTTTTGAAACCGCCACCTTCTCCGCCTTCAACCACGAGACCATCGACACCTGCGGCAACTGCTTTGAGGGCGGCCGAAAGTGTGGGCACGACATGAAAGACCGTTAACCCGGCATCCTTCAATTGCGCCGTATATTGCTTTGGATCACCGGCTGAAGTTGTCACAAACTTGACGCCTTGTGCGACAACGAAATCAACGATTGACGGGTCCCGAACGAAAAGTTGAGCGATGTTTACGCCGAACGGCTTCTGTGTCAGTTCAGCCATCTTTTCGATTTCCCGCCGAATATTGTCAAGTTCGCCAGACGAGGTTTCAATGATTCCCAAACCTCCAGCGTTGCTGACAGCACTCGCTAAGGGGCTTCTCGCTATCCAACCCATTGGGGCTTGGATGATTGGATAATCGACCCCTAAAAGTTCGGTTATCTGATTTTTGATGGGGGCAGGATCCAAATCGTTCACGGTCTCACCGTAGTTTGCCGAGGCGATGAGAACCCAACCATGAGTAAGCCGATGAGCACTAGGCCGGCACCGACCCACGAAGCGAGGGGGAAATCTTCATTCAACATAAAGACGGCGAGAACTGAGGCCACTATTGGTTCAAGGGTTGTCAACATCACGACCGTCATCGGCTTCAAGGACACCAACGCCTTGCCGAAGGCGATATAGGCGCATGTCAAAGTGATGATTGATAGGTAAAGAATGATGAGGATTCCTCGAGATGTATTCAACCAAGCAAGTCGATGCCAAATGAGCAATGGAGCAGTAGCCAATCCAGCAATGAAGAACATGGCACCAAGAATTGCTGTGGGATCCGCTTTGCGTTCGATAAGAACGGAAGCGCTCTCTGTGTACACGGCATAAGCGCAGCCAGCGATAACAGCGCACACAATCCCCCCTAGGTCGTACGACACTGAATTCTCGGAACCCAAGACCAAGACCACGAGACCAGAGAGAGTGCAGGCGGCGGCCGCGTACCACATTGGCGATGGAGCCGGCTGTCTCTTTAGGTGTGAGAGCAAACGAGAGAACAAAGGACTTACGCCGATAGTGATCAGCGCCGCCAAGGCGACTCCCGTGAGGCTGACCGAATAAAAAAAGAGGAGTTGATAAGTCGCGATCGCAATGGCCCCGAAGAGCAGACCGCGAGAGTGATCCTTCAGAGTTGGAAGATGCTTCCAAGAGATCAGAGTGAGCCCGCAACCTCCAATAATCAGCCTGAAAATACCAGCAGAGATGGCGTCAATATTTGCTGGTCCTTTGGCTAATGCGGTGCCTGTGGTGCCGAATAACGCGCTTGCCAGCAATACCAGCGCTATGGGACGAGTAGGTTTCGGCGTTGGAAGCACTTGGTTTACTTTAGACAGTTCTTGAGAACTAGTCTGAATCTGTGGCGGTATCTCGTTGCTTGCCAAGGACAGAGGGTGTAGTGGAAGTATCGATCAGTAAAACCATCGGGGGACGCTGTCTCGTGTTGCTCATCGCGCTTGGTTCTGTTTTGGGCTTCTCGTTTGGCAGCGCCAAAGCGGCCGACGATGGCTACAGCATTCGCATTCAAGTTCGAGATCAAGTTCGAAGTGACGATGGGAAGGCAGATAATCAACCACTGTCAGGTGTCAAGATAACAGTGACCAACGCCAATGGTGAGATCGTCGGGGTTGGACTTACTGACGCTGAAGGAGTCGTCATTGTTTCGGTTCCGTCTCGAGCGGATTACATCGTGAGTCTCAATGAGCAGACGCTGCCGTCGGGTAAGAAACTTGATGCTAAAACGCCTGCGATGCAAAATATTCTCACCGACTCTTTCGTGACAAAGACAAAAGTAGTCACCTATTTTACTGGAGGGTCGCAAACTGTTAGCCAATCTGGTTTTGAACGCGTCGCTCAGCGCATATCTGATGGCATCCGACTTGGATTGATTTTGGCAATGTGCTCAGTTGGTCTGAGCCTCATTTTTGGCACCACTGGATTGACGAACTTCGCACACGGCGAAATGGTCACCTTTGGTGGAATCGCGACATTTGTCTTTAATGTCACTGGACTGACCTTTTTGGGATTTTTAAGTTTCATTCCGGGTATCCGTCCTGATGGAACATTCCATATATTTTGGGCTGCCCCGTTGGGCATCATCCTTGGCGGTGGTTTCGGTTGGGCGCTGAATAACCGAATCTTTGGACCTTTGCGCCGTCGTGGAGTTGGGTTAGTGACTCAGATGGTGTTGACCGTGGGTTTGTCGATTGCTCTGCGTAACTTTTTCCTTTCACGGTTTGAAGGGCGCACGCGTCCTTTTTCGGATTTCTCGTTGCAAAGGTCTTGGGATCTTGGACCAGTGAATATCACACCCCGTGACTTTGTGGTGTCGAGTTTGAGTCTCCTCATTTTGGTCGTCACCGCTTTGGGATTACGTTTCACTCGACTTGGAAAAGCAACTCGAGCTGTCTCGGATAATCCTGATTTAGCATCGGCGACGGGAATTGATTCGGAAAAAGTCATTCGCTTGGTTTGGATTATTGGGGGTGCTCTTGCTGCCGCTGGAGGGGTTTTCCGTGGACTTGATGAGCAAGTAAGTTTTGATATGGGAGGCCGCCTGCTGTTCTTATTATTTGCTGGTATTACCTTGGGTGGACTGGGTAGCGCCTTCGGCGCATTGGTGGGCGGTTTTGTCGTGGGCGTGATGGTCGAAGTATCAAGTTTGGTCGTACCGACAGAGTTGAAGACGGCGCCGGCTTTGCTGGTCTTAATTTTGGTTCTATTGCTCAGGCCACAAGGCATCCTGGGTCGAGCACAGAGGGTTGGTTAGCCATGGATTGGAATCTCATACTTGAAAACAGCCTCAAGGGCTTCATAGGGATCAACGCGGTGTATTTTGCTATCGCCGCTTTGGGGTTGAATGTGCAATTCGGCTACACCGGGCTCTTGAACTTCGGTCAGGCGGGTTTCATGGCTTGTGGCGCCTATGGACTCGGTATGACTGCCCACTATTTTGATATCTCGTTCTGGTGGGGCATTCCTCTCGGAATTTTGTTTTCAGTGGTTTTGGGATTGCTTATGGGAATCCCGACCCTTCGTCTCCGCGCCGATTATCTGGCAATCGTCACCATCGCTTCGGCAGAGATTATTCGTTTAGTTGTGCGTTCCGTTAAGTTCAAAACTTATTTCGGCGGAAGTGACGGCATCAACGGTTTCTCAAGTAGTTTCCGTGCGCTTGGCAATGACTTCGGTATTAATGAAGCTGATCAGTATGGTTTTTGGCCGTTCAAGTTCACTGGTCGTGAATTATGGGTGCTTATCGTCGGATGGCTGATCGTGGCGGTTTTTGGTTTCGTTGTCTACAAGTTGATGAAATCACCCTGGGGTCGTGTCCTCAAGGCCATCCGTGAGGATGAGGATGCCGTGAAGTCACTTGGCAAGAACGTGTATTCCTACAAAATGCAATCTCTTATTCTTGGTGGAGTTATCGGCACTGTTTCCGGAATGATTTTCGCCCTTGACCGCGGAAGTGTGCAACCAGATAACTACAGTCGCGATCTCACCTTTTACATCTTGACGGCGCTGGTTTTAGGTGGGGTTGCCAAGGTTTCAGGTTCAATCGTTGGGTCCATGATGTTCTGGGGATTATTCACATTCATGGACAATTTCTTGCGACAAGTCGCGAAAGACCCTGTGAGTATCGGCAATGTCACAATTATGAAATCGACTCAAGTTGGGCAATTGAACTTCATCCTGATCGGCATCACATTGATCCTTTTGATGGTCTTTCGACCTCAGGGAATGTTTGGAAATCGAAAGGAGATGGCATTCGATGGACGTTGAACGGACATATGGCGAAGTGGCGACCAAAGCGCGGCAATCTCTACGAGATGTTGAGCGTTCACCAGGTGCACGCAAGCCAAATCCTATTTTGACCGCTGACAATATTCGTCGGGAGTTTGGTGGAATCATTGCGGTCGATGTTGACCACTTTGAAGTGCAAGAGGGCTCCATCACAGCGTTGATCGGTCCCAACGGGGCCGGCAAGACGACATTTTTTAATCTGCTGACGGGTTTTGATCAACCCAACTCTGGTTCCTGGACATTTCAAGGAAAAGATATGAGCAAGGTCGCATCTCATCGAACAGCGGCTCTTGGCATGGTGCGTACGTTTCAACTCACAAAGAGTCTCACGAAGTTATCAGTGATTGAAAACATGCGCCTAGGCGCCACAGATCAAAAAGGTGAGAAGTGGTGGAACGGGTTATTTTCGGCCGTATGGAAAGGCCAAGAAGATGAAATCACCGAACATGCTGATGAACTTTTAACTCGCTTCCAAATGATTCACATGCGCGATGAATACGCTGGTGCATTGTCAGGGGGTCAGCGAAAATTGCTAGAGATGGCTCGTGCGCTGATGACGAACCCAACCCTAGTCATGCTTGATGAACCAATGGCCGGGGTGAATCCTGCACTTAAGCAGAGTCTTAATGAACACATTCGTGGTTTACGCGATCAGGGAATGACAGTTCTTTTCGTAGAGCACGATATGGATATGGTTCATGATGTTTCTGATTGGGTCATTGTGATGGCCGAAGGTCGAATCATTGCAGAAGGTACGCCCGACGACATCGCCAAGAACTCTGCCGTCATTGATGCCTACTTGGGTACTCGTCAGGGTCAATCGTTGTTAGAGGGGGAATGATGGAAGATACGGCGATACTCCAAAGTTCAAATCTTGTAGCTGGGTATGTTCCCGAAGTCAATATTTTGAATGGCTGCGATGTCGTCGTCAATGCTGGCGAATTTGTGGGCATCATTGGACCGAATGGCGCCGGAAAATCAACTCTGCTCAAAGCAGTGTTGGGACAGTGCAAAGTTCGTTCGGGAACCGTGACGTTGATGGGCCAAGACATTACCGGTCGTAAGGCCCACGAGTTAGTTCCGATGGGCGTTGGCTATGTGCCGCAAAACAAGAATGTCTTCCCAAGTCTGACTGTGAAAGAGAACCTGGAAATGGGTTGCTTCTTGAAGCCCTCGGTGTTTCATGATCGCTTCGATTATGTCGTGAGTCTTTTCCCAAAGCTTGGAGATCGTGCTGCACAACGAGCGGGAGCGTTATCAGGAGGTGAGAGACAAATGGTCGCTATGGGTCGTGCTCTTATGCTCGAACCAAAGATTCTTCTTCTGGACGAACCATCTGCTGGATTATCCCCAGCGCTTCAAGACGAAGTTTTTGTGCAATGCCGCACGATCAACTCAACAGGCGTAGCCATCTTGATGGTTGAACAGAATGCCCGCCGTTGCCTGCAAGTAGTGAATCGTGGATATGTGCTTGATCAAGGTCGTAGTGCGTACACCGGAAGCGGTCGTGAACTGCTCTCGGATCCCAACGTCATTGAGTTGTACCTCGGTACCTTGGCGAAGTCCACAGGTGGCTGACTAACCCCACTTGGCACGCGAAAAGGCCCTCGGTTTCCCGAGGGCCCCCTCACTACCTCAGAACTGAGGAAACTAACTAATCACTTACCTTCGTCGAAGTTGGTTCCGAGTCCGTTACCCATGTTGCCATCGGTTCCGTACCACATCTTCACCTTCGGGCCGATTCCGCTCTCGACGGCAGTACGCAAGATGCGGCTACCTTCGTCAAACGAGACCAACACGACTGCATCTGGATCGGCAGCTACAACTTCAGCTACTTCAGCGTCAAATGACGCAGCAGTTGGGTCGTAAGCCTTGACTCCGAGAACCTCAACACCTGCGGCCTCAAGAACATCTTTCACGACTGCGGCAATACCATTACCGTAAGCGTCATCAAGGTTCATGATGTACACCGAAGCGTTACCGTCTTCGATGATCTGGTTGGCAACAACAGCACCCTGTAGTCCATCAGCTGGAGCATTACGGAAGTACAAGTTGTCATCAGCGTAATCACTGAGGGCTGGGCTGGTGTTTGCTGGGCTGAACATGGTGATACCAGCAGCCGTGATCTTGTCGATCACAGTCAAGGTCACACCAGATGAAGCAGCACCAATGATGGCGTCAACGTTTTCGCTGATCAAACGGTCAGCGGTTGTTGAAGCGATGTCAGTTGAAGTATCGCCCGAGTCGCCTTGGGTGTAAAGAACTTCTTTATCTAGAACACCACCAGCAAGGTTGATCTCGTTGATTGCATAAACAAGACCGGCGTATTCTGGATCGCCGAGGAATGCAAGGCTGCCTGTCTCAGGAAGCAATGAACCGATCTTCAACTGGCCGTCGCCGGCGCGTGTTGAGGTCGTGACGCCCAATTCAACGATCGCCGACTCGGGAGCCGAGGCTGCGATCAGATTTGAGTTTGACTCCTCAGTAATTTGGTTGTCTGGTCCAAATTCAAGCATTGCGTAGCTGCCTTCGAGGGGCTCACCGTTGCCGTTGAATTCATGTGGACCTGACAATCCGTCATAGTCGGGGTCTCCACCCTCAGCGATGATCGCCATGCAGTCAGCAAAGGTTGTGCACTTTGTGCCACCCTTGGTGATGCCAACAATCTCGTTAGCGTGAGCAGCACCATCGGTACCTGCAATTTCAACAGCCAAAGAAACGACAATGGCTGCGTCATAAGCCTCAGCGGCGTAGTTGAAGTCCGCAAGGGCCGTGTTACCGAGTGATACCCAGTAATCGGAAACCTTTGCGAGCCATTCCTCACTGATTTCTGCTCCCTTAGGAGTCGTACCCTTCATTCCTTCAAGTTCTCCACCTGTTGCAGGCGCATCAGTTGAAGGTGCTTCGCTTGTTGGAGCCTCGGTGGTGACCGCCTCATCGTCGCTACCGCAGGCGCTAACGCCCAAGATCGCGAACCCGACGAGAAGTGCACCAACGCGACGTGCGTTTGATTTCTTCATGTTTTCTCCCCCTGGAGATCCGAGGCAAATGCCTCATTGGTTTGGAAGGTTCAATAGTACCCGTAGAAGTCGTCATTGATCACCCAAAACCGTTCACAGTTAGGAATCTGAGGGATAGTTCGTTGATACTTTTCGCCAAAAACCTGACTATGGTGGGCATGTGAGCGAGGTTTTGTACGAAGTTTCGGAAAAAGTGGCCACAATTACGCTGAACGCCCCTGAGCGTCTGAACACCATTTCGGGCGCAATGTTGACCGAGTTATCTGAGCAACTACTACGCGCAGATCGATCCCGTGAGGTCCGTTGTATCGTCCTGACAGGAGCGGGAAAAGCTTTCTGTGCTGGTCTTGATCTGGCCTCGCAAATGGGCAGCAAGGAGTCTTTAGGTGTTTTAGATTCGGCCGCAGGATCTGGCGGAGGCGAGTTTGACCTGAGGACGGCACCTCCTGTGGTCCTCCACAATCTCGACACACCGACGATTTGCTCACTCAATGGTGGCGCTGCCGGATACGGACTTGACCTGGCTTTTGGTTGCGACATACGTCTTGCCTCTTCTTCTGCCAAATTGGCTCCAGGTTTTGCCAAGAGAGGAATATTGCCTGAGAGTGGAGGGACATGGTTGCTACCGCGCCTTGTGGGTTACGCCAAAGCCGCAGAGATTTGCTTTACTGGTCGAACTCTGAGTGCTGCGGAAGGCCTAGAGCTTGGTTTGGTTAACCATGTTGTCGCTCCAGAAGATCTAGCGACTCGCACGACTGAGTTGGCGCAGGAGATCGCCTCAAACGCCCCGTTAGCAGTACGTGCCATCAAACGTATGATGCGGGCCGCAGAGACCGAAACTTTTGAACAGAATATTCATCATGTTTTTTTGCAACTCTTGCCATTGATTCAAACTCAAGACTTCAAAGAAGGTGTGGCTTCCTTCATGGAAAAACGTCCTTCCAATTTTACTGGTCGCTAAATGTCCACTGACGGTTCCTTGGAAGCGCTGAATATGCTCGCGACTACGCGCACGATTCGGCGGTATGCCGATGAGCAAATACCCGTGACAGATTTAAACGCCATCATCTGGCACGCCACGCGTGCCCCAAGTGGATCAAATCGTCAGCCATTTCGTTTTCTGGTTTTGCGAGATGGGACTATGGCCATGCAGGCTAAGAAACTTTTGGGTGACTCCTTTCGTCAGGGCTGGTCAAGCAAATCAGAAACGGACGGTTACAGATCAGAAGTAGAAAAGAAAAGTGATTCGCGCAAGGCGCGTCAGGCCGCCACGATGCAGCATTACGTGGACAATATTGAAAAAGTGCCAGTGATCGTATTGGCTTGCCTCGTGCGGTATCGCGAACCATCACCATATGAAGGGGCATCAATTTATCCCGCCTGTCAGAATCTTCTTTTGGCCGCGCGTGCTTTGGGCTATGGAGGCGCATTGACTATGTGGCATCAATCTGTGGATGCTGAATTGAGATTGCTCTTGAGTATCCCCGAAGAGGTCGCCCTATCGGCTTGTATTACTTTGGGTCGCCCACTCGGCTCACATGGGACAGTTCGACGGCGCCCTCTCGCA
>BJGB01000010.1:0-12867 GCA_014190215.1 Actinomycetes bacterium | reverse complement strand
CGCAGAATTGGTTTTTGAGGATTCTTGGGGGAGCGCACCGCAATGGGCGAGCGATCCTGAGGGAACTTCTTATACGTCTGCTGGCCCTAAAAATTAGATGCCTGAGAATCCCATTGCCGAGTTCTACAAACTTTTTGGCTTGACGCAATCTGCGAGCATCAGCGAGATCATTCAAGCGAGGCGTTTTTTAGCGCTCGAATTCCATCCCGATCGAGGTGGATCCGATGAGCACATGGCTTTAGTTAATTTGGCTTTTGATGAGATTATGAATTGGCATCGTCAACAACAGCCTCAACCCGTGCAAGTTTTAATCCCGAAAGTTCCTTCGGCAATTGAAGTTGATCGGCCTTCATTTGTTATCAATGCACTTCCTGTCGTCGCCTTTGAACTGCTGCTTTTGGCAGGACGGGTCATTGGAGATGTGGCACTTGATGATCCGCCATACCTGTTAGAAGTTCAAATCGAAGATCCAATTCTCACCTGGTGCCGTTTAGAAGTTCTTCCCGAGGCGGGATCAAGCAGCGTTAGTTTGACTGTTGATGGTCTAACAAATGCTCTTTATATTCGCGACCTGTGGATCCGAACTATCAATGAGATTGGCTTTGCGCACCATGAGCGGCCTTGAGCAGTCGATCGCGAATTGCATGACCGATTCCGTTGGGTGAGGGAAGTACCACAATCGCTTGGTCAATGCCATCGTCGTCGCATTGACGTAATTGCGAATACATCTGAGTAGCGAACAATGTCGGATCACTACTTCCGTCAATGATGCGTGCTTGCTGATTTGCGGCCTGAGTCTCGAGAAGACTTTGCGCCTCATTCACGTTAGCAACCACGGTCAAGCGACATATCGGGGCATAGTGAGAGTCCAACATTCCCGAGGCACGACTCGGACCGGTCACCTGTTCGGCAACGGGCAGGACTTGAGAAATTAACTCGTGCGAAATACCACCCGGACGGAGGATCTGAATGGTGTTCGCTGAGCAGTCGACAATGGTGGATTCAAGGCCGATGGAGCAGGGTCCGCCGTCCAAAATGTAATCAACCTCTGAACCCAGATCAGCCAGCACATGCTCGGCGGTTGTCGGGCTGACCTTGCCAAATTTATTTGCCGACGGGGCTGCGATACCACCTTCAAGCCCTCGTAAAACCTCAAGGGCTACAGCGTGATTCGGTACCCGCAGTGCGACTGTCTCTAGACCTCCCGTTACCTCTTGGTGAACATTCAGTGCTTTTGTCACAATCACAGTCAAGGGACCAGGCCAAAACAAAGCGCCTAAAATCTCCGCCGATGCTGACCAATCGGCGCTCCAGTGTCGCGCTTCGGTCAAGGAATTAAGATGAACGATTAAAGGATGATTTCTCGGGCGACCTTTAATCTCAAAGATGCGGTTGACAGCAACGCTGTTTGAAGCAGCAGCGGCAAGTCCGTAGACGGTCTCGGTCGGAAAGCCGATGACACCACCGTTTCGTAAAACTTCAATGGCATGATCTGTATCTGTTCCGATGGAACCAGGTTTCATGTCAGATCCACACCTAAGAAATCAAAAGCCGCATCAAAGAATCCGAAATTTTCGGTAGTGGCAAAGTGATCCACATTTCGTAAGGACACTAAACGCGCGTTGGGCAACATGGCCACCAAACCGTCACCTGGGCCAGCGAAATCTTTGTCGCCGATAACCACTAAAACTGGACAAGTTATCTTTGCAAGTTCTTCCGCCGTGTATGGATCACGCTGCCTCTTCATTATCGCTGTGAGAGCGGCTTTATCATTGCCTGGCTGCTCTGCATACTGCACGAAAAGGCGTGCAAGGTTATTTTCTTCGGTCGGATGACCCTCGAGGGCGTCAACGATCAAACGGTGCGAATCTTGACTATCAGCCTCAATGACATTTCTACCGATTCCTGCTAGGACCAAGCTTTTCACCCGATCAGGGTGTTCGATGGCTAAACGCAAAAGGGTAATAGCGCCGAGGGAGAAGCCAATGAGGTCCACAGGCTCAGGAGGCATGACTTGTAAAATTCGCTCAGTGAGGTCTGCGTAAGCCTCAGGGGAATGAGGTTTTGGAGCCTGACCATGTCCCAATAGGTCAACACCGATGACAGTTCTACCGGCATCTTCAAGAAGATCGGCGAAGCCACTTGATTTCCAGGTAGCCGAGAATGAACCACCCCAGCCATGAACAAGAACGATTGGATGCTTCATCTAGACCAAGTTAGCCCCTAGCCTGATTGCGCACTCGTGTATGGGTACCAACGGAGGATGAAGGCACATGAAATTCCTAAATGACTTGTTGCCCTCCTATGACCTCACTTACAGCGATGTCTTTATGGTCCCAAGTATGTCTGATGTTGGATCGCGCTTGGACGTCGATCTCTCCACTTCGGATGGGATCGGCACGACTATTCCCGTGGTTGTGGCAAATATGACGGCGGTTGCTGGGCGCAGAATGGCTGAAACTGTCTCTCGGCGCGGCGGTTTAGTCGTGCTTCCACAGGACATCCCCCTTGATGTCATACACGCGGTGGTTGACTTTGTGAAAAGCCGACATCCTGTTTATGAAACACCCATCACTCTTTCGAGCACCGACACTGTTGGTGAGGCGTTGAGTTTGATTCACAAGCGCGCTCATGGCGTGGTTATTGTGACCGATGAATTAGATCATCCACTTGGAATCTTTACGGAGGCCGATGCGGCTGGTTACGATCGCTTTACGCAACTGCATAATGTGATGTCCACTGATTTGCTGTGTATTCAAGAAGGCACAGATCTCGAAGAAATTTTTCATTTGTTGTCGGGACAACGTCTGACGGCAGCACCCGTCACCAATGCTGAAGGGCGCTTAATTGGCTGTATCACTCGTCGAGGTGCTTTGCGGTCGACGCTCTACCGAGCAGCCCTGAACTCCGATGGTCAGTTTCTCACTTCCGTCGCGATAGGGGTCAATGGCGATCCCGCACACAAGGCAAAAATGTTGCATGAGATGGGAGTGGATGTTCTTGTTGTTGATACGGCACATGGACATCAGACACGCATGCTTGAGGCCGTGCAATCCGCACGTGCCTCGGCACCGAATGCAATTATTGTTGCAGGCAACGTCGTGACAGCCAGTGGGACGCGCGATCTTGTGAATGCAGGGGCAAATATTGTCAAGGTGGGCGTTGGCCCAGGAGCGATGTGTACTACTCGAATGATGACGGGTGTGGGACGTCCGCAGTTTTCGGCTGTGCTTGAATGCTCTCAAGAAGCCCGACGTTTGGGCGCGTCGGTGTGGGCCGATGGTGGCATTCGTTATCCGCGTGATGTGGCTCTGGCGCTGGCGGCGGGTGCAGGAAATGTGATGTTCGGCTCTTGGCTTGCGGGAACTTACGAATCTGCTGCAGATACTTTGCGCGATCCTGATGGGCGACTGTACAAAGAAAATTTTGGCATGGCTTCGAATCGTGCCGTACGCAACAGAACGCGTCGGGAGGGTCTCTTTGATCGGGCCAGCAAAGAACTGTTTGAAGAAGGCATTTCTACATCGCGGATGTATTTAGATCCTGAGCGTCCAGGAGTTGAAGATATCATCGATCAAATCGTGGCTGGTGTACGCAGTTCTTTTACTTATGCAGGTGCAAACACCAATGAAGAGTTCCATCAACGGGCAACTGTAGGGATCCAAAGTTCCACTGGCTATGACGAGGGTCGTCCTGTGGGGACGAGTTGGTAATTCTGTGTCTGACGCGCAGGTGATTATCGCAATTGACGGTCCGGCTGGAGCTGGTAAATCAACCATAGCCAAGGCGTTGGCCCATGCGATGAAGTTGCAGTACTTGGACACCGGTGCGATGTTTCGTGCGGTCACAAGCACTGTGCTTCGTCTGGGAATAGATCCGAGTCATATCGAACAGGTTGGAGCCTTGTGTGAAAGCCTTTCTTTGGAAGTGCTGGAAAATCAAGTAATCGCCGACGGAGTTGATGTCACTGTTGATATCAGAACTCCGGCAGTGACAAAGGCGGCCAGCGTGATCGCCACCAATCCGCTTGTGCGGGCCAACTTGCGCAGCAGGCAACGTGCGTGGACATCCATGCGCGGGGGAGGTGTGGTGGAGGGTCGCGATATCGGTTCAGTCGTTTTCCCCGATGCCACGTTGAAGGTATACCTCACGGCCACGCCGCGAGTACGCGCTAGCCGTCGAGTTGCTGAGATCGGTGGAGATGTTGATGAAATTGAAAGACTGATCAGGGAAAGAGATTTCTTGGACTCGACACGCGCTGATAGTCCTCTTCGGGAGGCTGAGGGATCAGTACTGATCGACACGAGTGGCCGTCTGGTGGTTGATATTGTTGAGCAAATCGTCAGTCTTGTGGAGGGGAGGTTGCCGTGAGTGAAGTTGATTCACACCTCGCTGCAGACGCGATAGGTGTGCGGGTTTTTTACGCCGGTGTGCGTACGACGGTGACAATTTTTTGTCGTACTTATTGCAGAATGTCTCTCACGGGGCGTGAAAACATTCCTCAACATGGTGCATTCGTTTTGGCTCCCGTGCATCGCAGTTATCTAGATACCCCGATCGCTTCATCCTGCACCCGCCGCAGAATGCGCTTCATGGGAAAAGATTCTCTGTGGAAGAGCCAACCCCTGCGCTGGATTGTTACTTCGTTAGGAGCCTTTCCCGTGACGAGGGGTTCAGCAGACCGAGAGGCGATTTTACGCTCCATCAAGGCTCTGCAATCTGGGGAACCTCTTGTGCTCTTCCCTGAAGGTGAACGCAAATCTGGACCTATAGTGCAACCGCTGATGGATGGTGCGGCTTATGTGGCTTGCAAAGCGGGAGTCCCAATCATCCCAGTGGGGATTGGCGGAAGTGAGCGAGTGATGGGGAAGGGCGCAAAATTCATCTATCCGAGAAAGTTGGTCGTGATCATAGGCGCGCCTATTCAAGTGCCAGATGCTGTGGACGGTCGGATGCCGCGATCAGCAGTCAAGGAAGTGTCGGCTCAACTTCAGCGTGAGCTACAAAGTTTATTTGATTCCGCTCAAAGTAAGGCTTCTCACTAGGCAATGAAATAATGAGCCAACGTTCGAGTAAACAAGAGGGGATCTAGCGCCCCGCATAGTTCACGCGCTGAATGCATCGACAACTGAGCCACACCAACATCCACGGTCGATATTCCTAACTGAGTTGACGTGATCGGGCCAATGGTTGATCCGCAGGGCATTGTGTTCTTGGAGACGAAGTGTTGGTATGGCACTTCGGCTGCGGCGCAGGATTCAATAAAGACTGCTGCTGACTCGGGCGATGTGGCATAGCGTTGATTAGCGTTGCTCTTGAGTACCGGGCCTTGATTTGGAAGTGGCCGATGTTGTGGATCGTGGCGCTCTGGATAATTGGGGTGCACTGCGTGTGCGTTATCGGCCGAGATGCAATGGGAGGCAGATAAAACTTCTTGAAATGATCTCTCGTTGCCTGCGTTGAGGGACTCGAGTAGCCACTGCAGGCGCGGTCCGCCAGCCCCATGCGTACTTTGCGAACCTACTTCTTCGTGATCAAAAAGGGCCACGACAGAACAGTTAGTTGAGTTATCGCCTCGTGTTTTTGCAGCGATCAACCCTTCAATGGCCGCCCAACAGGAAACTTGGTTGTCTAAGCGTCCACTTGCGATGAGTGATGAATCCGAACCCAAGAGAGATGCAGGTGTGAGGTCATATAAGCCAAGATCCCAACTCGCGATCTGAGTCGAGCCGATCCCAATCTTGCTGCTCAACCATTCTTTGAAGTAGCCCTCTGTTGAATCTCCCAAACCCCATATCGGCATCAGATGAATCTGCTTGTCAAGAATGAGTCCTCTCTCGTTGACATCACGATCGAGATGAATAGCCAACTGCGGAATGCGCGCCACCGCTTCGTTGATTCGTACGAGAGTCACAGAATGATCCGACAATACGACTCGTCCTGCTATTCCTAAATCCCGGTCAAGCCAGGAATTACTGAGTATCCCCCCATAGATTTCTACGCCGATTTGTCGCCAACCAAAGTTGCCAGCGTCTGGAAGAGGTTTAACTTTCAGACAGGGAGAATCTGAGTGTGCCCCGACTATTCGGAAATGTGAGAAATTCTTGGAGGAGTTATCCCATGCCAGAAGAAGTCCGGACTCGGCAATGAATCCACAGTTGGGGAGAGCGCTTCCGAGTTTGGAGAAGGACACCTCTTGGAAACCTGCAAGGCGAAGTTGTGTGCCACAGTAATCAACGGCGTGAGCGGGTGAAACGCAAGCATCAAGGTGGCGCAGAAGACCACTCACATCTGGCTGAGGTGAGAACGTTGGATCTTGGCGGGGTCTGGAGGTGTTCATAACTAAGCCATCAGATCACTAACTCAGCGATTTCTGAAACAGACCCATCGGCAAACCGCTCAAACGCAAATGCGATGTTTCGTTGAGAGTGACAATGCTCCGTTCACCACTGCGTGCCGCAGCGATGCGATGAATGGAAGTGTAATTCGGATAAAAGAAACCTCTGCTGTTCGGCAGTCCCAGACAATGAGAGACATAGGCATTGATCACTCCGCCATGACAGACAATGGCGATTCTCTGCGATTCATGGCGCTCAATGAGTGATTCAATCGTGCCCACGACACCGCGAGAAAACTCCTCTTCAGTTTCTTCAAAGCCCGTCCATTCGCCGTTGACCATCTGTTGCCAGCGTGGGTCATTGGTCGCTTTGAGTTCTTCAACCGGGACATATTCACTGCTATTGCGGTCATATTCCGCCACTCCGTCAATAGTCATCAATGGCAAATTCAAGGCACTTGAAACGGCTTGAGCAGTTTGTTGGGCACGCTTCATTGGACTCGCGTACAAAGCATCAAAGGATTCTTTGGAGAGGTAATCAGCTAAGAGTTGCGCTTGAGCACAACCGTCCACGGATAGTTCTGGGTCCGCAACACCACTCACCAATTCTTTACGAATAGGGATTGCGTGGCGAATCAAAACTACTTCCATGGGCTCAGGCTAGAGGCTTTCAAACAAATTTCCGAACTTAAGATCTTCCAGTGGATCTAGATGTCTAAATCATCCTGCCTAAGGAATATCGAGTTGGAAGTCGTATCCCAGGATTGTGCATTGAGCCTGATCTCCCTCAAGGGATTGCGTCAATTTGGCCTGATCAACGCAGTCAGATATTTGGCTGCGCTGCGAGTAAACCAAGCCTCCAAGGGCCAACGCGACAATAATGACGAAGGCTTTGATCATCGCGTTGGCTGCGAATCGAAAGATCACTAAGCCGATGACGATGGGAGCAACGGCACCTGCCGTCATGAAGTTTTGCAACTTGCTGACGTCGATCGCCAGCAACAAGGTGTTTATTGATGAAGGCACCTTTTTACCTTACCCAAGAGTGCGTCTTTGTTGCTGTGATAGGTACTGTGTCCCTATGAGCAATAGCAATCCCATTAATCTCACACCGCAGGGACCGCCCACAACCGTTTTGCCTATGGAGGAACTGGCGATTAGAGAATCGCTTGCAACGGCCCTCGATGCACCTGCAGATCAGCACCTGGCAATGTTTGGCGAAGTCGCTATGCGTCACCCACGTTCACTCTTTGCTTGGGCTCATCTAGGTGATAGTGGAAGAGATATCTTGGAGCGATACGCGTATTATCGCATCGGCTATCACCGGGGTTTAGACACTTTGCGGCAAAATGGGTGGCGGGGTTCGGGCTATGTTCGTTGGGATCAGCCCTCGAATCAAGGTTTTCTGCGTTGCCTTCTTGGTCTCCAGCAAATGGCTGCTTTGATTGGAGAATCCGACGAAGCCGAGCGTTGCATCATTTTCTTGTTGCAACTTGACCCATCAGGCGTCCCGGCAACAATCACGAGGGATTGACGTAATTGATGCGTCGCCGAGGTTATGTCTTGGCCGGTGGTAATAGCCGCCGCATGGGTGTGGACAAGGCCTTCCTAAGGGTCTCATCTCAGTCGGCGGTTGAGCGTCAGTGTCAGCTTTTGCAAGAAATTTGCCCAGATGGCGTCTTCATAGTCGGCCGGAATAAGGAGCTTTTCGAATCACAACCCTGGGTTCACCTTGAGGATCAAGATGGGGGACAAGGTCCACTTGATGGCATTGCCACAGCCCTCAATCACGCCCAAGAAGGAATCGCATTTATTCTTGCGGTCGACCTCTTCACCGTCACCAAAGATGATTTTGATGCTTTGTATCTTGCCATGAGCCAGAGCCAGGCTGATGTGGTGTACGCATACTCAACAGATGACAAACAGATTGAGGTCAACCAACCCCTTTGTTCAGCATGGCGAGTGTCAAGCACCTCAGACATTGTGAATCGATCCCTTGCTGCAGGAGAGCGCAAGGTGAGCCAGGTTGTTCAGACTCTAGAAACCATGCGAGTTCTCGTGCCCTTCAGCCACCTTGCCAATGTTAATTCACCTGAGGACTTCAGCAGACTCAAGTCTTGACTGCGCTAGTTTGTACTAATGCCCGCATATCCTTCGGAGATTTCAGTTGATGATTTAGCAGATCTGCTTGAGAACGGAATCCTCCTGATCGACGTGCGTCAATTAGATGAGTATCAATCTGGTCATGTGGCGGGAGCCGTACACATAGCTTTACAGGAGATACCCAATCGTGTTGAAGAGTGTGTCAGCGCAGACGGATCGCCGACTTACTTCATCTGCAAAGTTGGCGGCCGGAGTGCTCAGGCTTGCGAATATTTGGCGGGTGAGTCATTGAATGTCGTGAATATCGCAGGTGGCACACTCGCATGGTTACACAGTGGTCGCGATGTGGTTGAAGGAGATAATCCGACGTGAGTTTTTCGTGGATTGATAATGATCGTGATCTGAAAGCGTTGCTTGATGGTTTGATGACTGAGACAAGGGTCGCCTTGGACACCGAATTCCATCGTGAAAAAACCTATTTTCCGCGATTGGCATTAGTGCAACTTGCTTGGAGCGACGGTCTCGCGATCGTTGACCCATTGTCTTGTGATGCGCGCATGCTGAGTCAAATTTTTGGACCAGATCATCTCATCGTGCTCCATGCGGCTCAACAAGATCTTGATGTTTTGTCACATGCCATCGGTGCCATTCCCTATCGAATCTTTGACACCCAAGTCGCTGCGGGATTCTTAGGTTACTCAACTCCGTCCTTAGCCTCTTTGGTCAATGCCGAACTGAAGATTGCTCTCCCCAAGGGCGACCGATTGACAGACTGGTTACGGCGCCCATTAACGGATGGGCAAAAATCTTATGCAGTCTCTGATGTTGAACACCTTTTTGAACTCCACGATTTATTAACCGACAAGTTGGATGAACTCGGACGCACTCAGTGGGCCCTCGATGCTTGCGAAGAATTACGCAACCGTAAAGTTGGACCTGGAGATCCAGCAGACGCTTGGCAGAAACAGAAAGATGTGCGGGCATTGAAGCCGCGAACACGGGGAGTCTTAGCGTCCTTGGCTGAGTGGCGGGAACGGCGGGCGATGGCGAGTGACATTCCTTCGCGTCAGGTTTTACCTGATTTAGCGCTTCAAGGTATTGCGCAACGCGAGCCGGTCTCCATTAGCGAGTTGGCTCAGTCTCGAGGCGTGGACGAACGCCATACGCGAGGAGCTGTCGGAACTGAGATCTTGGCCGCTGTCCGCTTTGGTCAGGAGCATCCTCTGGAGATACCTGTTTCAGACTCTGACGACGTTGATCGGCATCTGCGCCCTGCAATCACACTGATCTCAGCATGGTTGAGCGAGGTTGCAAGGGTGCAAAAGATAGATAACGCCCTGCTGGCCACCCGCTCGGACATTTTGGCCTTTATTCGGCAAGATCAGTCCGCCCGTTTGCTCACTGGTTGGAGGCGGGATTTAGTGGGTAGCGACCTTAAATCTTTGCTTTCGGGTGAGTTGGGGCTCTCCTTCGATGGACACGGAGGCCTTAAAATGATGAGAGGGTCTGTCTCCCCAGAAGTTCCCGAGCAAATGTCATAGGAGAAAACGAGCCAATTGTCACCCCTAAAGGGGCTCAAAGCGGGGAATGACAAGCAAGTTCCCACATTTTGCGTTCTTGAACACCTAAACTATGGGTCGCCTGCGTTTGACGTGTGGTGGATAACGGTTGCCATGGTCGCACTAGTTCGGTTTTGGTGATCTTGTGTTTTTTAGTCCTCAACCCCTCTATTAAGTTCGGAGCCCTAACGTGAAAAAGGGTCGTCACCGTCGCTTCGAAGAAGCGCGAAAATTGAAACAAGCAGGGCCCAGTGCCTTAGATCTCGGTTTAGTTGGCGGAGATTCTAAACCGCGTTCGCAGGATGACGAATACGCTGCGCTTGCTGAAAAATACGGAGTTGTCTTTGACGATGAAGATGATGTTGAGGAAGAGGATGACGACCAGGCTTAAGCCGGTTGCCCACAATTGATATGGCAAAACAAATACGTAATGTTGCGTTAGTCGCGCATGTAGATCATGGCAAGACAACGCTCGTGGACGCATTGTTGCGCGCCACAGGCACTTTCGCTGCTCACCAAGCCGTTGTTGACCGAATTATGGACTCCAATGATCAAGAACGCGAGCGAGGCATCACAATTCTTGCCAAGGCTGCATCAGTGACCTACAAGGACACCAAGATCAACTTGGTGGACACCCCGGGACACGCTGATTTCGGTGGTGAAGTTGAGCGGGCGTTAACCATGGTCGATGGAATTTTGCTCTTGGTTGATGCAGCAGAAGGTCCGCTTCCTCAAACTCGTTATGTGCTGCAAAAGGCGCTTTCATTAAATCTGCCGGCCATTGTCGTGATCAACAAGGTTGACCGCGGGGATGCAAGAGCTGAAGAAGTTCTTGATGAGGTTTACCAGCTTTTTATCGACCTTGAGGCTGACGATCATCACATTGATTTCTCCGTTATTTCCGCAGTCGCCCGAGAAGGTCGCACAATGGTCGGACTCGGTATGCCTGCCCAAGACGCGGATCTCTCTGCACTGCTCGACACCATCATCGAACGCATTCCAGCCCCAACTGGGGACCCAGATGCGCCCCTGCAAGCATTGGTGACAAACCTTGACGCGTCGGAGTATCTCGGACGTTTGGCAATCGGTCGGGTCTATCAAGGTGTTTTGCGTAAAGGTGAAATGGTTGCCCTCCTAGAGGAAGAGTTCGCTGAAGGACAGCCTCCTTTGAAGCGCCGTCTGTCCCAATTAATGGCCTACATGGGGGTCGGACGCGTAGAAATTGACGAACTGCGTGCTGGTGACCTCTTTGTGGTTGCCGGATTCCCAGAGGTCGAGATTGGCGACACCATTGCCTCAACCGATAATCCAGTGGCTTTGCCACGTCTGACAGTCGATGAGCCTGTGCTGAGAATGACTTTTGGTGTCAATACCTCACCGTTTGCCGGACGAGATGGAAAGTATCTCACTAGTCGCCACCTCATTGATCGCTTACACAAAGAGGTTTTGGGCAACGTCTCCATCAAATTGCATGAGACCGATTCGGCCGATGTCATGGAAGTGGCGGGGCGTGGGGAATTGCAATTGGCAGTGCTCATTGAAGGTATGCGCCGTGAGGGATTCGAATTGCAAGTTAGCCGTCCAGAGGTGATCACTAAAGAAGTAAATGGGAAAAAGTTCGAACCCCTAGAGCGCGGTGTCTGCGATGTACCCGATGAATATGTAGGCGCTGTCACCCAAGCATTAGCGCCGCGTAAAGGTCGCGTCACTGACCTCAGGTCTGGCGATCCAGGCCGTTCGGTCATTACGTTTGAATGCCCGAGCAGAGGTTTGATTGGTTTCCGTTCGTTGCTCATGACCACCACTCGTGGCACTGCGATGTTGCATCAAAACCATGCTGGTTGGATGCCTTGGTGCGGCGAATTGCCTCATCGTTTGGGTGGGGCGATGATTGCTGACCGCGAAGGAATGGTCACAGCTTACGCTCTTGACAACTTGCAGTTACGCGGAGAATTATTCGTTGAGCCAGGTGAAAAGACCTATGAGGGCATGGTTGTCGGAGAAAGTTCTCGTGGTGATGAGATGGTCGTGAACGCTGTCCGTGCCAAGGAAAAGAACAATATTCGAACCCATAGCCATGATGACGGTGTCAAGTTGGCTGCACCGAAAATTCACACTCTTGAGACTGCTATTGAGTGGATTGCCGATGATGAACTCGTGGAGATTACTCCCAAAGCCATTCGCGTTCGCAAACGGTATCTCAATCCTGAAGATCGTAAGAAGGCCTTTAAAAAGTCGAACTAAAAGCTAATTATTTACGAGTTCGCATAACGGGATGCGCGAGCGGAACTGCTGTTGGTCGCTCCAGAATTTCCACGAGGAGGTCGTAGATTTCCTCGGTTACAGTCTCGCAGATTTCCTCTTTGAGGTATTTGTATACGGGCTCTTTGCCGACAAAAGCATCAGAGTTTTCAGTGCACCACCAATGAAGATCATCGCCACCTGCGCCCCAGTCGCGTCGTTTCCACTCTCGGACAACAGTGCTGACCCATCCGCTCGCGTCAGTGTTGTGTTCTAGGCGCAATGGTAATTGCCAACAAACATTCGGTTTCCAATCGAGTGGGCGCTCATTAGCCTGCGTGGCGGCGATATGAAAAGCGCAACCAGCACCGCCAGCAAAGCCAGGTCGATTGAGGAAAATGCATGCACCATCCACTCGACGCGTCATGGTGTCGCCGTCTTTATTGCTCTTCAGGAAGCCTTTCGTCTTGGCTTTGTCCTTGAATTGCCAGTTCTTCTTTGTCAAACGGACTACAGCTTTCACAACATTGGCAACATCTTCTTCATCAACAAAGTGGGCGCCCAGTGAGCAACAACCCTCGTTGAGTTCCGGCGTAGCGACATCATGAATTCCTTGACATCCCTCAC
>BJGB01000009.1 GCA_014190215.1 Actinomycetes bacterium | reverse complement strand
CCCAACCACGATCAGTTAAGCACGCAGATGAGTCCAGAACCAGTCAGGGTCGGTTCTCACCGGGCAATGTCGCCGATAGAGTTTGGCTGACCTGCACTTTCCCGAGAAAGATTTTTTTTGGTTTCGCTGCCAAAGAAGGCCTTTTGGGGCAAGTTTCGGTCGTTTACCAAGAAGGAGTTCGCCATGTCAGATGTCCAGACCTCACACGAACCGGCCCGTGCCCACGTGCGCATCGTGTTTCTCGGACCAGTGTCACCACACTGGGACATTGTGGGCGATTTTGGTGATCGAACCGTGATTGAGGAATTCCGTACGCGTGCCATGGCACGTTTAGTCCTATTGCCTTATACCGATCCCCAGTTCAAGCGCAACCGTGAGCGAATTGCGCGAGACGGAGAACGCGAAAATGTCACTGTCGAATGGGATCTTGGATTCGACGAGGATCTTTCCTGAACATCAGGTAAACAACCACGCACCGTGAGTGGTGTCACTATTGAATGGGATCCCAGTGGATCATCGTTTATTAAACCGAGAACTGAGTTGGCTTGATTTCAATGAGCGCGTCTTGCGCTTGGCCACCGAACCAGGGATCCCACTTCTTGAACGGCTGAAGTTCTGCGCCATCTTCTCATCCAACTTGGACGAGTTCTTCCAGGTTCGTGTTGCTGCGATGAAAGATCAAGAAGCTGCCGGCATCACCTCGCTGCTACCCGATGGCCTCACACCTGCGCAACAATTGGCACAGGTTCTAGAGCGGGTCCAAGAGTTATGTCAACGGCAACAACGTTTGTTGTTTGATGTCCTACTTCCGCAACTGAAGCGCGAAGGCGTTGAATTATGTGAATGGCACGAACTATCAGAATCAGAAGTCGCTTATCTCAAAGATTTTTATGATCATCGGATATTCCCGATCCTCACGCCTCTAGCCGTTGATCCTGCGCATCCGTTTCCTTACGTGTCAAATCTTGCTTTCAGCGTGGCGACAATTGTTCGCGATCCTGCGACCCTTGAACAGCGTTTCGCCAGAGTCAAAGTTCCTAAACTTTTCCCTCGACTACTGGCGCTACCCGGTGGGAGCAGATTCATTCCAGTTGAGTCAGTCATCATTGAGTTTTTGGCAACTCTCTTCCCTGGTATGGAAATAGACGAGGCGACGATTTTTCGCGTCACACGTAACGCCGACTTAGCTCTTGAGGATGAAGATGCCGAGGATTTGTTGCAAGCCGTTGAGGTCGAGTTACGCAAGCGTCGCTACGGACGCGCTGTCCGTCTTGAGATTGACCACCGAGCATCAACGAAGATGCGCGAGTTGTTGATCGCCGAGCATGATCTAAGTGAAAAAGATGTCATTGCTGTTGATGGGTTAGTCGATCCTGCCTGCCTCTGGCAGATGCATGCCGTTGATCGCAGCGATCTCAAGGATGATCAATGGCAGCCCGTGACTGCTGGTCGATTAGCGGCAGCTGCAGAATCTGGGCGCTCAATTTTTGCAGTTGTGCGAGAGCGTGCCCTACTGCTACATCATCCGTATGAAAGCTTCGCCAGTTCCGTTGAAGAGTTTGTTGCACAAGCTGCTGGCGACCCGCGCGTGCAAAGTATCAAGATGACTTTGTACCGCACCAGCGGGGATAGTCCTATCGCCCAGCATCTTATTTTGGCTGCGGAACGCGGAGTGCAAGTGGCGGTATTGGTGGAACTCAAGGCTCGCTTTGATGAGGCCACCAATGTGACTTGGGCGAAGGCCCTAGAGCGCGCTGGTGTCCATGTGGTTTACGGTTTGGTGGGCCTGAAAACACACGCCAAATGTGTTTTGGTGGTGCGCGAAGACAATGACGGATTACGCCGTTATGCACACCTTGGCACAGGCAACTACAACTCGCGTACAGCACGGACATATGAAGATCTTGGTTACATCACGTGTGAACCTGATATCACTGCTGATGCTGCACAGTTGTTTAATCACCTCACGGGATATAGCCGTGAGGTGAAATACAGTCGCCTCATTGTTGCTCCAGACCGATTGCGTTCACGGTTAATCGAGTTGATCCGCAACGAAGGAGAAATGGGTGAACGAGGTCATATCACGATCAAGGTGAATTCACTGGCCGATACCGAAATGGTTCACGAGTTGTACGCCGTGAGTCAAAAAGGTGTCAAGGTCAATTTGATCATCAGGGGACTATGTTGTTTGCGCGCTGGGGTCCCTGGTGTGAGTGAGAACATCAGGGTGCGCTCGGTTTTGGGGCGCTACCTCGAGCATTCGCGAGTCTTTCGATTTGCCAACGGACAAGGGGAAAACCAACCCTTGCACCTCATCGGTTCGGCAGATTTGATGGGTAGAAATCTTGATAAGCGCGTTGAAGTACTGACCCCACTGTCGCATCCGAAACACCAAGAGTGGTTGGATAAAACATTGAACACCTTGTTGGCTGATGATGTACCGGCATTTGAACTCATGCCCGATGATTCATGGATGCGAGTCGGCCCTGCCCTGTTTGAACCGCATTCCCAGCGACTCTTGTACGAATGGGCGGCGCATCGCCAGACTCGGCGAAATTCCCGCGATTAGCTCTCACCCAACATGTTGCCAGTAGTTAACCTTGTGTTCATCTGAACATAAGGTGAACGAAAGATGACCTTCTTAGTGTTCTGGGGGCAGGTTCAAGAGCACTTGCCTTTAACTGAAGGAGAAACTTAGATGAAGTTTAAGAATTGGGCCCTTATGGCTACTTGTGCAATAGCACTTCCCCTTGCCGCTTGTGGCGGTAGTGATAGTGCCTCAACCCCCGACACAACTGGTTCATCGTCAAACACTGATGGTGGAAGTGTGTTTGTGACTGGCTCTTCGACCGTTGAGCCGATCTCCATCAAAGTCGGCGAACTCGCCGGAACCGACGAAGGAGGAAACCTCAAAGTCACCGTTGAAGGACCAGGAACCGGTGATGGTTTCAAGAAGTTCTGTGCGGGTGACGGAGATGTGACTGGCGCATCCCGCCCGATCAAAGAAGAGGAAGCGACTCTGTGCGCCGATGCTGGAATTGAGTATGTGGAACTAGCAGTTGCCATTGACGGTCTGACCGTGGCTACTAGCGTCAACAACACGGCCATTGAATGTCTTGATAAGGCTGCCCTATACGCCTTGATCGGACCTGAATCTGAAGGCTTCTCAAGTTGGGCTGATGCCAATACCCTCGCTGGTGAACTGGGATCTGCGTACACCTTGCCAGATGCTCCGTTGAGCATCTTCGGGCCTGGAGAAGAGAGTGGAACCTACGACTCGTTCGTGGAATTCGCCTTTAAGTCCATAGCCGGTGATCGAGGCACTGAAGTCATTGCCCGCGCTGACTACACCGCCAGCCCGAACGACAACGTCATCGTGGATGGCATTGAAAGTGCCGATACTTCACTCGGTTGGGTGGGCTACGCCTATTACAGAGCCGAAACCGAGCGAATGAAGGCCATTGCGATCGCCAATGATGAAGGTGTTTGTGTGGCTCCGACGGATGAGACCATTGCCGATGGTTCGTATTCCTTCTCACGCACGCTGTACATCTATGTCAATAAGGCCAAGGCTGTAGAAAATCCAGCCATCGGAACCTTCGTGGACCTATATGTGTCAGCTGCCGGGGTTGAGCAGGTTGTCGCTGCTGGATATGTTCAGCTCGAGGCTGCCGAGCAACAGTCATCGGTTGATGCCTGGGCTGCGCGAGGCTAAGAGTTGTGAATGGGTTGCTGGCCGTCGCGGATCTCTCTGGGGATCCGCGACGCCGCGCTCATGACCGCCGAATGCAGCGGCTATTAGGAAGTTCTGCATTCATTACCATCATCATTAGTGCGTTAATTTTATTTGTTCTGGCTCGCGGAAGTATCGACTTTCTCAAGTCGATTGGTTGGGATCTCGGTGTTTTACGAGATTCAAGTAAGGCTCCAGGTTGGTTCCCCCGACGCGAGCGGTTTGACCTCATCACAATTGTGATGGGCAGTGTGTTGATGGGCTCGATTGCGATGTTGGTCGCCGTACCACTCGGTTTAGGTACCGCTGTGTATCTCAGCGAATTCGCTCCAACACGAGTGCGCAAAATTCTTAAGCCGATTGTCGAAGTTTTGGCTGGTATCCCTTCAGTGATTGTCGGATACTTTGCGCTCAAATTTATTGCTCCAAATATTGTTGATCCAATATTTTCTCCAGACCAATCGCGCAATATGGTGGTCGCTGGATTAGCCATCGGTGTTTTAGTGATTCCCATAATGGCCTCAATCAGTGAGGACGCGTTACGAGCTGTTCCCTCTTCATTACGCGAGGCAAGTTATGGCATTGGGGCTCGCAAAAGCACAACCACGATTCGTATCGTTCTGCCGGCAGCGGTTTCTGGCATTGTTGCGGCATTCATCATCGCTACATCGCGCGCCATCGGTGAGACAATGGTCGCCGCTATGGCCGGCGGCCGAGATGGCTCGGGTCCGAGAGTTCTTGATCCTTTAGAGCCGGGTCTCACAATGACAGCCGCCATGACTAATGCCGCAGGTGGCACCGATCAAGTTAATTCTGGTGCTCCATTTCAAGTTTTGTTCTTTGTTGGACTTTTACTGTTCATGATGACTATGGGGCTCAATGTCATTGGTGATCGCTTCGTTCAACGTGTTCGACAGCAGTACTAGGACATCATGCCCATCGTCACAGATTCCCAACGCTCTGCCACGAGGACGCAGGTTCACCAAGCGATCACTCAACAAAACCGTCATCTCCCTTCAATTGTGCTGAGCGTCACCTTGCTGGTAGCGGTGACTTTTACGCTACTCACACTTTTTTCTCTGCTGGCACGAATCGTCACTCAAGCGATCCCTGCATTCAGCGAAAGAGGGGCTTCTTTCTTGAGTGGCACCATTGGCTCAGAGCCCGGCAAAGTTGGAATTTGGCCTGGTTTGTTTGGTTCATTTGCGATCGGCATTGGTGTCCTTTTAATCGCCGTTCCGCTCGGTATTGGTGCTGCGATTTATCTTGAAGAATATGCCGAACAAAATCGCCTGAACCGATTCGTTGTGGTGAATATTCGCAACCTCGCAGGAGTTCCAGCGGTGATTTATGGGGTTCTCGGGTTGATTATTTTTGTGGGTTGGCTCAAGCCTGTCACCAACGGTGGCACCGTTGTCGCTGCTGCTTTAACTTTGGCGATTTTGGTTTTACCTGTGGTGATCATCACCAGCATGGAAGCCATTCGAGCAGTGCCTATGGGATTGCGTGATGCTGGTTACGGGGTCGGTGCCTCACGCTGGGAAGTCACGCGCGATCATGTAGTGCCGTATGCAATGCCTGGAATCCTCACCGGCACCGTCTTGGCGTTGGCACGTGCTTTAGGTGAAGCTGCACCCTTGATCATGATTGGGGCCATTACGGGCCTACTGCCAGAGACATCTCTCTCAGGAAAATTCACGGCGATTCCGATGTTGATTTACAGTTGGTCAGGTCGACCCGATTCAAGTGGGGGAAACATCGGTTGGTCCAATGCCGCGGCTGGCGCAGGACTGGTTCTCTTGGCTCTGGTTCTGGTGTTCAACGTCATCGGAATTTTTTTACGAAACCATTTTGAGGCAAAGCGAGTAGGTACCTGATGAGCACATCCGACAGTCCGCAAGAATCTGGTGCGCTTGGAGTCGGTGCAGACGTATCGACGTCACTTGCTCATGAGCAGCAGACGAAAAGCGATTCCATGGATCTACCTATTTTTGCCGTGCGTGATCTGAGCGTTAAATATGGCGAATTCCGTGCCGTTCGCGATGTCACACTTGAAATTAGCGAGCATGAAATCACGGCCTTCATTGGTCCGTCTGGTTGCGGCAAGACCACTGTTCTGCGTTGTCTGAACCGCATGAATGACTTTATTGATTCCGCAAAAGTAGAGGGTTACATTGACTATCACGGAGTCGATCTATATCACGAGGATGTGAATCCGAATGAGGTTCGGCGTCGTATCGGTATGGTATTTCAAAAGCCGAATCCTTTTCCGAAAAGCATCTTTGACAATGTGGCCTACGGTCCTCGTTTGACGGGTGGCATGTCCAAGGCAGATCTCAATGACCTCGTTGAAAGGTCACTTCGTCGGGCGGCCCTGTGGGATGAGGTAAAAGATCGACTCAAGGCATCCGCTCTTGGATTGTCGGGAGGTCAACAGCAACGTTTGTGTATTGCTCGTTGTATCGCCGTTGAACCAGATGTGATCTTGATGGATGAACCATGTTCGGCCCTTGACCCAATTGCCACTGCGCGCATTGAAGATTTAATGCAGGAGATCAAGAAGGATTACACGATCATTATCGTGACTCACAACATGCAACAAGCCGCTCGGGTGAGTGACCGCACTGCTTTCTTCACGACTGAGATGAACACGGAGAGCGATCGACGTACTGGGGTACTTGTTGAATACGACACCACTAACAAAATGTTCTCGGTACCCTCTGATGAGCGGACAGAGGCTTACGTCACTGGACGCTTCGGCTGAAGAAGGATTTGAGATGACAGAAGCACGTAAAACATTCCATAAAGATTTAGAAGATATTCGTCAGGAACTGGTTCGTATTTCGGCTGGCGTTGTTGAAAGCATCCCGAAGTGCACGGCGATTTTGCTTGAACAGGACCTCGCCGGTGCTGAGGAAATGATTATGGCTGATGATGAAGTCGATATGCGAACAATTGATTTAGAAGAACGCTGTATCCAGATTCTTGCCCTGCAAGCCCCCGTAGCGGGTGAATTACGGCAGGTCATTTCAGCGTTGAAAATATGTGCGGAAATTGAGCGATCTGCTGATTTAGCAGTGAATATCTGCAAGGCAGCGCGTCGTATTCATGGGCATGAGTTTGATCCCAAGTTGCGGGGACTCGTTCTGAAAATGTCCGAGCAGGCGCGACACCTGTTTAGTGAGGCGACCAGTGCCTATCTGTCAATGGATGATGCGCGTGCAGCGGCCATTGATGACATGGACTCATTCTTGGATGATCTGCAACGACAATTTATTCAAGCGATTTTTGAGTCACATGCCGCTGGCAGGATCGATCTGCAAGTTGCCATCCAACTTGCTGTGGTGGCTCGTTTTTATGAGCGCATTGGTGATCATGCCGTGAACATCGGTGAGAAAGTTCGCTTCCAAGTCACCGGATGGCTACCTGAACACTCCGGGGCGGCACGTCATCGAGAGAAAGTCATTAACGATCCCACGCCCATTTGGGGACTACAAATTCCCCGCCAGGACACAACAACAGATGATTGAGTTTGTCCGTTGTTCACCTCCACTTCATGAGATAGCGACTTCTTGTTTAGACCGAGCGTTTATTGTTTTAACCGTGAGTTCACCGATTAGAAGGTTCGATAACACATGAATCGCGTAGCACACGAGGAGTTATTAGAGATGCGTGCCGAACTTTTACGCATCACTGCAAGTGTGGTGGAGAGTATTCCCCGAGCA
This sequence comes from Actinomycetes bacterium, assembly GCA_014190215.1. Classification (GTDB taxonomy): domain Bacteria; phylum Actinomycetota; class Acidimicrobiia; order Acidimicrobiales; family Ilumatobacteraceae; genus Casp-actino8. The sequence continues at coordinate 20,602 of BJGB01000009.1, read as the reverse complement.
ACGCAGATTTTACTTGAACAGGATTTGGAAGGTGCGGCCTATCAAATTTTGGGTGATGATGAGATTGACTCACGCACGATTGAACTCGAAGAGCGTTGTGTTTATCTGATGTCACTTCATTCCCCTGTCGCCGGCGAACTTCGTCATGCCGTGGCAATTATGAAGATGTCCGCCGATATTGAACGTTCGGCGGATCTACTAGTCAATATCTGCAAGGTTGCACGCCGGATTCACGGTTTTGAACTTGATCCCAAGTTGCGCGGACTGATCGGGCGGATGGGGTCCCAAGCTCAAATTCTTTTCCGCCAGGCGATCGAGGCGTACGCCGATCTGGATTTACCCATGGCCAAAGCCGTGGACGATATGGATCTATTCTTGGACTACTTGCATAGGCAGTTCATCCAGGGAATATTTGAATCGCACACCGCAGGCAACATTGACTTGCCAATTGCCGTACAAATGGCCATGACTGCACGCTTTTACGAACGTATCGGCGATCACGCTGTGAACATGGCGCACTCAGTGCAGTATTTGATTACTGGTGTCATCCCATCTGCAGGAGATCATCGTCGTGCGGGACGCACGCAAACTGAGTTTGATACTCCGAGTGGAGTCTGAGAATGGGTTGGGTCCTTGTTTTTGCAGTCGGAGTAGCGGTGGGTGTTCTCATCAACAAGTTTCGCGCGCGGTCAGAGAGTGCTGGCAAACTCTTATCCGCTTCTCAAGACGAGAGAGCAGAAGTTGAGTCAAATGATGCTGAAGAGGCATTTGCAGAGATATTTCGTGATGCTGTCAACTCACTTTCGGTCGGAGTTGTCGTTGCAGGAGCCGACGGCACGGTGATTTTTCGCAACACTTTGGCGCTTGGTTTGACTGGAGCGGTGCATTCGGATGTGCTCGTTGATGAAGCTGTCGAAGTTCATTTGTCTGGGGCCCTAGCCAGGCGTACAGGTCGCCAAGTCATTGATCTCTTCGGTCCTCCTCGTAAAGTAGTGGCGGTTTTTTCTTCACCTCTTGAAGGCGGCGGTGCCGTGGCAATGATTGAAGACATCACTGAACGGCACTTGGTGGACACGGTGCGAACCGATTTCGTCGCCAACATCAGTCATGAATTAAAGACGCCTGTTGGGGCGTTGGCTGTGTTAGCTGAGGCTCTGGCAGATGAGGACGATCTGGATATTGTTCACCGATTGTCGGAAAAAATGGTGGATGAAGCCATCCGTGTCGGGCGCACAATCGATGACTTGCTTGAATTATCACGTATTGAGTTCGGTGGTGAGGCAGTCAAGGACCCGGTGTCTGTTGAATCAATTTTGCAGGAATCAATTGAACGTGTTCGTTCCCTGGCCACTAGTCATTCAATCAGAGTGGTGATGAATACGCCTGATGCTGACATGCAAGCGATTGGTGATCGGCGTCAACTCGTATCGGCAGTCAGCAATTTGGTGGAGAATGCGGTGAAATATTCAGAACCTGATTCGTCAGTTGAGGTTTCTGCACTCGTCGATTCAGATTGGGTAGAGATGTGCGTACAAGATTTCGGTGTGGGTATTCCATTGCGTGATCTTGATCGGATTTTCGAGCGCTTTTATCGGGTTGATCGGGCCCGTTCGCGTGACACCGGTGGGACTGGGCTCGGGCTCGCCATCGTGCGCCATGTGGCGAATAATCACGGTGGTGAGGTTTCGGTAACAAGTATCGAAGGAGAAGGTTCAACATTTGTGTTGAAAATTCCAAGGTTTACGATGAAAAAGGAGAATCCCTGATGGGAATGCAAACAATTTTATTGGTCGAAGACGAGGAGAGTTTCATTGACGCTCTGACGATCGGATTGAAAAAAGAGGGTTTTCGTGTTGAAGTAGCGCGAGATGGAATGGAAGCACTAGCCAAGTTCGACTCGGTGCGTCCGGATCTTGTTCTACTTGATGTGATGTTGCCGAAAATTTCGGGAATTGATGTCTGCCGTCAGTTGCGAAAAAAATCTCAAGTGCCGATCATTATGGTCACGGCAAAGGGTGCCGAAATTGATACTGTCGTCGGTCTTGAAGTTGGGGCTGATGACTACATCACCAAGCCGTATCGAATGCGCGAATTAGTTGCACGGATGCGCGCTGTCTTACGTCGTTCCTCAGATGAGAGCAACAACATGGGCGATTTGGATGGCAACGCTATGGAAGTCGGAACCATTGCCCTGGATCCCGACCAGCATCGAGTTTTGGTACGTGGTCAAGAAGTGACGATGCCACTCAAAGAGTTCGAGTTGCTCCACATCTTGATGGCTAATGCTGGCCGAGTTCTACCCCGTGAGACATTGATCGATCGGGTGTGGGGGACTGATTATGTTGGTGACACCAAGACGCTAGACGTGCACATTAAGCGTCTGCGGGGCAAGGTTGAAGACGATCCAGCAGTGCCGACTCGAATTGTGACGATACGTGGGCTTGGTTACAAGTTTGAAAAGGTTCGAACATAGCCTTAACGGTTGAGAGCGCTGGACCCGCCTAAAGTGGCGTCGTGACTGATTTACCCGAACAACAATTACCTGGTCGGGGCAAGGGTAAGAACTACGTACCGCCGCGTCATCAAGATCGGTTCACAGTCGCCCCATTCACCAGGCTCGTGAGAGGCCATGCACTGATGGCTGCGGGTGAGGCGGCGATGGCTGTAGCGCTGGCGGATTCCCTATTCTTGTCAATCACTCCCGGTGAGGCCCGGAGCCGAGTATTGCTTTTTCTCGGGGTGAGTTTCGCGCCCTTCTTAGTGTTGGCAAAGTTCATTGGTCCTGTTATCGATCGCATGCCGGGCGGTCGGCGACTTTTGGTAGTGCTGATCGCTTTCTTGCGAGCAGTGACGATGATTTTGATGATCTCACAACTCGAGTCATTGTTTTTGTTTCCGTTGGCGTTCTTGGCCATGGTCCTCAATAAGACCTACGCAGTTTCCAAGTCTGCGCTTGTACCTTCGTTAGTGAAGTCAGGCAAGAACTTGGTGGAAGCAAATGCCAAGTTGGGGGTTGCGGCAGGAATTGTCGGCTTTGTTGCTGCTATTCCAGCGGGAATTTTAAGTCTCATTTCCCCCAAAGTCACCCTTGTTTTCGGCGCATTTCTGTTCACTCTTGCGGCGTTCAATGCCTTTAAATTTCCTAAGCAGATTGTGGCGACCGAGAAGCCGGGCGACCTTGAAGTCAACGAATTACATCAGCCAGGCTTGATCATCGCCGTCACGGCTATGGGTTTGGTCCGAGCAAGTGTTGGTTTTGTTTTCTTTCATCTTGCTTTTTGGTTTGCTGATCCGCAACGCGCTATTCCCCTTGAAGAACTTGATAATGGTTTGTGGACGCCTGTGCAGTATCACTTCGGGCCTCAATTTGGCACGATGTGGTTTGGTTTGGCGGTCAGTTCGGCGGCAATCGGTACTCTGCTCGCAAACCTCAGCGCTAAGCGCTTGAAGGCCCTCAAGAGAATTGAGTATTTACTGGTCGCATCGTTGCTAATCATTGGTGTTGCAGGATTATTTACTGCAATCACCAGAACGACCTTGACCGCAATTTTGTTAATGGCTCTTGTCAATTTTGCGGCTGCAATCGGCCATATGTCCTTTGAATCCATTGTCCAGCGAGATGCGCCAGATGCCAACCGCGGTCGGGCACTCGCCAACTATTACACGCGTTTCCAATTGATGTGGGTGGGCGCAGGCATCATTCCGGTTCTCCTTGAACTCCGCGGAGTGATCGGTTTTGGCATCGTGTCTGGAATCGGATTTTTGGGTTCTGCTGTGTATTGGTGGGGACTGCGACAACTCGCCATAGGAGGCATTGATGCCTCGATGGTGTCTCACCTACGTAAGCGGTTTACTCGCTCTCGCTGATTTCCAAACGTGCCAGCCACAGTCCCGGGGCATCAAGTTCGGCTGGTGTGGGCAGATTTTCTGCCGAGACATAGAGCGGTTGCAAGCCATCATTGCCGACACGTTCAATCACCCCTCGCACAAATGATTTACCGCGCTCAACTTGCTGGCGATTGATGTGCAGACCGAGAAGTTTTTCCACAAAGACGGTTTCCTCGCCTGATTGCACACGTTGTCTGCGAGCGGCTTCGGCAATGCGCGCCGGATTACCGAGCACCTTGGAGCCAACGGCGTCGGTCATATGATCCGACCAACCAATGATCAAACCCAAGAGAGCATCAATGCGTGGTTGTAAGTTGAGTTGTTCGCTTGAGCGCACGGCACCGAGTAGAAGTTCTGGGTCCCCAAGAATCTTCTGCAGCGAAGCCATCATGTCGCTGGGGTCGCTACTTTCGAGAGTTGACAACTTGTCGGTGATTGCACTGGAGTCGGGGCGAAACGCAGCAATATACGATTGCACCAAATCAGTGACTGCGGTTCGAATGTGATCAAGTCCGTACAGTTGATGAATCACTAATTCGCGAATCAGGGTCCACATGCGGACATCTTCAAGCGGCAGATCCCACTGCGATGCGAAGGTATCAACATTCTTGGAAACTATGGCGATTTCCTGACCGACTGGTCGCGGTAGAGGTAAGTCGTATTGACCGAGTGACTTCTTGGCAAGGTGACCAACCATTGAGCCCACAGTCATTCCCATCGTCATCGGGGCGATCATGCCGGTGATACCAGCAAACATGGCAGCGAAAGGATCTTCTTGTTGATCAGAATCTTGCGCTTCTGCGTTGTTGCTACCGAGGGCCGTGGCGAGGTTGGTGAACAAGGGTCGGTAATCATCAAGTGTTCGTTGAGTCCATGTCCCAGGAGTCATGATGATTGGGTTGACCATGGAGGCGTCAGAAATATCACCCAATCCAGTGATCAAAAAAACTTGCATCCCGGCAATGCGCGCCAGATTGGCATAGTCAATGCGCACAAGTGGATCGACATTAGGTTCGGCCTCACCATTGGTGGCAGTCATCATCGCCACTTGCTGAGCGGTCTCCCATTGAATGGGTCCCTTGTGTGAAAACATTTTCATCATGTCTCCGAAAAGTGGCATTCCCTCAAACATCTTCCCGAAAATGTTGGCTGGATTGTCAGAGGACGAGTTTTCATCATCATCTGGGAATCCGAAATCAAAAGGATCGGGTATGTCTCCGGGCACATGGTGAGCCTAGGTCTAAACCATGGGGTTCTCACAGCAGTATTGTTTGCTCTATGTCACGGAACGTCGCCTTCACTCCAACTTTGGACGAGATTGATGCGTGTCCAGTACAGGTCACAAAAGTCGTTGTCACGGGGGCCTTGTGGCCACTCGGCCGACGAGTCGTGACATTACTCAGTGCAGACTCCGCCTTTGCAGTGACGCAGATCAGTAGCGGTGACGGGGTCATTGAAGACGATGTAGATGTACTCGTTCATTTGGCCCCAGGAGATCACGATGCTCTCGCCGCAGGTGGACGCAGTGCCGTCGTCGGAACCCCAGAACTTCTTGAGGGGGCATCACGATTTGGGGCCACTCATATCGTGCTGTTGTCCTCGGCCATGGTCTACGGCGCATGGCCCAATAATCCGATTCCGCTGACCGAGGACACCGTTTTGCGTCCTGATGCTGGTTTTGCTTTTGCGCGTCAGTTAGCCACGGGTGAGCAATTGGTCGATGATTGGCGCGATGCTCTTGAAGGCCGCGAGGCGTGTGTCTTGCGACCAGTGCCGGCGATGGCATCAGATGGATCATCAAGTTTGGTCCGCGCCTTGGCAGCGGGCATGGGTGGTCGGCTCGGAGAAGACGATGTGCCAGCACAGTTTTTGCATCTTGATGATCTAGCCGATGCAGTTGTCTTGGCGGTGAAGAAAAGGCTCAATGGTGTGTACAACGTTGCCCCCGATGGATTTGTCCCAAGCTCGCGAGTGCGTTCCTTGTGGGGTATGGCTCCGCGATTGCGCTTACCTGATCGCCTCAGTGAATCCTTGAGCGATTGGCGTTGGCGATTTCAGCGCGGTCCGATTCCACCCGGTCTTCGTCCTTATGTTCGTTCAACATGGCTGGTGTCAAACGGACGTCTGCGTGCCGAGGGTTGGGCTCCAACGGTGACTAATGAACAGGCCTTCGTGGAGGGGACCAACGCCAAATGGTGGACGATGTTGACGCCAAAGCGCAAGCAGGAAATTTCGCTAGGTGTGATGTCGGTAGCCGTCATCATGATTGTGGTGACGGCGTTGCGATCACTCAGTAAATATCAGCGCCAGCGCTGAGGCGTGAGTTGATGTTCACGGCGTGAGTGCAAGTAGCAGACTCACAACAAGTATCGAACCTGCGAGACACGAAAAGACAACCAGTCCCCGCCCCCGCCGACCAATATCTATGGGGGCATGAGGGCGATCCGCCGTAGCCACAAAACCTAGTTCGGATGGGTGACGCCACTGGCGCTCATGGAGTGGCATCGGCGCCGGAGGGAAGTGCGCAACGGGATATAGGTCGTCAGAGTTATCCGACGGCGACCCGAAGTGATTTTTCATATCCACAAGAGAGGCAGGTTAGTCATGATTTGGCCATCACCGAGCGCGGTCAAGCACTCATGGCGGGCGTAACCGCTACGCTCAGGATGTGCTTGTTCACCAAAATGCTGATGAGTGGTTCGCAATTACTGCCGAGCCTCTATCCATTGGGGATGCCTACGAGTGGGCAGTGCGATCTGACTGTGGGGCAGTTGTGGTGTTCTCGGGCACTGTGAGAGATCACGCCGTGGAAGGAAATGACATTCGTACAGGCGTGCAGTTTCTTGATTATGAGGCCTACGAGGAAGAAGTCATTCCCCGCTTCAAGGCAATCGCTGTCGAGGCTCGACAACGCTGGTCTACTTTGGGTCGAGTTGCTCTGTTGCATCGCGTGGGACGCATTGAACTGAATGAGAGTTCCGTGGTGGCAGTTGTTTCGGCACCCCATCGTCCGGAAGCTTTTGCCGCAGCTCGGTTTATGATTGACGCTCTCAAATCAACTGCTCCGATTTGGAAGCATGAAACATGGGACGGCGGAAGCGACTGGGGTACTCGTGCCTCATCTCTGACTGATGTATCTGTGGTTCCCACTGTTGAGGGGTCAGGTATCTGATGCGTGTTGTCCTGATCATTGTGATCTTGATTTGTCTTGTGATCTTTGGATTTTTGGCAACAAATCGTCGTACCCCAATTAGTGACGACAGCGTCAATGACTTTAATAAGCATCTTGACGCCTTATCGCCTGAGACACGAAAATTTAAAATGGAACCAACGAAAAAAATAGAACTTGAGGATTCATCCGATGGCACGTGACTTAGCGATCGATCTCGGCACCGCCAACACCTTGGTCTATATGAAAGGCAAAGGCATCGTTCTGAACGAACCTTCGGTGATCGCCATGAATCGCCAAACTGGTGAGGTTTTAGCTACGGGTCATGAAGCGTGGCAGATGATTGGCCGAACCCCTGGCTACATTGTGGCTGTTCGCCCACTACGTGGTGGCGCTATTACTGACTTTGATGTCACCGAGCGCATGATTCGGCTTTTATTACAGCGTGTCGGAGTCAGTCGTTTTACCCGTCCAAAGGTTGTTATCTGTGTGCCCTCAGCAATTACTGAAGTTGAACGGCGCGCCGTGACCGATGCGGCTCGTCGAGCGGGAGCAGCGGACGCACAATTGATTGAGCAACCTATGGCCGCAGCTATTGGCGCCCAATTACCCATCGATGAACCGATCGGAAACATGATTATCGACATCGGTGGCGGTACGAGTGAAACGGCGGTCATCAGTCTCGGTGGCATCGTGGCCCTCGAAGCAGTCCGAGTTGGCAGTTTTGATATTGACGTCGCTATCCAAAACTATGTGCGTCGTGAACACGGTATTGCCATTGGCGAAAGAACGGCCGAAGATATCAAGGTTGCGATTGGCTCAGCAGCAGTCACTCCCGACGAGGTTGAAGCCGAAGTCAATGGTCGTGATCTGATGCAAGGTTTACCGAAGACCGTAGTGTTGACACCGGAAGAAATTCGCTACGCGATTGACGATACGGTCACGCAAATTGTGCAATCAGTTGTGCGTTGCTTAGCAAAAGCTCCAGCAGAATTAGCTCAAGATTTTTTGGGTCGCGGCATACATCTTGTTGGCGGTGGTGGTTTGTTGCGCGGTTTGGCTCAGCGCATTGAACTAGAAACGCAAGTTCCTGTGCTTATGGCTGATATGCCACTTGAAGCAGTCGTCCTTGGCGCGGGTCATTGCATTGAAAACTATGATCAACTGAAGCGCATGTTTATGGGTCAACGACGCTGAGATTACGATTTTTTGGTGATCGGCACGGCCTCACCAGATAGTGAGAGAACCCACAGTTCACCGTTGGCATCGGGCATCACGGCAACCGCTTGTGGCACGGTACCGAGTGACAAAATGCCGCAAGATGTCAGTTCATCAGTCACGCATAATGCTTGGACATTGCCGCTGCAATAGTCACTGAAGATATACCAAGTGCCAACACTCGCAACTTGTGTCCCGCGGTACACGGCCCCACCCGAAATCGAGCAGTTGTTGTCAACATGTTCGTATTCATATATCGGGGTATCCTGAGTAAAATTTTTGTTGATCGCCTCTTGATCGGCGTTATATGGGTGTGTCGCTTCAATGGCGCTCCAACCGAAACTCACACCTTCTGTCGAAGCATATGGTAGGACATTGATCTCTTCCCAAAGATTTTGCCCGACGTCAGCGATCCAGAGATTTCCACTGACGCTGTCATAACTCACGCGCCATGGGTTGCGTAATCCCACAGCCAAAACTTTGGCTGATGTCGTCGGGTCTTGCGCAGGCGCTGTCGTGAGATCAATCATCAGAATCTTGCCGAGATAAGACTTGAGGTCAAGAGAGGCCCGTAGGGGATCTCCACCCGCTCCACCATCACCAGTAAAAACGAGTAGCGCATCACCGTCGGGCGACAGTAGAAGATCGCCACCGTTGTGATTCGGAAATGGTTGCTTCAATGTCAATAATGTTTGTCGTGAAGACATGATAAATGTGCCGTCGGGATCAACGTTGAACTGATCGATGGTGGTGTCGCCGGCAATGTCGGTGTAATTGACAAATGCATGGGTCCCATCAAGTGAAAAAGTCAGACCCAAGAGTCCTTGTTCGCCACCAGGTTTTGTCAACTCCGAAAGATCGGCCACTGGATCGTCACTCGTGCCATCAGAGTAAAAAGGTCTGATGGTGCCGCCCCGTTCAACGATGAAGGTAGTCGCGGGATCGGTATCGGTGCTTGGGCGAATTGCTAAATCAACGGGCTCAAAAAATCCAGTGATCGGCGAATTAAGAGTTCCGTTGAAGGAAGGTTCGCTAGGAAGAGTTGTGGCGATCTCGGTAGTGCTCGTGATGCTGGGTTGATTGGTGTCTACCGGCGCTAATGAATCAGAGACAGTGGCTTTGTCCGATGAGCAACTAGCAAGAGAGAGAACAATCAGCGCGCCGATGAAACCTTGAATCTGGGAATTGCGACGACTCATGAACGCTCGCGTCGAATGAGTCCCTCTTGGACAACGGTGATGGCGAGTTGTCCGTCATGGGTGTAGATCGATCCAGTCGCCAGTCCGCGGGCTCCTGAGGTCGTTGGTGTCATTTGGTCATAGAGCAACCATTCATCGGCACGAAATGGACGATGAAACCACATTGCATGATCAAGGCTGGCCATCTGCACGCCGCTATCGGTCCAGTTCAGACCATGCGGCAGCACGGTGGTATCTAAGAGCGTCATGTCGCTGGCATAGGTCACGATGCAGGCATGCAGGGTGGGGTCTTCGGGGAGGGTGCCATCGGCACGCAGCCATACCTGTTGGCTCACAGTCGGGGTGCGAGACCGCGACATCGGGTCACCTTCAACATAGCGGATGTCGATCGGTCGCGGTCTGTCGTACCACTCGCCCAACAGGGCCTTGTGCGGTTCCATACGTGTCTTGAAATCAGGCAAAGTATCGGCGGCTGGGACTTGGGGCATGGGCACCTGATGAGTGAGACCATCCTCGTGGGCATGAAAACTTGCTTGCAGGTTGAATATGGCCTGTCCATGTTGGATCGCTACAACTCGGCGGGTGGAGAAACTTTTACCGTCGCGAATTCGGTCCACATCGTACAAAATCGGTGTCGTCGGATCTCCCGGACGCAAGAAATAGGCATGAAGTGAATGGACTCGGCGGTCACGATCGTCAATCGTGCGTGAAGCAGCGACGAGGGCCTGGCCGGCTACTTGACCGCCGAAAACTCGCTGGCGATTTTCTTCGGGTGAACGACCACGAAAAATATTGACTTCAATGACTTCTAGGTCAAGCAGGGAAATGAGATCGTCAAGGGCGTTAAACACACCTCCATCATGCCATGAAAACCGTGGTACGTGAGGGCGTAATCGTCACCGATTATTGGCTAAGGTCTTTTCGTGACACTTTTACCTTTAAATCCCGATGAACTTTTATCAACTACTCGCGCCGTACGTAAGCGCCTCGATTTTGAGCGCCCGGTTCCCGATGAACTGATTCGCGAGTGCGTCGCGATGGCCATGCAAACACCGTCTGGCTCAAACAATATGACAATGCGCTTCATCATCGTCAAAGATGAGGCCAAGCGCAAAGCCATCGGTGCTGTGTACCGCGAATGCTTCTCGCAGTATCAGGCGATGGATGGCGTGTATATCCGCTCCATTGATAAGGGCGATGTTGATGCCAATAAGCAACAAGCGCGTTCAGCTGATTCGGCTGACTATTTAGGTGACCACATGGGTGATGCCCCAGCCTTAGTCATCGCCTGCAATATGGGTGGTCGAACTGAAGCTGCTGGTGGACTTGGCATGATGGCATCATCGGTGATGGCGAATATCTTGCCGGCGATGTGGAGTTTCATGTTGGCTGCCCGTGCTCGCGGCCTAGGAACTGCTTGGACCACCGTGCATCTTATGATGGAACAGCAAGTTGCCGACATCTTGGGCATTCCGTTTGACACAGTGCAGCAAACATGTCTGTCCCCATTGGCTTTTACAAAAGGAACCGACTTTAAGGCTGCAGCTCGTCCAGACCCTGAAACGATTATTCATTGGGATAAGTGGTGATCTCTGCGCAACTGCGTGAGTTAGCACTTGTGACGAATGGCTTTATGCCAATGGACGAAGGTGACGCGCTACATGAGGCAGCGATAGTTGCTGCTCGCGGTTTACCTGGTTTACCGATGCTGGAAGTCGGCTCATATTGTGGGCGTTCGACGATTTGGTTAGGTGACGCAGCACGCCAATGTGACACGGTTTTATTCGCAGTGGATCATCATCGAGGGTCTGAAGAAAATCAGCCAGGTTGGCAATGGCATGACGATTCACTCGTTGATCCCGTCATCGGCAAAATGGACACGCTTCCATTTTTTCGTCACGCCATGTTTCACGCTGACTTAGAAAATCATGTCCTCGCCGTCGTTGGTCAGTCACCAGTTGTGGCGAAGTATTGGACAACCCCACTGGCGTTCTTGTTTATTGATGGTGGCCATGGTGTCGAGCCCGCTCGTTGGGATTATGAAGGCTGGACACCCCATGTTGCAATAGGCGGCACCTTGGCGATTCATGATGTGTTTCCCAATCCCGCTGATGGTGGACGCCCGCCGTACGAACAGATTTATTTACCAGCTCTCGGCAGCGGAAAATTTGAAGATCTGTCAACGACGGGCAGCCTGCGCGTTTTGCGGCGAGTGAAGTAAGGGCTTCAGACGGGGCGTTGGGCAGCACGAAGTCCAGCCCAAGCCAGTTCGCTCACTTGACGAGCGATTAATTCAGGATCAAAGTCGTTACCCAAGCGAATGAGGCGCCGCGAAACCCCTTCGGCGAGTCCGACTATCGCGTGGGCCAAAGTGCGGCGGTGCTCAATGTCAATATCGGCAGTGATCAGTGGCTCAATGGCGTCTGCCACGAGCGATTGAAACTTGCCTGCGGCTTCGCTGAATTCGGCATCTCGTCGCGATCCACCACCAAAGAGCAATTGGAACGAATCGTGGTCGTCATAGACCCATTGGAAGTATGCCAAAAATCCGAGTTCAACTCGTCGACGGCCGCTTGTCTCAGTGATGCTCGGAGCGGTGATGATGTGCAGAAGACGCCCGCCAGCTTCTTCGATCAGGGCCAGATACAACTCACGTTTTGATGCAAAATGTTGATACAGAACTGGTTTAGTAATTCCTGCTGCTTCGGCAATTTGATTCATTGATGTTTGGTGGTAACCCTCGCCAGCGAAGACATCAAGCGCAACGGCAAGCAACTGTTCACGTCTTTCAGCAGCTGGCATCCTCAGAGACATGATGTCCCCAAAGTTGCATGGCGAAAGTTAAACATCATTTCAGCGACCTTGCGCCAGATCATCTTTTTCAGCGGCCTTGAGTCCGTAGCCCAAGACGATGGCTGGCGCTAACAAGATTGAACCAATGGTCATGCAGATGACAATCAGGGTGACCATAGTGTCATTGAAATCTCCAGTAAAAGCCACGATAAATAAGACGATGGCGGCCGCAAATAACAGATAGCCAACACGATTGGCGCGTTGAGTCCAACGAGTCATCAGAGCACGCCGTTGGCGCACTGGATCGGTGTCTGGGTTTGAGTGATTTTGCATTGACATAACACTTCAGAGCCTACGGGGGAGAGAGCCGTGCGCTATCTACGGGCTACCGTTGTACCGTGGCGATTATTCTGGAATGGTTCGGTTCAGTGTGCAAAGTGGTCATTGATCGACCCGAGAAGAGAAATGCTGTTGACCTGGCGACACTGCTGGATTTACAGCAGGCCCAAGAATCAGCATCCCGAGGTGGTGCGAGAGTTCTACTGCTCACTGGCACCCCACCCGCCTTTTGCAGTGGAGCGGATTTGGGCGGGGTTGAGCTTGGAGAATTTACCGAGACCCTATTGGCAGTTCTCCACGGCTTTGGACGATTGGATTGTGTCACCTTGGCGGCCATTGACGGACCTGCTCTCGGCGCGGGGTCGCAACTTGCTGCGTCCTGCGACCTGCGGATGGCGACGAGCCTGAGCAAGTTTGGGGTCCCAGCCGCGAACTTGGGATTGGCGGTTGACTCCTGGACGGTTGAACGGATCGGTCGCGAGGCCGGTTGGAGTGCGGCACGATATATGTTGCTCTCGGCTCAACCGATGCTGGCACAAGATCTGTTGGGTGGTTTTGTGCATCGTCTCGGAACCGTCGATGACGCCATGGCGTGGGCTCAGGAAATGTCGCAGTTGGCACCGCTGACTATTCGGGCGCACAAGAAAGCCCTCGAAAGACTCGGCGGCATGGAGATTTCAATGCAAGAAATTGAGCAAGCCCGTCTGGCGGCATGGGCAAGTGAAGATGCCGCCGAAGGGCGTCAGGCTTTCTTAGAGAAACGTCCGCCAAAATTCACTGGACAGTGATCATGTGGACTGGCGATCGCGCAGGCGCACAGCCAAGTAGACCCGCCAAAAAATAATTGACATTCCACCAAACATGACCGCAAATAAAAGGAGTTGTTGCCATCCACCGCGATCACCGGAGCTGGTTGGCTGGCGTCCGCAACCTGGCAACGGGTTTGAACTGATACACGAAGTGACGTCCCGCTCAAGATCCATGAAGTCATTGGTGTCCGGGGGTTGCTGGCTGAGGGTCTGCATTTCGACGGGTTCCGAGCCCTCCGGGGGGCTCGCGGAATAGGCGGAAACCGACGCCGCAGACCCCAACGAGGCCATTGCTATGACTCCAAGGAGGATTGTCTGTTTTAGCGCTCTGATCACCACTCCATCGTGCCACTTTCTTGGGCTTTACGGTCAAAGGAGCAGGGCAAAAAAAGATGATTTTATTTATCTTTTGGATACTTCATCGGAAGAAAAAGCGATTACTGTTTGTTTTGGCGAGGGGGCATCAGGCCCTCTGCCGTATCAGAAGGGATAGGTCATGTTAGAAGATGCAACTTTAAATAATCTCGTGTACAACGCACTGTCGTTTGGAACCGCCGTGATGTTTGGTGCGTTCGTGTACTTCCTCACGCAGATCAAGAGCGTTTCGAAGCAGTACCAAACAGGAGTAGCGGTATCGGCAATTGTTGTCGGAATCGCTGGATATCACTACTACCGCATTTGGCAGGGCTGGTCAATTGGCGAAATGAACGAGGGTTACCGCTACGCGGACTGGTTGATCACTGTTCCATTGCTAGTCATTGAACTGTTGATCGTCCTCGGTGTCACGTCCGACCGCCGCAAATCTTTGCTGAAGACTCTTGTTCCAGCAACGGTCTTGATGGTTGGCCTTGGTTACCCAGGTGAAGTGTCAACGAGCGATAGCACAAAGTGGACATTCTGGGTTCTTGCGATGATCCCATTTGCCTACATTTTGTTTGTCTTGGCTGGAGAATTGAAGGCTTCTGGTTCACGCGAGACAGGCGCTGTTGCTTCTTCAATCAAGAATGCAACCAGAATTTTGTTGGTGACATGGCTGGTCTACCCAATCGGTTACTTGTTCCCAGTGATTTTCAACGAAGGTCATCAAGGTGCCGAGACTGCACGTCAACTGGCGTACACAGTGGCTGACATCACCGCCAAAGCACTGTACGGCTTGATGATTCTGAATATCGCTAAGGCGCGTTCAGGCGACGAGCGCTAGAACCAAATGAGTTAGTTAGTCATGAAAGGACGGGAGCAGTATTCACTGCTCCCGTCCTTTTCGTTTTCCTCCCTCGCCTGAGGGGCGCTAGTGAATCTTGAGTCAGCTCCACTAGGAAAGTGCATAAATTATTGAGCAATTGGGTGCTGATGTTCACACAAGCGTTTTAGAGGTGAAATACTACAAATGTGTTCCCCGTCATTCGCGATTTTCTTCCCTCTGACATTGGTCCTGCAGTACGCCTTTTAGAGGAATGCAGAGGTCTCCCCGATACCAAGTCTGTAGATATCGCGCAGTTTGTGAATGACGTGTCAAGTGGTGCGCCCGGTGTGGTGGCCATTGAGAGCGAGCGAATTGTGGGCATTGTGCAGGCGCGCACAGTTGCAGATGATGCGTGGATAAATGTTGTGATGATTGACCCAAGTTGGCGGCACCAAGGCCTCGGGTCAGCAATGTTGCAACGTCTCGAAGAAAAGTTTCTTCATCTTGGTGTGAGGAAAATTTCGGCTTTGTTGTCAAATGCACAGGCAGGAGAAACAGCACTCTTGAATCGAGGATTTACCCCAACCCACGGGCTTGTGTTGTACGAAAAGCTTGAACCAATTGCTCCGATTTCGATGCGGATCATTGATCAGTACGGTGGTGAACTTCTTTCCGGACAGCTTTGGGACCGTGTTGCTGGAATGCAAGAGGAAAAGCAGATCATCGCCGGGCGTGTTGTTGCGCCACTCGCTGACCCCGAAACCGCAAGCAAGGTTGGTGTAAAAGCCCCAGCAACGGTCCTGCTATTTGGTCCCCCTGGCACTGGTAAAACAACTTTTGCCAAGGCCATCGCTGGTCGACTGGGATGGCCATTTGTTGAACTGCTGCCATCCAAACTGGAAAGTGGAGTTGACTCGATGTCCGCAGAACTTCGATCAGCGATGAACGATCTTTTGCAGTTGGATCGTGCGGTCGTATTCATTGATGAATTTGATGAAATCGCCTCGGCGAGAGAACACAATTCGTCTACTAAGGGTGTAGTCAACGAGTTGCTGAAGATGATTCCTTTGTTCCGTTCAACTCCCGGACATCTTTTGGTGTGTGCCACTAATTTTGTCGCCGATATTGACTCTGCCGTTCTGCGACCTGGAAGATTTGATTTAGTCATTCCCATCGGTCCCCCTGACCTATCGGCGCGACGTTCACTGTGGGAGGCGGCGCTGGCGCGATTAGATCATCAGGGAGTTGATATTGAAGAACTTGCTCTGAAAACCGAAGGGTTTACACCAGGTGACGTTGAACTTGCCTCGCAACGAGCAGCAGCGGCAACCTTTGATCGCATTAGAGAAGGTTTAGAGCCTGCTTTCGTGGCAAGTGCAGATCTAGATGCCGCAGTGGCTCGCACTCGACCGTCAGTAACTGTTGAAATAAGAGAGCGCTTCTCTGAGGAAGTTCTTAAATACGCTCGAGTGTGAAGTCCCAGATCCGAAGCGTTGACGTAAATTCGTAGTAGTCAGTTCAGTAACCGATCAGGAGAAACTCAGTGAAAAAACTCACTTTCACCGCAGTTGCACTTACATCGGCAACATTGTTTGTCGGCGCATGCTCCTCAGACATGGGCTCCATGGACATGGGCTCAACGAAGATGGATGATTCCATTCCGATCTCTGCCGACTTCAATGATGCAGACGTTATGTTTTCTCAACACATGATTCCTCATCATGAACAAGCCATTGAAATGTCCGACATTGCGCTCGACCCCTCAACGGGAGCCAGCGCGGCGATCATTGAACTTGCCACCCAAATACAGGGAGCACAGGATCCTGAAATCGCGCAGATGAAAGCCTTACTCACTGCTTGGGGCGCGTCAATGGAGATGGGACCAATGGACTCATCCTCAATGATGGATGGAATGCTGACAGTTGGAGACTTGGATGCACTCGGTCAATTGAAAGGCACAGACTTTGACGCGGCTTGGGCAAAGGCCATGATTGCGCACCACGAAGGTGCAATCGCCATGGCAAATGAAGTACTTGCGGACGGCAAGAATAGCGAAATTCGCGCACTTGCCAACGCCGTTATCTCTGGTCAGACGGCAGAGATTGAGACTCTGAAGCCACTCGCCGGCTAATTCGTTTATTGCCTTCGCCCGCCTAGATGTACACACACATCAGCACATGAGTGACGAAAGACTTTGTCATCTTCTCAACAAAAAGCTTTTTGATTTAGGAGTGTCGTGCGATCGCGTCAAGAATATTCGCGACACGAATTGAATCTGCGCTCGACACCATCCAGCCTTCATCACCATCAATAACTCGACTGACATTCTCAACCATTTCCACAAACGCATTCGTGACTGCGAATTCTTCAACGACATCGTTGATTCGCAGAGAACATTCTTCGTTCCATGTCGTGAATGACTCGCCAGCCTCAGTGCTGATCTGCCCGAGTGACCCCCGAACAATGAATTGTTGTTGGCTGGGCAGGGCAAACGAGCTCACTGAGTGTGCCGTGGTCAAATTGTTGATACGCACTGAGACATCAGTTGTCAGATCGATACCAGTTGGCCCGATCGCGCGAGAAAGATTAGTAATTTTTAGATCAGATGCACCCGCCGTCAGCGCGACCCATGCGTGGGCCTGATAACACCCAACATCAAGTAAGGCTCCACCACCCATTGCTGGGTTCATTCGATAGTTGTCGGTCATCTCTGACGTGAATGTGAACGCAGTTTCGATGTGCTCAATGTTTCCGATAATTCCGCTGGCGACTACTTCAACCATGCGGGCAAATCGAGGGTGCCATCGGCCCCACACTGCTTCAATCAGAAGGCGGTCATGGCGGGATGCGCATTCAAACATTGCTTCTGTCTCGGTTGCGTTGAGTCCAAGTGGTTTTTCGCAGAGAACGTGTTTACCGGCTTCGAGCGACTTCGTGACCCATTCAAGATGTTGACTATTCGACAAGCTGATGTACACGGCGTCGACGCGTTCGTCAGCCAATAGGTCGTTGTATGTTGCGTGAACTCGTTCTGGTTCAAGAGTTGCAGACCGCTGTTCGTCACGGCTGGCAACTGCATAGAGGTTCGCGCCGCGAGATGCGTGCACGGCGGGAGCAAGTCCACGACTGGCAACAAAACCAGCGCCCAGAAACCCCCAGTTCACAGTCACTTGTTATGACCGCCTAAGCACAGGCACAACCGGCATGGCGTTTTGCACGGCTGATTGTTCGGCGGCTTGCATAATTGCGACAACGTTGCGCGATTGCAATGCATTGACTTCCATTGGCGTTGCATTGTTGATCAATTTGACAATCGAGCGATGGAATTCGTGGGGCGCTAGCGGCTGCAAAGGTGCAACGCGTGACGTGCCATCGGTGCGATGCACCGTGAGAATCGCGGGCAGGTCGGCAACCGCTGGTTCGCCAGCCGGATCCCAATCGCCAATGATTGCTCCCTGTGTTCCCAACAGGTAAAACTTGGGCTTACGAGCAGCGGCGAGGTCGGAATGAACAAAGGTTGCCTGCTTGCCTGTCGTGAAGGTGACCGTGACATGTGCGTGGTCGGCATTCGTTGCGTGAGTCCAGACGCGCTTGTGGTTTTGTCCACTCACGTGAGCGACATCATCAGGAATGATGTTCAGAATCTGATCGAGGAAATGACTACCCCAGTCAAAAATTGCGCCACCCGAGACCTCGGCGTTTGAGTGCCAGTAATCGCACGGGCGCGAGTATCCGCCGACAAAACTGTCGTAGTGATAGACATCGCCGATTTCTCCGGAACGAATGATTTCGCGCATTGTGACAAAGTCATCATCAAATCGGCGGTTCTGATACACCACAAGCATGAGCTTCTTTGTTGACGCAAGTGCCATGAGCTCGTCGCATTGATCGGCAGTGAGTGCCATGGGCTTTTCAAGCACAACGTGAATACCGCGGGACAATGATTCTTTGGCCCACTGGAAATGAGTATTTGGCGGGGTCGAAATGACAACAAGGTCGAGAAGTTGAGAATTCAACATTTCTGTTGCATCACTAAAGGGTGTTGCCTCTGGTGCAAGCTTGAGGGCTGCGGCAACACGCTCTGGATTCATATCGCACACGGCCGTCAGTTCAAGACCACTGGTGTTTTGGACGGCGAGATTGTGTTCGTGTCCGATTGCGCCATAAGCAAGTAGACCGACGCGGATATTGCTGCTATTCATCGCTTGAGAATATCCCTGGTGTGCCCAGAACGGGAAGGCGCAGGGCTAATTTCAGCGTGACACACTCTCTTTAATCCTAAGGAGTTGGCGGCGCAGCATGATGCCGTCGCCAGGGCCAAGAATCAGCTTCTCGAAAAGTGAACCCAGTGGCAACTTGATACGTGATCGCATGCGTGTCACTAAACGAGTTCCTTGTGGATCATCCCGCAATTCGTAGGCGAGGGTGAAATGTAGTTTGGGGGACTTTTTGCCCAGCGATTGAATCTCTAGAACAAAGTGATGTGGTGCTTCAACAATGGTTGCAGTGAATGAAATCGGACCAGCAGGAATCTTGTCTCCTGATTTAACCGTTTGCCATTCGGCATGAATAGTGGTTGCGCTTTTACGACCAAGATTGTCGAGCCAGTCGTAGCTATACCAACCGGCTCGCCCAAAACCCATTTGTCGAATCCAAGGAAAAACCCTTTCTGGGGGAGCAGCAATCGTGATTGACCGAGTGGCGATGAGCGTTGCATCGCGACACAAATCGTCGCCAACTACAGCACTTTGAATCTCTTCTTCGGTTGCGCCCCAGTATTGAAAAATCATGATGTAACGGATGACGTCTTGGTATCGGTAGACCATTGACGAGCAACTAGCCACACGGCACTGATCCCACACAGTGTCCACGCGAGAGTACGAGCAAGGTTTGCGGTCATGAGTCGATCGTGTACGGACTGAATGAATCCGTCTGAGAGTTCTCCGTGAGCTGGAGCGGACCAAACTCCGCTAATGACAAGAGCGATGGCCATACCAATTCCGTTGAGGAATACCGGTAACCGTAGATTTTGGTGTTTGCCTAGAAAGGCAAGAAGCAGAAGTCCTAACAACGTCACACCTTCAGTCAGCCAGGGCAACAAAAGAAGTTTCCCGATTCTATTGACATGTTCGGCTTGGAATGGGATGTACGTGGATTCGCCGACATAGGCAAACAACGGATAGTGGACTACATGGATGGTCCAAATCAGCCCGACCATGAAGAGGGTTGATGCCAAGTGGACGATCAGAAGAGGGCGAACATATCGTTTGAGGGGAGCCATGAGGCGAGGGTAGCAACGAATCAAGAATGAGAAGGCATCTATCTCGATAGTTGTTCTCGAAGTTGTCAAACCCGATAAGTACCTACAATGTCAAACGACTGAGGAGAATTCATGAGTGTGCCGGTGTTTGTTGCCCAAGAAATCGGCCACACCTTCATTGACGAAAATGTTTGGATGCCAACAGTCACCATTGATGTGTCACAGTCACCCGAAATTGCCGATCTTGCCAGAGTGCACGCCGTTGAGGGCATAGGTGACGTCAATACTCATGCGATTCGGCAAGATGATGCCGTTGTCATTGGTGTGCGATTGACGAGTCCTGTCGAGGCAATGTTTGCCGTGGCATTCAGTTATTCGCTGCACCGAGAGTTTTTACATGAGGTGGCAGAGGCAGGCACCCTTGTCTTTGCAACGACCAATACCGAAAACGCACATGAAGAACGACCTTTGTGGTTGAGCGTCTTCATCGACGGCACTAGTTTGCGCCAAGCCCTAACAGTCGACGCCGATTGATTTAGGGGCGTCAATCACCACTCAGGTATTGATGGGGCATTAGTTGGGATTTCAGTAAACGTTTGGAACGCGAAACGCCGTTTTTTGGAACGCGTGTTGTGACGTCTCCCCAATATAGACAGGTCAGTCAACGAGGCTGTCCGGTACGTCAGACCGCAGATATGCCAAAGGGATATGGGAGATTCTCATCTCCGGTTCCGTGCTAAAATG